>NZ_JBHRUG010000027.1:0-310217 GCF_042646605.1 Litchfieldella rifensis | reverse complement strand
CTGAAGGTCGAGCAGCCCATGTAGTGGTGCAGCATCTTGCCGTCCACGGAGAAGCGCGAGGTGCCGTCGGGCATCAGCCCCTGGCCCTGGGTGGCGCGCACCGCGCCGCACAGGTTGGTCTTGCCCGACAGGCAGAACTTGCACTGCCCGCACTCGGCGGTATACAGCGGGATCACATGGTCGCCGGGCTTGAGGCTCGTGACCCCCTCGCCGACTTCCTGGACGATACCGGCACCCTCATGGCCGAGCACCGAGGGAAAAAGGCCTTCCGGATCGGCCCCGGACAGGGTATAGGCGTCGGTATGACAGACGCTGGTGGCCTTGATCTGGACCAGTACCTCGCCGGCCTTGGGACCCTCGACATCGATCTCGGTGAGTTCCAGCGGCTTGCCGGCTTCCAGGGCGATAGCGGCACGTGATTTCATCAGGTTCTCCCGATCAGTAAAACGGCGATCAATGGCTCAAGCCGGTGCCGGCAAGTGACTGATAGCGACACAGATCGACACTGCCGGCGCGCGACATCATGTTTGCAGTCTAGGCGAGCCCGCACTGGGGGATAAACCGGGTTAGACTCACAAGATTATTGCCTGTTAGCAATAATTCAGAAGGAGAACGATACGCATGCAACGCTGGGATCGCATCGAGGCCTTCACCGAGGTGGTGCGCCTGGGCACCTTTTCCGCGGCGGCACGCCACTTGAAGGTTTCCAACTCGCATATCAGCCGCCTGGTCGGCCAACTGGAGAACCAGCTCGATACTCAACTTTTGTATCGCACCACGCGACAGATCCGTCTGACAGATGCCGGCGCCCTCTACTACGAGCATTGCCGCCATCTACTCGACGGCTTTCGCGAGGCCGAAGCCGCCATCAATGACCTGCAATCCAAACCCAAGGGCGTGCTCAACCTGACCTCGGCGACGACCTTCGGCGAGCGTTACATTGCCCCCCTGGTCAACGACTTCCAGTGCCTGCACCCACAACTCGAGGTACACATGCACTTCACCAATCGCCAGGTGGAACTGATCGACGAGGGCTATGACATCGCCATCCGCATGGGCGTCCTCAAGGATTCGACGCTGATCGCCCGGCGCCTGTGCGAACGACACGAGTATGTGGTCGGCTCCCGGACCTATTTCGAGCAGGTCCCCCGCCCCCATAGCCTGGCCGAGCTGGCCAGTCATCGCTGCTTGCTGGGTTCCCGCGATAGCTGGCTGTTCGAGGTCCACGGCCAACGCCGCGAGATCCGTATCAACGGCCGCTGGCAGGCCAACTCCGGCCCGGCCATTCTGGATGCCACTCTCAAGGGACTGGGGTTGGCCCAACTGCCCGACTACTACGTCGAGCCCTATCTCCAGTCGGGCGAGCTGATCTCGGTCCTGGACTCCTTCCAGCACACCGATACCGCCGTCTGGGCGGTCTACCCTCGCCACCGTCACCTGTCGCCCAAGGTGCGCCAGTTCGTCGATTTTCTGGTCGCGCATATCGACGAAAGGCTCCCCGTCCGCCATTACAGGAGCGCCTCATCCTAGGCCGGCACAAAAAAAGGGCGCCGTTCCAGGCGCCCAAGGGGTTGATACGAGAGAGAAATCGAGTCAGCGAGTCAACATTCGATGGCATTCACAGCCAGACCACCGCGGGAGGTTTCCTTGTACTTGTCCTGCATGTCGCGCCCGGTGTCGCGCATGGTGCGAATCACCTTGTCCAGCGATATGAAGTGCTCGCCATCGCCACGTAGCGCCATCTGCGCCGCATTGATGGCCTTCACCGAAGCAATGGCGTTGCGTTCGATGCAAGGCACTTGCACCAAGCCCCCGACCGGATCACAGGTCAGGCCCAGGTTATGCTCTAGGCCGATCTCGGCGGCATTCTCGACCTGACCGACGCTGCCCCCCATGACCTCGGCGAGCCCGGCCGCGGCCATCGCACAGGCCGACCCCACCTCGCCCTGACAGCCGACCTCGGCTCCCGAAATCGAGGCGTTCTTCTTGCACAGAATTCCCACCGCTCCAGCAGCAAGCAGGAAATCGACCACGTCGCGCTCGCTGGCACCCGGCTGGAATTTCATGTAGTAGTGCAGCACCGCCGGGATGATACCGGCCGCGCCGTTGGTCGGTGCCGTGACCATGCGCCCACCGGCGGCATTCTCTTCGTTGACCGCCAGAGCGAAGACGTTGACCCAGTCCATGGCCGAGAAAGTCGAGGCGATCAGGCTAGGGCTGTCCTCCACTGCCAGCAGGCGACGATGCAGCGCCGCGGCACGTCGCTTGACGTTCAATCCGCCAGGCAAAATCCCTTCATTGTGCAGGCCGGTCTCGACGCAGTCCTGCATGGCCTCCCAGATGCGCCACAGCTCGGCGCGAATTTCCGCCTCGTCTCGCCAGGCCTTCTCGTTCTCCAGCATCAGCTCGCTGATGCGCAGGTCATGCATCTGGCACAGCGCCATCAGTTCGGCGGCACTGTTGAAATCGTAGGGCAAGGATGTGGTATCGGTGTCCAAGTCACCCGTCTGAGCCTGGGCCTCATCGATCACGAACCCGCCACCCACCGAATAATAGGTGTTGCGATGAAGTTCATCGCTATGGCCATGGGCGATCAGCTGCATGGCATTGGGGTGATAGGGCAGGTTCTCTTCCAGCAGCTGCATGTCGCGACTCCACAGGAAGGAAATCGCCAGCCGGTTGTCGAGCAGCAGGGTCTGGGACTCGAGCAACTCCTCGATACACGGCGAGATGATGCTGGGATCGATGCGGTCCGGCCGCTCTCCCATCAGGCCCATGACCACCGCACGATCAGTGCCATGCCCGATGCCGGTGGCCGACAGCGAGCCATAGAGCCGCACTTCGATACGCGCCACGCGCTCGAGCAATTCCCGTTCACGCAACGACTGCACGAAATCGTAGGCTGCCCGCATGGGGCCCACGGTATGCGAGCTGGATGGCCCGACACCGATCTTGAACAAGTCGAACACACTGATGGACATGATGCTTACCTCGGGGCGCCGTTGGGCGCTTCGTCGCCATATGCCGCGTGCCGTACATCAATCTGGCTAAACCGACACGATTTCGATAGTGCCCTTGCCGGGCGTTTACGCTATGTTGGTCCCACATCGCCGTACCGACAACCGAGAATTACTTGTCCTTTGTTTAGAATGACTAAACCATGAACCGCACTCTCAATGCCCAGACCCATGCCTGGCTGAAGGTCTTTGCGATCAGCGCTCGTCACCTGTCGTTCACCCGCGCCGCCGAGGAGTTGCATGTCACCACGGGAGCGGTCAGCCAACAGATCAAACAGCTCGAGGAGCGCCTGGGCTTCAAGCTGTTCCGGCGCCTGCCCCGGCAACTGGAACTGACCGACGAGGGGCGCCGGCTGGCAGCCGTCGTCGACGAGGCCTATCAATCGGTGGGGCTGGAAGTGAAGCGCCTGCGTTCCGGGGTGATGAGCGGCATCCTTCGACTCCGCTCGGTACCCTCGTTTCTGACCAAATGGCTGATGCCACGACTGCCTCGCCTCCAGGCCCGGTTTCCCGACATCGAACTGCACGTGGCCGCCGAAGACAGCAACATCTCGCTGCGCGATGGCGACTTCGACCTGGCCCTGGACCTTAACGATGGACACTACCCGGGACTGCAGATCACCCCGCTGATGGACGAAGTGATCTTTCCGGTCTGCGCCCCTGGCCTGTTGCGTGGCAAGCCGCCCCTGCAGCGCCCCGAGGACCTGGCCTATTACCCGCTGCTGCACGACGTGACCGCCTGGCGCGGCAGCCACGACTATGCCGAATGGGAACATTATCTGCGCGCCATCGCCGCACCGCATGTCAATGTGCGTCGCGGCTATACCTTCAACCGCAATCAGTTGACCATGGAAGCGGCGATCGCCGGCATGGGCGTGGCCATCGCCCGCCAGACACTGATCACCAACGAACTCAAGAACGGTGCCCTGATCGCCCCTTTCCCGCAGCGTGTGGAAACCGGCAAGCGTTACGGAATCGTGCATGCCCAAGGCGCACTCGATGACCGACGCGTACGCGCCGTGCACGACTGGTTGGTAGAAGAGGCCAGGCGCAGCATACCCAAGGAGGTTGGGTAGCACAGCCCATCACGAGGACGGTAAAATTCAGGGACGACTTAATTTTACTTGGCTTGCCGGACGGACCCGCCTATGCCCCAACCTTCCAGGAATACCATCAGTTTTCGTGCCACCTGCCTGCGTGCTTTACTGTACATCCTGTTCGTCACCGCCCTGATGCAGGGCGTCGACTACGAAGCCCGCGATCTGAGCGAAACCCACTTCACGGAAATCGGCTTTACCGAATTCACCCAGACGCTATTGCTGGCCTTGGGGGTGGCATTGCTGCTGTATGTCCGTCAGGTGCTGAAGGCACTGCCCTCGGTGACACTATTGATGCTCGCTTTCCTGCTCGCCTCCCTCATCCGCGAGCAGGATGCCCATCTCGATACCCATGTCTTCGACGGCGCCTGGCAAGTGCTGGTGACCCTGGTGGTACTGCCCAGCCTGCTCCTGGTGATCCGTAGGCGTCGTGAATTCCTTGCCGAGTTCGAGCACTATGCCGACAGCTTTTCCTTCGGGCTGTTCGCCAGCGGTTTTCTGGTCACTTACGTCTTCTCACGCCTTTTCGGGCGCAGCGAATTGTGGATCGCCATTCTCGCCGAGAACTACGCACGCACGTTCAAGGACATCGTCGAGGAAGTCACCGAACTGCTCGGCTACAGCCTGATCCTGATTGCGATAATCGAATTGGTCATGCTGGTACGCCGCTGGCAAGCACGGCCCTGAGGCCCAATGACAAGACGCCCGCAAGCCAAGCTTGCGGGCGTCTTGTCGGCGATGGTTTCACACGCCTTTGCGTGCCAGCGACTATTCGTCCAGGAAAGAACGCAGCGGCTCGGAACGCGACGGGTGACGCAGCTTGCGCAGCGCCTTGGCCTCGATCTGGCGGATTCGCTCGCGGGTGACATCGAACTGCTTGCCGACTTCCTCGAGAGTATGGTCGGTGTTCATGTCGATGCCGAAGCGCATGCGCAGCACCTTGGCCTCACGCGCGGTCAGGCCACCCAGTACGTTGCGGGTTGCCTCGATCAGGCCCTCGCCAGTAGCCGAGTCAATGGGCAACAACATGGTGCCGTCCTCGATGAAGTCCCCGAGGTGCGAATCGTCGTCGTCCCCGATCGGCGTTTCCATGGAGATCGGCTCCTTGGCGATCTTCAACACCTTGCGCACCTTGTCCTCGGGCATCTCCAGGCGCTCGCCGAGTTCTTCCGGCGTCGGTTCGCGCCCCATTTCCTGCAGCATCTGCCGCGACACGCGATTGAGCTTGTTGATGGTCTCGATCATGTGCACCGGGATGCGGATGGTGCGTGCCTGGTCGGCGATCGAGCGCGTGATGGCCTGACGAATCCACCAGGTGGCATAGGTCGAGAACTTGTAACCACGGCGATATTCGAACTTGTCCACCGCTTTCATCAGGCCGATATTGCCCTCCTGGATCAGATCCAGGAACTGCAATCCTCGATTGGTGTACTTCTTGGCGATGGAAATCACCAGGCGCAAGTTGGCCTCGACCATTTCCTTCTTGGCGCGGCGCGCCTTGGCCTCGCCGATGGATAGCCTGCGGTTGACCTCCTTGAGCTCGGCCACGGGCAACTGCACCAGGTCCTCCTCGAAGGCGATCTTGCGCTGGGCCCGAGCGATATCGTTACGAAATGGCTCGAGACGCTCGCTGAACTTGGGGTTGGCGGTCAGGAACTCATCCATCCAGTCGCGGCGGGACTCGTTGCCCGGGAACGACTTGATGAAGGTCTTGCGCGGCACTTTGCCCTTCTTGACGAAGACCTGCATGACGACCTTTTCCTGCTCGCGCACCTGCTCGACGCTGATACGCACCTGACCGACCAGACGCTCGAAATGCTTGGGCACCAGCTTGATCGGCGAGAACAGCTCGGCCAGACGCGCCTGTTCCTCGTTGGCTTCCCGGGAGCCGCGCCCATGCTTGTCAATCGCCGCCTTGGCCAGTTCGTTCTGCTCGCGGATCTGCTCGAAACGCGCCTTGGCCTCTTCCGGGTCCGGACCGCCTTCGCTGGCAGTGCTGTCCTCGGCGTCGTCCTCATCGTCCTCGCTATCGCCAGCGTCCTCGGCGTCCAGGTCGTCGCTCACCTCGGCTTCCGGCACCTCGGCTTCCGCCACGCCGGGGATGCCCTCGTCAGGGTCGATGAAGCCGGAGAACAGGTCGGACAGACGCCCTGGGGCCTCCTCGTCCTGCGTGGCATCATAGGCCTCGAGGATCGAATCCACCGCGCCAGGCAGGTAGGCCAGCGCCGACATCACCTCGCGAGTGCCTTCCTCGATGCGCTTGGCGATCTCGATCTCACCCTCACGAGTCAGCAACTCGACGGTCCCCATCTCGCGCATGTACATGCGCACCGGGTCGGTGGTACGACCGACATCGCTCTCCACCGCGGCGAGTGCGGCCACAGCCTCCTCGGCGGCATGTTCGTCCGGGGAGTGATCGGCCATCATCAAGGTGTCTTCATCGGGGGCTTCTTCAACGACGCTGATACCCATGTCGTTGATCATGCCAATGATGTCTTCCACTTGATCCGGATCGGCGATATCCTCAGGAAGATGGTCGTTGACCTCGGCATAGGTCAGGAAACCCTGTTCCTTGCCTCGCGCGATCAACTCCTTCAGACGTGACTGCTGCTGCGCATTTCCAGCCATAGAAACCCTATCTCGACGAAGAAGAATGAAGCACCCAAACGTGTAGACGGTAAAAAACCGTAAGCCAATCAGTATAGCGGCTTACCGTGCTCATCCGCCAGCGCTCCATTTGCGCCGACGCTCAGGTGTGTTAATTTATTTGGTTGCATTCGCTGCCGGTTCAATCGAACGTATGCTCTTTAGATGGTGATAACAGTCAACAATTCAACCCTGCAGCCGATTCGCTCGATCTCGACGCTTCCTGCGCCCACGCTCAACGGCTGAGCGTGGTCAGCAACTCCATGAGCCGCTCCCGGTCTTCCCTGGATAACCGCTCTCCGCTCCGCTCCCTGGAGAGCAGGTCATCGAACTCGCTCTGCGGTGTCTGGCGTGACCACTGCTGGCGAAAATGTTCGACCAGACCATCCAACTCGGTGGCACGAGCCTCCCGCGGGATCAGCAACTCACGGCGCGCCAGTGCGACCAATCGCTGCCCCTCGGCCCGGCCATGGAAGTGCGCCAGCAACACCTGGGTGCTACGGTAACCTCCCGCCCGCAACAGGCCGATGACCTCCGCACACAGCGCCCCGTCGGGATCGCCGGTGGGACACCAGTCCAGCGTCTCTGGCAACCGCTCGACCAGACGCGGCTCATGCACCAGCAGTTGTAGCGTGCGACCAATCAGTCCCAGCGCTCCAGGCCGCCTCCCCACCTTGCTCGCCGGCAAACCCGCCGGCAGCTCGACAGCGGGCGGCGGCTCGTGACGCTCGTCCTCGGCCGGTTCTGCGGGGACCAGCAATGCCTGGAAGCGCGCCTGCTCGACCCCGGTGCGCTTGGCCAACTCACTGAGCAGCATCGTCTTGAGCATGCCCTCCGGCAGGCGTTGCAGCGCCTTCAGCACTTGGCTTGCATAGCGCTCGCGATCCTCCACGCGCGCCAGATCACGGCCGGTTGCCGCCTGCTCGAAAAGGAATTCCGACAACGGGCTGGCACAAGTGATGCGATCCTGGAAGGCATCGGCCCCTTCGCGCCGCACCAGGCTGTCCGGATCCTCGCCCTCAGGCAGGAATAGGAAGCGCGCCTGGCGACCATCGATCATCAGTGGCAGCACCGTCTCGAGCGCACGCGTGGCCGCCTGACGCCCCGCCCTGTCGCCATCGAAACAGAACACCACCTCTCCCACCAGCCGGAACAGCCGCGTCAGGTGCTCCTCGCTGGTCGAGGTGCCTAGCGTAGCGACCGCATTGCGAATCCCGAACTGCGCCAGTGCCACCACGTCCATGTAACCTTCGACGATCAGCACTCGCTCGAGGTGGCGATCGGCCTGGCGTGCCTCGTACAGGCCATACAGCTCGCGCCCCTTGTGAAACACCGGTGTTTCCGGTGAATTCAGGTACTTGGGCTTGGCATCGCCGAGCACCCGGCCCCCGAAGGCGATGGTGCGTCCCTTGAAGTCGCGAATCGGAAACATCACCCGATCGCGAAAACGGTCGTAACTGCGCCCACTGTCCTCGCGATGAACCAGCAAGCCGTACTCGATCTGCACCGCCTCGGGAATTCCCTGCTCGCCGAGGTGGCGCTTGAGCGCCTCCCAGTCGTCCGGCGCATAACCAACGCCAAAATCTGCCAGCACCTCGGCGGAGAGGCCGCGCCGCGAGAGATAGGCGCGGGCTGCTTCAGCCTCGGGCATCTTCAAACGGCTGCGAAAGAAGCTCGCCGCCAACTCCAGCAGATTGACCCCCTCCTTGCGCTTCCGTTCCCGCGCCAGGGCATGCGGGTCATCGCCACCCTCCCGCGGCACCTCCATCCCTTGGCGGGAAGCCAGTTGCTCCACCGCCTCGGGAAAACGCAGGTTGTCGTACTCCATCAGGAAGCGCAACGCATTGCCATGGGCACCGCAGCCGAAGCAGTGATAGAACTGCTTATCTTGACTGACGGTGAACGACGGCGTGTTCTCCTGGTGAAAGGGACACAACCCGGAATAATTGCGTCCGCTCTTCTTGAGCGTGACACGCTCCCCCACCACCTCGACCACGTCGACCCGAGCGAGCAGATCATCGATAAAGCGTTGCGGGATCTGACCGGCCATAGGCGGAACACTGTCCTGAATGACGAAGGGCGGGCAATGGCATCAAGAAGGCGGGAAAACACAAACGGCCACCGAAAGGCGGCCGCTTGGCGTCCCTCTTGAGACGACAGGGCGATTACACCCAAGCCATCTCCAGTACGGATCAATACAGCCGTTCGAAACGCTTGCGCTCACGCTGCAGTTTCTTGGCGTGACGCTTGACGGCCGCTGCCGCCTTGCGCTTGCGTTCGGCAGTCGGCTTCTCGTAGTGCTCGCGACGACGCACTTCGGAGAGAACACCGGCTTTTTCACAGGAACGCTTGAAGCGACGCAGAGCGACGTCGAACGGCTCGTTATCACGTACTTTGACAGAAGGCATTAAGCACTCACCTACCTTGAAATCATGAGTTCGGTTTGAACGCACACCCTTGAAGGCCACCGACTGCGGCTTGCCAGACGCTCGTGCTGCCAAGCGTGGCAGACCGCGATAGCGAAGGAGAAGCGAAAGACGAATGGAGCCCCGGGTGCACGACCCAGTCTTACAGCGCACAATATTGTAGTCCTCCCCTCGAGCCTTTGCAAATACCACCCTGCCCGCGAGGCTGGAAAATGCGTAGAATGGGGATTTTGTCAGATGATCTGCGGGGCATCATGCACATGCGCGTATTGGGTATCGAGACGTCCTGCGACGAAACCGGCGTCGCCCTCTATGACACGGAGACCGGCCTGCTGGCCGACGCCCTCTACAGCCAGATCGCCATGCATGCCGAATACGGCGGCGTCGTACCGGAACTGGCCTCCCGCGACCACACTCGCAAGCTGCTGCCGCTGATCCAGGAGGTGCTGACCAGCGCCGGGCTCACTCGCCACGACCTCGACGGTATCGCCTACACCGCCGGTCCCGGTCTGGTCGGCGCCTTGATGGTCGGGGCCGCCACCGCCCATGGCATGGCCCGCGCGCTGAACGTCCCGGTGCTCGGCATACACCATATGGAAGGCCACTTGCTGGCGCCAATGCTCGAGGACGCTCCCCCCCGGTTCCCCTTCGTCGCGCTGCTGGTCTCCGGCGGCCATACCCAGTTGGTGGAAGTCGAGGGCTTGGGGCAGTACCGCCTGCTCGGCGAGTCGGTGGACGATGCCGCCGGCGAGGCCTTCGACAAGACCGCCAAGATGCTGGATCTCGACTATCCGGGAGGCCCCGCCGTGGCGCGCCTGGCCGAACGCGGCGACCCCGGGCGCTTTCGTTTTCCGCGACCGATGACCGACCGGCCGGGCCTGGATTTCAGCTTCTCGGGACTCAAGACGCACACCCTGATCACCGCCAGGGCCTTGCGTGAAGCCGGCGAGCTCGACGACCAGGGACGCGCCGATATCGCCCGCGCCTTCGAGGACGCCGTGGTCGACACCCTGGTGATCAAGTGCCGCCGCGCACTCGACCAGACCGGGCTCAAGCGCCTGGTGGTGGCCGGTGGCGTCAGTGCCAATGCCAGGCTACGGGAACGCCTGGCCGAAGCCATCGCCAAGCGCGGCGCCACGGCCTTCTACCCGCGTGGGCGCTTCTGCACCGACAACGGGGCGATGATCGCTTATGTGGGAGCCCAGCGCCTGCTGGCCGGCGAGCGCGATGGCAGTGCCATGCAGGCCGTGCCGCGCTGGCCACTGGCCGAGCTGGAGCCGCCCGCCAGTACTCAATGCACCCCGACGGGGCGATGATCGCGCTCTTTACGGTCACAGAGCCCAGCGCCTGCTGGCCGGCGAGCGCGATGGCAGTGCCATGCAGGCCGTACCGCGCTGGCCACTGGCTGAGCTGGAGCCGCCCGCCAGTCCTCAATGCACCCCGACGGGGCGATGATCGCGCTCTTTACGGTCACGGCGGCCCGGGCCTAATCCCCCCTCTCATCGCGTCGCGCAGTCGCGCCTTCGTCCAGTCGGGGTTCACGACCGCGGCCCAGGCGACGGATATTCCATACATGACGCGCCAGCACCAGCAGCGCAAAGACCAGTATCACCAGCACGTAGTCGGGCGCCATCCACAAGCTGAGCAAAGGAGCCAGAGTGGCGCTGGCCAAGGAAGCGATGGCGGCGGTTCGCACCCGCCAGGCCAGCAGCGCCCAACAAACGGCACAGCTCAGCGCTACCGCGGGCGTCAGCACCAGCAGCACGCCGAAGGCACTGGCCACCCCCTTGCCACCGCGAAAGTGATGCCATAGCGGATAGCTATGCCCCAGCAACACGCCCAGCCCAACCAATCCCTGCGCCCAAGGCGGCAACCCCTGCCCCTTGGCCAGCCACAGCACCGGCATCCCCTTCGCCGCATCCAGCACCAGCGTCGCCAACGCCAGACGCTTGCCGTGCAGTCGCAGCACGTTGGAGAAACCGGGATTGCATGAGCCGGCAAAGCGAGGATCACGCACTCTCGCCAGGCGGCATACGGTCAGCGCCCCCAGCCAGGAGCCGCTCAAATAGCCCGCCATCAGCAGGATGAGGGTCGTGGACAACAAGGGGAAGGATGGCATGGCAGCGTTCTCGGGGCTCCGGCAAGACGTCTTGATTCTGCCAGGCGAGGCGCGCATGCGATAGCCAGCGCTTCCTACCGTGCGGGCGCCGGGTGCCGTACAATCGGGTAATTACCTTCCGGGGCACAATGAAAGGGGACAGAATCCGATATGGATCGCGTGCTGATCGAGTCACTGGCCGTGGACACCGTCATCGGGGTCTATGACTGGGAACGCAGCATCCAGCAGCGTCTGGTGCTGGACCTGGAGCTGGCTACCGACATCCGCCCCGCCGCGCGGGATGACGACCTGGCGTTGACACTGAACTACGCTGCCATTAGTGAGCGTATTGGCACCTTCGCCGACGAACACGCCTTCGGCCTGGTGGAAACCTTCGCCGAACGCCTGGCGGCGGTGCTGCGCGAGGAGTTCGCCATCTCCTGGTTGCGTCTGACGGTACGCAAGCCCGGCGCCATACCCACCGCCTCCGCGGTGGGCGTCTGCATCGAACGAGGGGAGTGCTGATGTCCCGGGTGGTAGTCAGCATCGGCAGCAATATCGACCGCGAGCACCATGTCCGCGTATGCCTCGACGCGCTGCAGGCACACTTCGGCGACCTCTGGGTATCGCGGGTCTTCGAGAGCGAGCCGGTAGGATTCGAGGACGGTCGCAATTTCTACAATCTGGTGGCGGTGTTCGACAGCCGACTCTCCGTAGGCAAACTGCAGGCGTGGTGCAAACGGTTGGAATATGCCAACGGACGACGCCCCGACAGTCCCAAGTTCAGTCCCCGCACGCTGGATATCGACCTGCTGACGGTGGGCGAACTGACCGGCGAGGTCGATGGCGTTCAGCTGCCGAGAGACGAAATCGGTCGCCATGCCTTCGTGCTGCGGCCCTTGGCGGAACTGCTTCCCGAGACCCCTCACCCGATCAGCGGTATTCCCTATGCCGAGCTGTGGGACACCTTCCGCTGCGACGATCAGGCGTTGTGGCCGGTGGATTTCATCTGGCAAGGACGCGTCATCTCGCGGGCGGCGTGACGCCGCTCACCGGGCGTCGCTATCGTTCAGCGCCGCGTCGATCGCCTCGCGGCGGCGACGGCTCAACTCTGCCCCCAGCGCCTTGCCCTTGAAGCCCTCCCCGAGCAGCGTCCGGGGCATGACCTGGGCGGCCAGGCGCCAGGCCAGCGCCAGGTCGGTAGCCAGGGATGGGGCCTCAAGGCTGACCAGCGAGATCAGTGGCGTCACCCGTTCGCTTCGCCGCCAGGCATCAATGCCATCCAACCAGGCCTGCACCCGAGCGCCATCCAGTTCGCCAGCGCGAGCCGACAACCATAGCCGCCGTGTCAGCGCGGTCTGATGCGCCAGCTCGGCATAGGCCCGCGGCAGACGCAAGCGTTCGCCCAACCGTAGGCGCTCGTCATCGCCGAGGTGCTCACACAACCTCGCCCATCGCCAGCGCACCCACGGCCCGTCCTCCTCCGGCAAGCGGTGCAGGCGAGCCAACGCCGCTTCGAGCCGCCCACCGTTGCATGCCAGTTCCGGCATCAGTATTGCCAGCGCACCGCAGTCGCTCAATGCCCGGAAATAGGCTTCGGGATGAGGTTCACCCAGGGCTTTCTCGGTCTCGGCCCAGACCCGCTCGGCGACCAGATGCGTGAGCTCACCGCCCTCGGCGAGCTGACACATCAAGGCGCGGGTTTCCTCGGCAATGGCGAACCCCAGGCTCTGATAGCGGGCCAGGAAGCGTGCCGTGCGCAGCACGCGCAGGGGATCCTCGACGAAGGCCGGCGACACATGGCGCAGAAGGCGGGACTCCAGGTCATGCGCCCCGCCATAGGGGTCGACGAGGTGGCCGGCCCGGTCTTCGGCCATGGCGTTGATGGTCAGATCGCGCCGTGCCAGGTCTTCCTCCAGGGTTACCTGGGGGTTGGCATACACCGCGAAGCCGGTATAACCGTGCCCCTGCTTGCGCTCGGTGCGTGCCAGGGCATATTCCTCATGGGTCTCGGGGTGCAGGAATACCGGAAAGTCACGCCCGACCGGCTTGAATCCCCGCGCCCGCATGTCCGCGGGAGTCGCGCCGACGACGACCCAGTCGTTGTCATAGACCGGCCACCCCAGGCGTGAATCACGTACCGCACCGCCCACCCGGTAGACCTCCAGGCCAACGAGGCGCGGGTCGCCCTGGGTCATGGTCATCTACCCCGCAACATGGGCCGGGTGACGCACCGCCCAATCGGTGAAGCCCCCATCCAGGCTGTAGACCTGGACATAGCCTTGCCCAGCCAGCCACGCCGCCGCCTGTTGGCTGGAGTGGCCGTGGTAACAGACCACGACCACGGGGCGCTCGCGGGGCGTCTCGTCGAGTAACGCGGCGATGCTGGTATTGTCCAGATGGCGACTACCGGGAATATGCCCCTGAACGAAGCTCATGGGATCGCGGATGTCCACCAGGGTCAGGGGTTCCCCGGCATCCAGCCACTGGGCCAGGGTGGCAGGATCGAGATGGTCGAAGGCAGTCTGGCTCATGGGGTACTCTCCTGCGGCATTCGCCGGACAAGCATAGCGGATGATGAATCATGATTGACGAGGATGGCGAGGCTCCGTGACGCGCTCACCGGTGGCCAGGTTCAGGGCCGACAGGGAACCGCCCCAGACGCATCCGGTGTCGAGCGCCTCGGCACGCACCCGGCTCGCCGGCGTGCGACCGCCCAAGGCGGCCCAATGACCGAACAGGATTCTTGGATCGTCACAGCGCGGATAGGTGAACCAGGGCGCGAAGCCGGGCGGTGCCGACTCCAGTCCCTCTTTAGCGGAGAAATCCAGGCGGCCCCGGGCATCGATGAAACGCATGCGCGTGAAGGCGTTGACGATGAACCGCAGCCGTGCGATGCCATCGAGATCATCGCGCCAGCACGCAGGCTCATTGCCATACATCTGCTCGAAAAAGGCACCGCTGGACTCACCTGCCAGCCGCTGTCCCACCTCCTTGGCCAATGCGACGGCCTGCGGCAGCGACCACTGCGGCAGCAACCCGGCATGCGTCATCACCCAGTCGTCTTCCGTCACCAGCAGCGGCCGGGACTGCAGCCAATCGAGCAACGCCTCGCGATCCGGCGCCTCGAGGATCGCCGTCAGGGTATCCTTGCGCTTGAGTTCGGCACCACCGCGAGCCACGGCCAACAGGTGAAGATCGTGATTGCCCAGCACCACCTGCGCCACGTCGCCGAGAGCCATGACCTGGCGCAGGCAGGCCAGCGAATCGGGGCCCCGATTGACCAGGTCTCCGACCAGCCACAGCCGGTCCCGCGCGGGGTCGAACGCCAGTCTGTCGAGCAGCACCAGGAACTCGGTGTGACACCCCTGCAGGTCACCGATCACGTATGTGGTCATGATGTTCCTTTCTCATGGCATGAATCCATCGCTTGAACTCAAGCGTTGCAGGGCGAGGAGACACCGTCAATGCACCTGGTTGGGGCCTGCTAGGCGAAACGGCGGGATCCTGACCTCGAAGGCCTGCTGTGACCGGGTGTCGACGCAGGTATAGGCCCCCTCCATCACCCCCACCGGACATTCGAGCACCGCACGGCTGGTATAGCGAAAGGTCTGTCCAGGACCGATCAGTGGCTGCTTGCCGACCACCCCCTTGCCGCGCACCTCCTGTACCTTGCCGCTGCCCTGGGTGATCTTCCAGTAGCGGGCTAGCAGCTGCACGTTATGCGCCGAATGGTTGTGCACGGTAATGGTGTAGCTGAACACGAAACGCTGCTCGGACGACGAGGACTCTTCCTCGCGATATTCGGGCACCACGTGCACCCGGATGGCCGCCGACAGCTCATCGACAGGTTCATTCATCACACGGCTCCTGCCAAATGATTGGCGATACGCACGAATTCTTCCACCGACAGCGTCTGCGGCCGGCGCCCGGGATCGATCTCCAGCACCTCCAAGGCACTGGCTTCGATGCGCCCCTTGAGGTTGTTGCGTAACGTCTTGCGGCGCTGGGAGAACGCTTGGCGCACCAGTTCAAACAACAGGGTTTCGTCATCGGCCGGGCACGGCCGCTCGGCGTGCGGTGTCAGCCGCACGATAGCCGACTCGACCTTGGGCCGAGGCACGAAGGCCTCGGGCGGCACCACGAACAGCGATTCGACGCGGCAGTGGTACTGGGCCATCACCGACAGCCGTCCCCAGTCGGCACCACCGGGGCTGGCCGCGAGCCGCTCGACGACTTCCTTCTGCAACATGAAATGCATGTCCTGGACCGCTCCCCGCGCCTGCAACAGATGCACGATCAGCGGTGTGGAGATGTTGTAGGGTAGATTGCCGACCACCCGCAGCGGAACGCCATCACCTTGCAGGGCCCGGAAGTCGAACTTCAAGGCATCGCCCTCGTGGATCACGAACCCGGGGTAATTGAAGAACTGCACACGCAACCCCGGAATCAGGTCGCGGTCGAGTTCGATGACCTCCAGATGGCCCGCGGCATCGAGCAATGGCTCGGTCAAGGCCCCCTGGCCAGGGCCAATTTCCACCAGACGCTCGCCGGGGCGCGGGGCGATGGCGCGCACGATCCGCGAGATGATGCCGGGATCGCGCAGAAAATTCTGGCCGAAGCGTTTTCGAGCCCGGTGCACCGGGGGACGAGATGACATGCGGTAAGGTGTCCTTTCTAGCTGACGGCTGCAATGGCAAGACAATCAACATGGCGAAACGGTGGGTCGATGCCGACACTCAGCCTTTCCGAGACGCCATCTCGGCGGCGAGTGTCACGGCGATCTGCAGGCTGCCCGGGTCGGCGATGCCCTGCCCGGCCAAGTCCAGCGCCGTGCCATGGTCCACCGAAGTGCGAACGATCGGCAGGCCAAGGGTGATATTGGCACCGCGACCGAAACCGGCGTACTTCAATACCGGCAATCCTTGGTCATGATACATCGCCAGCACGGCATCGGCGCCCTCGAGATGGCGCGGAGTGAACAGGGTATCCGCCGGCAGCGGGCCGGCGAGGTCGAGCCCTTGCCTGCGAAGCCGCACCAGAGTCGGCGCGATGACATCGAGTTCTTCACGCCCCAGATGGCCATCCTCGCCGGCATGCGGATTCAACCCACAGACGACGATGCGTGGCGCAGCGATACCGAAGTGACGCCGCAAGTCGCCATCGAGAATCCGCAGTACGCGCTCGAGACGCTCGGCGGTGATGGCATCGGCGACCTCGCGCAGCGGCAGGTGTGTGGTGGCCAGCGCCACACGCAGCGGGCACCGGGGCCCGCCAGCCGCGATGCCATGCAGCGCCGCATCGGTGGCCAGCATCATCACTACCTCTTCGACGCCGCAGGCATCGCGCAGGTACTCGGTATGCCCGGTGAAGCCGGGGCGGCCACCGTCGATGATCGCTCCCTTGTGCAAGGGGGCCGTGACCATGGCGCCGGCCCGGCCGTCACGGCAGGCGGCGATCGCCACATCGAGGGTTTCCAACACGTACTCGCCATTGGCCGGCTCGAGCACCCCAGCGCGCGCCGGTACGCGCAGCGGTACCGGCCACACCGGCAACACTCCCGGGCGTGGCGCGGGAATTTCGTCCTCGGGCGCTATCACGTCGAGCTCGACGGCGAGCCCCAGCGCCAACGC
The DNA here is from genome assembly GCF_042646605.1 of Litchfieldella rifensis. Taxonomy (NCBI): domain Bacteria; kingdom Pseudomonadati; phylum Pseudomonadota; class Gammaproteobacteria; order Oceanospirillales; family Halomonadaceae; genus Litchfieldella; species Litchfieldella rifensis. The sequence goes on along the minus strand of NZ_JBHRUG010000027.1, from coordinate 293,300 downwards.
TCGCTCGGCCAGCATAGCGGGGTCGCCGACCGCGACCAGCGTCGCCGGCAGTGCCTCACCGGAGGCCGCCAGCATCAGCGCCAGCTCCGGACCGATGCCGGCCGGTTCACCGGTGGTCAGCACCACCAGCGGCCGGGAGCGAGAGGAAACAGACATCAAGGCCACCTAGAGACGCTTGTCGATGAAGGCACCGGCGCGGATTTCCTGCATCCAGGCTTCCAGTTCGTCGTTCACCTTGCGCTGGAACAGGGTATCGCGTACCTGACGGCGTTGCGCCTCGCGGGTCACATCCTGCTGGCGACGCTCATCGACGACGACGATGTGGTAGCCGAAGCGCGAGCGCACCGGCTGCGAGATCTCCCCCACCTCGAGTGTCTTCATGGCCTCCTCGAAGGCCGGCACCGTCTGCCCCGGGCGCACCCAGCCCAGTTCGCCGCCGCTCAGTGCACTGCCGCGATCGTCACTGAACTCCTGGGCCAGGGCGGCGAAGCTCTCGCCGGCGGCCAGACGCTGGCGAATCTGGTTGGCCAGCGCCTCGGCGCGCTGCTCATCGCGATTGGGATTGGTCTCGATCAGGATATGCCGGGCGCGGTATTCCTGGACTACCGACTGCTGGGTCCCCCCTTTCCGGTCGACGACCTTGACCAGGTGGAAGCCACTGGGGCTGCGCAGCGGCTCGCTGACCTCGCCGACATCGAGCTGCGGCACGACCTCGGCGAAGATGCTGGGAACCTCGCCACCGCTGCGCCAGCCCAGATCCCCGCCTTGCAGCGCTTGACCGCCATCGGACTCGGCGGCGGCCAGCTCGGCGAAGTCGGCGCCGGTCTCGAGCTCGCGGGCGAGCCGCTGGATCTTGGCCTGGGCCTCGCTGACCTGTTCATCGCTCGGCGACTGGGGCAAGGCTACCAGGATATGGGCCAGGCGGTAGCGAGCATCCTGGGTGGCGCCGTGCTGCTCCAGGTAACGATCGACCTCACGATCGGTGACGTTGACACGGCTGGCCACGCGACGCTGTTGCAGTTCGCGCATGAGCAACTCGCGCCGCACTTTCTCACGCACCCCGGCCAAGGTCAGGCCGTCGGCTTCCAGGGCATCGGCAAATGCTTCCAGGCTCATACCATTGCTCTCGGCAATGCCGCGCACGGTCCGGTTGAGCTCGGTGTCATCGACACTCAAGTTGGCCTCTCTGGCCATCTGCAGTTGGATCTCCTCGAGGATCATGCGATCCAGCACTTGGCTGCGTAGGGCCTGTTCCGAGGGAGAACCGATGCCACGATCGGCGAGCTGACTGCGCGCCTGCTCGACACGCTCCTCCAACTCGCTGGCCATGATGGCCCCTTGATTGACCACCGCCACGATACGGTCCAGCGGCTGGATGGTCTGCGCCAGCGATGCCAGCGGCATCACTGCCAGGGCTAGCGCCAGGCCCAGCGGGGCGATTAGTCGACTGCGCATAGATTCCTCGTTCACGTTCATATCGGTTGTTCATCGATACCCCGCTATCCGCGGGGTGTATCAGAAGAGCGTGGCACGATAGCCGGGAATGGCCTCTTCGAAATAGGTGTCGGCTTCCTGACCCACACCACCGAGCCCCTTGAAGACGAAGCGCAGGAAGATACCCCGATCGGTGAAATCATCTTCGATGGTATTGGCAGTATCGTTGTCTTCGATCCATTCTCGCCATACGAGCTGCACACCATAACAACAGTCATTCCATTGCACACCCGCGAGCTGTTCCAGGGCGCGGCCGTTGGTGTTGTCGTAGAGGAAGCGACCGATCATGTCCACACGCGGATCGAGTCGGTAGGCGAAGGAAACGTCGTAGTCCTCGCGGTCGTAGCCCAACCGGTCCTCCGCATCACCGGACGGATCGAACCCTTGGAGTTGCCAGCGATAGCCAAGGTTCAACACATGACCGCGGGGATCACGATATCCCAACCCCACGGAGGTCCGCTCGGTGCGGCCGAGGTTCTCGTCATACAGCCATTCGTAGCGGGTACTCCAACGCTCGCTGACCTGCCAGTCGAGACGCGTCACCACCGGCGAGCGAGGGCGAGTGGCGTTGTAGAACCGAAAGAAGCGCTCGGGAGTGCTGTCGTCCTCGGCGGGCAGCGTATCGGGATCCCCCGCCATATCGATATGACGATCATCGAAATACACCGCCTGTCCCACCCCCAGCGAAACGCGCTGACGGCCGCTGTCGTCCTCGAGAAAGCGGGTGCTGACGCCATAGGAGAGCCGATTGAGGTCGCCGATCCGATCCGAGCCCGAGAAGCGATAGGGCGACCACAGCCGGTTCCAGGAAAACGCCAGTTCGTCGCTGTCGAAATCGGGGAACTCGCTCTGGTCGCGAGCCGGCACATAGGCGTAGTTGAGCCTGGGCTCCAGGGTCTGCCGATACCCCTCGCCTCCGATATCGAGCTCGCGCTCGAAGACCAGGCCGCCATCGATGGATGACACCGGCACCGTGCGCGTAAGGCTCGTGGCACGATCGGTCTGGCGTTGGCCGTAGTCGAGCGAGTAGGCGGTGTGCAGCATTTCGACGCGCGGCTCGAGGAATCCCCAGCTCGGCTCGGTGCGCCAGCCTACCGCCGGCGACAGGTGAAGACGGGTGCCGACGGGGGCTTCGCGCAGCGGGACACGGGTTTCGTTGACATCACGCCAGAAGTAGGTGGCATTGGAGCCCCACTGCTGGTAGAAACCGCTGTCCTGACGCCAGGTGGCGGCGGCAGTCAGGCTTGGCAGCCGGTAGAACGGCTTCTTACGGTCAAGCAGGGGATCTTCCAGCTTCTGATAGCCCTGCGCGCGACCCTCGAGCCGCCACAGGCTGCCGCGATAGTCGAGCCGTGCCAGGCGCGCCAGGCTGTTGGTCTCGGTTTCACTGAAGCTGCGTCCGAAGTCGTCGAAGTAGCTCCCGTCGCTGGCCCCGCCATAACGCAGGTCATAGCGCAGTCGCGGTGAGAAGCGACCGTTGTGGCGATAATCGATGTACCAGCGATCCTCGCCCTCATGACGCCGCGCAGACGCATTGGGGTCACTGTCGCTGCCGCCACCGTCACTGGACAGGAAGGCGCCCTCGAGCTGGCCGGCATCGCTGGGGAACAGGTAGCGAAATTCCCCACCCAACAGCAGGCCATGGTCGCTCAGCCAGCGCGGAGTGATGGTGGCATCGTAGTTGGGCGCCAGGTTGAGGTAGTATGGCTGGGCATAGTCGAAGGAGCCGCTGGAAAAGCCAAGCGTCGGCCACAGGAAACCGGTCTGGCGCCGGTCGTCGATGGGAAAGCGCACCCACGGCCAGTAGAAGACCGGCACCTTGCCGGCCTCCAGGCGGGCGTGGCGCGCGGTGCCGAAACCACTCTCGCGATCGAGAACGATGTCGTTGCTCACCAGCCGCCACAGGTCACTACCCGGTTCGCAGGTGGTGAAGCTGGCCTCGGTCAACCGGTAACGACCGTCTTCCAGGCGTTGCAAGCGCTGGGCATCGCCGCGCAGGCGTTGCTCATGGGCCACATAGTGGGCGATATCGATCTCCGCGGCATCGCTGTCCAGCGCCATCTCGGCGGCATCGCCGCGTACCAGCAGCCCGCGATCGCGCAGCGCGAGCGGGCCAGAAGCGAAGGCGCGGTCACGTTCGGCGTTGACTCTGACCCGAGGCGCCTCGAGCTGACTTTCGCCACGGCGCAGGATGACCTCTCCTCCGAGAATCGTCTCGCCATTTGCGCCATAGTAGGCGGTATCGGAGGCCGACCGCACCTGAGAGGGGGTATCGCCGGGCGCCAGCCGATAGTCGGGAGCCACGTAACGACCGCGACACACGGCATCGGGTGGGGCCTCCTCGCCCCAAGCCTGCCAGTCCAGTCGCTCGGCGGGCAACGACGGCGGAGGGGCGGCCTGTACAGGGCTGATCAATAGGCCAGCACCGCTTACCATGACGCTGGCCAAAGCAGTCCAGTAGAGTCGCTTGCCCATCTTCCTCGGTGTCCTTGACGAGTGGAATCGGTATTATACAGACCGCGCGTCGCACGTCTTCCCTGGCATGCTCCGCTCAGGGCGTGGCAAACGGGGGTTCAGCATGCGGCGCCATCGTGAGTCCGTCAACCAAGCCCATCACCAAGGAACGAGGATGTCACAGGCTGCCCCTACCGAGCGACTCGACCGGTTGCGCCACTGGATCGCCCATCGTCATGCCCTGGCGCCGGCCGAGGTGTCGTTATGCTTGGCCGCCGGTGATGCCAGCTTTCGTCGCTACTTCCGCCTGGCCTTGCCCGATGGCGATACGCGCATGGTGATGGATGCCCCTCCCGCCCAGGAGAGTGACAACAGTCACCGCTTCGTGGCCATTGCCAGAGACTGGCACCAGGCCGGATTGCCGGTGCCGCGCCTGTACGAAGCCGACCAGGAGGCCGGCTTTCTCGAGCTCGAGGACCTCGGCGACAGCGCATTGCAACAGCATTTCGCCGGCGTCGACGCTCCTCCGACCCTGGCATGGCACGAGCGCGCCATCGAGCTGCTCGAACGACTCCAGAATCGGGCACCGGCCACGGCGCTTCCGGCCTACGACGAGGCGTTACTGGATCGGGAACTGAGCCTGTTCCCCGAGTGGTGTCTGGAGCGCCTGTTGGGGATCGCGCCACCCCCCGAGTGGCCGGCGCTGCGGCGTCGGCTGATCGATGACGCCCTGAACCAACCGCGTGTGGTCGTACACCGCGATTTCGACGCCATGAATCTGATGGTGCACGACGACGGCCTGTACCTGATCGATTTTCAGGATGCCGTGGCCGGCCCCCTGACCTACGATCTCATCTCGCTGCTGCGTGGCCGCTACTGCCGCTTCGACGAACCTCGCTTCGCGGCCTGGGTCGAGACCTTTCGTCAGCACGCCATCCGTGACGGCCGCCTGCCCGCCGAAATCGATGCCCGGATCTTCCGCCGCCAGGCCGACGCCATGGCCGCTCAGCGCACCCTCAAGGTGCTGGGTATCTTCTGCCGCCTGACGCTTCGCGATCACAAGATCGGCTACCTGTCCCGCTTGCCGCATTTCCTCGCTCACCTGCAGGACAGCCTGGCACCGTGGCCGGCCTTCGCCGACTTCCGCGTCTGGCTCGATACGACTTTCGCGCCGGCACTGCGTGGCGAGCTACAATGCCGCGGCATCAGCGACGGAGGGACGCCATGAAGGCCATGATTCTGGCCGCCGGCCTCGGCACGCGCATGCGCCCCCTCACCGATCACTGCCCCAAGCCGTTGCTGCCGGTGGCCGACAAGCCCTTGATCGTTCACCACCTGGAGCGATTGGCAGCGGCCGGCATCCGAGAGGTGGTGATCAATGTCAGTTACCGTGGCGAGCAGGTTGTCGAGGCGCTCGGCGACGGCTCCGACTACGGCGTCCGCATAGACTGGAGCCGTGAGGACATGCCACTGGAAACCGCCGGCGGCATCCGTCATGCATTGCCCTTGCTGGGGATGGCCCCCTTCCTGCTGGTCAACGGCGATATCTGGACGGATCTTGCCTTCGACCGGCTGAGCCTGACACCCGGCGATCTCGCCACCCTGGTCATGGTCGAGACGACATCCTTCCATCCTCGCGGCGACTTCCACCTCGATGCCACCGGCCGTCTGCATGCCGAAGGCGAACCGCGCCTCATCTATGCCGGCGTGGGCCTGATCGATCCTCTCCTCGTCGCGGAACTGGAAGACGGGGTACCCGCCAAACTGGCACCGCTATTGGGCCAGGCCATGGCCGCCGGACGCGTCGGCGGCCACCACCACCGCGGTCATTGGGTCGATGTGGGAACGCCCCAGCGCCTGCAGACACTGGACCGCTGGCTGCGTGCCCAACGTCAGGGCTGAGCCATCCCCCACGAGGTGCTATGCTGCGCCTCTATCTTCTCCCTTTAGTCCTCGAGGAACCCCTGCCCATGAAAGCCAGCATCAAGTGGACCGATGGCCGCCAGTTCGTTGCCGAATCGGGGAGTGGCCACAGCGTGGTCATCGACGGGCCGCCCGACCATGGTGGCCGCAATACCGGGCCTCGCCCCATGGAGATGTTGTTGATGGGCATGGGCGCCTGCACTGCCTTCGACGTCATGCAGATCCTGGAAAAGTCCCGTGCCCCGGTCAGCGACTGCGTGGCGACCCTGGAGGCCGAACGTGCCGACGAGACGCCCAGCGTTTTCACCCGGATCCACGTGCATTTCACGATCAGCGGCCGCAGCCTCAAGGAAGCCCAGGTCAAGCGTGCCGTGGAGCTGTCCGCGGAGAAATATTGCAGCGCCTCGATCATGCTCGCCCGAGGTGGTGTCGAGGTGTCACATTCCTACACTATCGTTGAAGACTGAGCAGCGCTCGGCACATACTCATCAAGGCGAGCGTGGCAGCAAAAAAATCGCCCTTGGCGGATGCGCCACCCGCCTCGGATGTGCATAATACGCGCCTTTCTTGCATTGAACGCCCAAGCAGGTTCCGGCGCTGGTTCGTCGGGTAGCACTCATCTACCACACTGGGAGGCTCGGACGTGACCGATAATCTCCGACTCCACGGGTTCAACAACCTGACCAGCTCGCTGAGCTTCAACATCTACGATATCTGCTATGCCAAGACCGAAGAGCAGCGCAAGGCTTATATCGACTATATCGATGAGCTCTACAATGCCGAACGCTTGACGCAGATCCTGAAGGATGTCACCAACATCATCGGCGCCCATGTGCTCAATATCGCCCGCCAGGACTACGAGCCCCATGGCGCCAGCGTGACCATCCTGATCGCCGAACACGAACTCGACGAAACCAATCCGGAGCAGGTCGAGCCGGGGCCCGGCCCGCTGCCGCAGACCGTGGTCGGGCATCTCGACAAGAGCCATGTGACGGTGCACAGCTATCCCGAGTCTCACCCGGACAACGGCATCAGCACCTTCCGTCTCGACATCGATGTCTCGACCTGCGGCATGATCAGCCCGTTGAAGGCGTTGAACTACCTGATCCACAGCTTCGATTCCGACATCGTCACCATGGACTATCGGGTGCGCGGTTTCACCCGCGACGTCGACGGCAAGAAGCTGTTCATCGACCACGAGATCACCTCGATCCAGGACTACCTGGCCGAGGACACCAAGAATGCCTATCAGATGGTCGACGTCAACGTCTACCAGGAAAACATGTTCCACACCAAGATGCTGCTCAAGGACTTCGAGCTGAACAACTACCTATTCGGCACCTCGAGCCGCGACTTGACCTTCGAGGAAGCCCGCGATATCGAGAGCCGCCTGCGCAAGGAAATGCTCGAGATCTTCTATTCGCGCAACCTCGACTGACAGCAGCAGTTCTGATAAGCAAAGGCCCGCGACCGATGTCGCGGGCCTTGTGCGTTTAGGCATGCCGCATCGGCGTCTCAAACCGGCGGTGCATCCACATGACGCCACATATAGAGTGCCAGACGGGAACGATACGGGGCAAAGCGCTCGGCGGTACGCACGGTCTTGCGTCGCGGGCTGGTGAGCCGCTCCAGCGTCTTGCGCGCAGCGATATCGCCATCGGGCCAGACGTCCTCCTCCCCGAAATAGAAGATCGAGATCATGTCTGCGGTCCACTGGCCTACCCCCCACAAAGCGGTAAGGTGGCGGGAGCGTGTCGCGTGATCGAGGGCGCGCAATGCATCAGCCTCGAGCCCGCCCTCCCGCGCCTCTTGCGCGATAGCACACATGGCGTGTGTCTTGGCCGAAGACAGACCACAGGCTCGTATCGCCTCAGCGTTCGTCTCGATGAAGAATTCCGTCAACGGCACATCGCCCGCCGTGTCGAGCACGCGGCTCCAGATCGAGCGGGCGGCCTTCACCGAGAGTTGCTGCCCCGCCACCGACCGACACAGCCGTTCAGCCAAGGGTTGGGCATCGTCGGCATGAAGCGCCACCGGCCCGCCCCGCGCGATGGCATCGGCCAGTAGCGGACTCAAGTCTTCAGCGATTGCGATGAAGCGCTGGTGAACATCCTCGGACATGGGCGAGAGGCTCAGAACCGGTAGACGCTGTTGGTCATCACCTTGGAGACCAGGCGCATGCCCAATTTCACCGGCGTGGGAAAGCGAGTTCCTCCTGCCTCGAGTGCCCAACGCTCATGGTGGGCCTCGTCCTCGCGCATTTTCTCCAGCACCGCTCGGGAACGGCGGTCCGCGACGGGTAGCTCGCGCAGGTGCGCATCCAGGTGCCGGCCGACCTGCTCCTCGGTGGCCGCGACGAACCCCAGGCTGACCCGGTCGCCCACCGCACCGGCCACCGCGCCCAGACCGAACGAGGCCGCATAGAACATGGGGTTGAGTACGCTGGTATGGCCATGCAGTTCCTGCAGGCGCGCATCGCACCAGGCCAGGTGATCGATCTCCTCCTGGGCAGCCTGTTCCATTTGTTCGCGGGTATCCGGCAGCTTGGCGGTCAGCCCCTGGCCCTGATAAAGCGCCTGGGCACATACCTCGCCGGTATGGTTGATGCGCATCAAACCCTCGGCATGCTCGCGCTCGGCTTCCGTCATCGGCTCGTCGGCGATGCTGCCCGCTGGCGAGGGTCTTTCCGGCTGCGCGGCATGAGGCACCAAGGTACGCAGCACGGTATCGAATTGATGGATCAGGCGGTCGGCACGTGATAGCTGGCGCGTCATGGTGGGAATCCTGAGCAAATTTCCGTGGCTTAGATTCTGTCGAAAACTGTCTGCGCCCGTCGACTTTTCGGACGGAACCTAGTGTAGCGAAGGCCGCCGCTGTTCGTAAGCAGCGCCGTGGCGACGGCCGCCATAAGCGAAGCCCCCGAGGATCGGGGGCTTCGCAGCGAAATCAAGATGCACCGATGCGTCATACGCTTGGTTCGGCGCGCGACTCACTCAAGCGACAGACCCGGTGACCATGTGTTGCTACACAGTGCCGAGGTCATGCCCGAGAGCGATGGCTGTCGCATAGCGCCGGCTACCCAGCCGGCCAAGTGAAGCGTCGACCGCCCATCAGGTGCATATGTACATGATAGACCGACTGGCCGCCTTTTTCATTGCAGTTCATCACCACCCGGTAGCCGTCTTCGGCGAAGCCGTAGTCCTTGGCCATCCTGGCGGCGGCGAACGACAGTTGGCCTACCAACCCCAGATCGTCCTGCTCGAGGTCGTTCAGGGTGGCGATGTGGCGCTTGGGAACGATCAACACATGGGTCGGGGCCTGGGGGTTGATATCGTTGAAAGCCAGCACCTGGTCGTCTTCGTAGACGATGTCGGCAGGAATCTCGCGGTTGACGATCTTGCAGAACAGGCAGTCCATGACGCACTCCGATCAGAATAGGCTGAATGATGTCGTCAGGGCATGAGGTTACTCCTGCTCGGCACGGTTGTCAGTCCATACAACCACCAGCGGGGCCCGATCAAGCCTCTCCTTCCCCACTAGACATTGGTCTAAACACCATTGATTTAGCTTTGAAGGGTGCCTAATCTTTGCAAATGTTGACGTTAACATTTTATCGACGTCAGCAACGTCTCACTTCACACACGCCTCGAGCACATGCTTCAGGCCGAAGTGATCACCACCGAATCGGTGGATAGCGAAGGTACCTCTCACTTAGGGGTACTTGGCGATATAAGGAGAGAACTAGATGGCGAATGAATTGACTGGCAAGGTGGCAGCCGTTACCGGAGCGGCGTCGGGCATCGGGCTGGCCAGCGTCAAGGCGATGATCGCGTCGGGCGCCCGTGTGGTACTGATCGACCGCGATGAAACCGCTCTGATGGCGATCTGCGAGGAGCTCGGCGATGCCGCGACTCCCCTGGTCATCGATCTGCTCGACCCGAAGGACTGTGCGACGCTGCTGTCCCGGGTCCTGGAGAAGGCAGGTCAACTCGATATCTTCCACGCCAATGCCGGTAGCTATATCGGTGGCGACCTGCTCGATGCCGACCCGGACGCCATCGATCGGATGGTGAGCCTGAACGTCAGTGTGGTAATGAAGAACGTCCATAATGTCCTGCCACACATGATCGAGCGTGGCACGGGGGACATCATGGTGACGAGTTCGGTGGCCGGGCATTTTCCCGTCCCCTGGGAGCCGGTTTACGCCTCCTCCAAGTGGGCCATGACCAGTTTCGTGCAGACCGTGCGCCGTCAGGTCCTGAAACACGGCATCCGAGTCGCCTCGGTCTCCCCCGGCCCGGTCAACAGTGCCTTGCTCGCCGACTGGCCGGAGGAGAACCTGCGCAAGGCCAAGGAATCCGGCAGCATTATCGAACCGACCGAGGTGGCCGATGCCATCATGTACATGCTGACCCGCCCCCGCAATGTGACCATTCGCGACATGGTGGTCCTGCCCAGCAATTTCGATATGTAAGAAGGACATCCGATACCGTAACGGCAAGAATGACTCTTTCGATTCGGCGATCATCCGGAACTATAAGTTTCCGTAGATTCTGAACTTACAGATCCGGTGGATCCGCCAGCCGTCGACTGACAAGGAATACTGAAGGAGCTAGACATTGGTCGAAGGCCCGTTGACCCGTCAGACAGAGCCTTCTAGCCTTCGAAATGTTGACGTTAACATAAAATCAGTGTCAGCCCCCCTTTCACCTTACAACGTGACAAGAACAAGCCTGGAGCCAACCATGAAAATCAGCGAGATCACAGCACACGTCCGCAAGACCGCTCTCGTCACCGCCTGCGGGACCGCCCTGGCCACGGGCACCGCAGTGGCAGATGACCACACCCTGACTATCGGCATGTCCTTCCAGGAGCTCAACAACGAGTACTTCGTGACCATGCAGGAGGCGCTCGAGAGCGCCGCCGACAGCCTGGGGGCCGAGGTGATCATCACCGATGCCCGCCACGACGTCGCCAAGCAGGTCAGCGATGTCGAGGACATGATCCAGCGGGGCATCGACATCCTGCTGCTCAACCCCGCCGACTCAGTAGGTGTCGAGACGGCGGTGCTGGCCGCCAAGGAAGCCGGCGTCACCACGGTCGCGATCGATGCCCAGGCCAACGGCCCGGTGGACGGCTTCGTGGGCTCCAAGAACTACGACGCCGGCTACCTGGCCTGCGACTACCTGGCCCAGCAGCTCGACGGCGAGGGACAGGTGGCCTTGCTGGACGGCATTCCGGTCGTGCCGATCCTGCAGCGCATCGATGGCTGCACCGCCGCCCTCGACGAGTACGACAGCATCGAAATCGTTACCAAGCAGAACGGCCGCCAGGAGCGGACCCATGCCATGACGGTGACCGAGAACATTATCCAGGCCCACCCGGATCTCGACGGCCTGTTCAGCGTCAACGACATCGGCTCCTTGGGCGCCCTGATCGCCATCGAGGCCAGTGGCCAGGACATCAAGCTGGTCAGCGTCGACGGTCATCCCGAAGCCATCGAGGCCATCCAGCGCCCGGACTCGGCCTTCATCGCCACCTCGGCCCAGTATCCCCGCGACATGGTGCGCGTGGGGCTCGGCCTGGGCCTGGCCAAGCACTGGGGCGCCAGCACCGCTCCCGCGGAAATCCCCATCGACGTGGAGCTGATCGACCGCGACAAGGCCGCCGACTTCAGCTGGTAACCCCTAGACGCTGACAACGTGTGCCGCCCAAGGCGGCACACGAGGATATCCCCATGACTCCATTACTTTCCCTGAGGCACATCTCAAAGTCGTTTCCCGGGGTGAAGGCCCTGCAGGATGTGTCGCTCGATGTCCACGCCGGCGAGGTGCATGCCCTGCTCGGCGAGAACGGGGCCGGCAAGTCGACGCTGATGAAGATCCTCTGCGGCATCTACCGCCAGGACGAGGGGGACATCGTCATCGATGGCAAGGCGTGCGACTTCCACGGTTATCAGGACGCCCTCGACGCCGGGGTCGGCATCATCTTCCAGGAATTCAGCCTGATTCCGGACCTGGATGCCGTGGATAACATCTTCCTGGGCCGCGAACGGCGTAACCGGCTCGGGCTGCGAGACCGACCCGCCATGATCCGCGAGGCACAACGCCTGTTCGACCGCCTCAAGGTCTCGATTCCCCTGGACTGTCCCATCGCCGAACTGAGCGTCGCCGACCAGCAGTTCATCGAGATCGCCAAGGCACTGTCGCTGGATGCCCGCATCCTGGTCCTCGACGAGCCGACCGCGACCCTGACGCCCAACGAAGCCGACCACCTGTTCACCATCATGCGCGAACTGCGCGAGCAACAGGTCGGCATGGTGTTCATCTCGCACCACATGGAGGAGATCTTCACCATCTGCGATCGCGTCACCGTGATGCGCGATGGCGAGAAGGTCGACGACTGCGACATCACCTCGACCACCCCCGACGACCTGATCGAGAAGATGGTCGGCCGACGCGTCGAGAATATCTTCCCCGAACAGCGTTGCGATGCCGACTACCACGATGTGGTGCTGGACATCGAGGCCCTGCGCCTCGACACCGATGGCCCCGAGCACTCGCTGAAGCTCCACCGTGGCGAGATCCTCGGCTTCGCCGGTCTGGTGGGGTCCGGTCGCACGGAACTGGCCATGGGGCTGATCGGCGCGACGCGCCCCGTTCATGCCAAGGTCAGCATGGAGGGGAAGCCGGTCAAGCTTCGGCACCCCGCCACCGCCCTGAAGCAGGGGATAGGCCTGCTGCCGGAAAGCCGCAAGACCCAGGGGCTGATCCTGCCGTTCTCGTGTCGCGACAACATCTCCTTGAACAACCTGACACAATTCCAGGGAGCGCTGCCGCTGATCCGGCGCGGCCAGGAGTCCCGCACCGCCGCCGAGCTGATGGCGTCGGTACGCGTCAAGGCCCCCAGCCCCGAGACCCCGGTCGGTGACCTCAGCGGCGGCAACCAGCAGAAGGTGGTCATCGCCCGTTGGCTGGGCCACCAGTGCAAGGTACTGATCTTCGATGAGCCCACCCGCGGCATCGACGTCGGCGCCAAGTCGGAGATCTACGCCCTGATGAAGGAGCTCACCGCCCAGGGGGTGTCGATCATCATGATCTCCTCGGAACTGCCCGAAGTGCTCGGCCTGTGCGACCGCGCCGCGGTCTTCTACCACGGCCGGATCGCCGCCGAACTCCAGGGCGAAGACCTCAACTCACAATCCATCATGCATCATGCCACGGGGGGACTCAGCTCATGAGCCAGCTCGCCTCTACTCCCGGTACCGCCCGTCAGTCGTTCAAAACGCGACTGGCCAGCTGGCGCCGCACCCCGGTCTTCTACCCGCTGATCGGTTTCATCGTCGTCTTCATCGCCATGGCGTTGATCAATGACAACTTCCTGACCGCGAGCAACATGGTCAACCTGGCTCGCCAGGCGTCGATCATCGCGATCATCGCCGCGGGGATGAGCCTGGCCATCCTCACCGGCGGTATCGATCTCTCGGTCGGCCCGGTGATGGCCCTGTCGGGGACGGTCATGGCCGGCCTGATGGTCGCCGGCGTCCCGCCGGCGCTGGCCATCGTGCTCGGGCTGCTGGTGGGGGCCGCCTTCGGCGCCTTCAATGGCGTCTTCGTGGCCTTCGCCGGCATGCCACCGATCATCGTGACCCTGGCGACCATGGGCATCGCCCGCGGGCTCGGCCTGATCTACACCGGTGGCTACCCCATTTCCGGCCTGCCTCAGGAGTTCGCCTTCTTCGGGCGCGGCAGCCTGGCCGGCATCGAGATGCCCATCCTGATCATGATCGGCGTCTATGCCATCGGCTATGTGCTGCTCAGCCACACCGCCACCGGTCGCTACCTGTATGCCATCGGCGGCAACGAGGAGGCCACCCGACTGTCCGGCATTCGCGTCTCGCGCTACAAGCTACTCGTCTACACCCTGAGCGGCACCGCCGCGGCCATCGCCGGACTGATCCTGACCTCGCGCCTGATGAGCGGCCAGCCCAACGCCGGGGTCGGCTTCGAGCTCGACGCCATCGCCGCCGTAGTCCTGGGGGGCGCCGCCATCACCGGCGGCCGCGGCATGATCCTCGGCACCCTGGTCGGCGCCCTGTTGCTCGGCGTCCTCAACAACGGCCTCAACCTGATGGGCGTGTCGCCCTACCTCCAGAACGTCATCAAGGGTCTCATCATCCTGCTGGCGATCTACATCAGCCGCAAGCGCACGCCCTGATCACCGACTCGATCAAGGTCATCTTCAAGCCGTAAGGGGGAACCATCATGGACACCGTCATCGGTATCGATATCGGGACCCAGAGCACCAAGGCCCTGGTGATCGATCACCAGGGCCGGATCCTGGCCGAGCATAGCCATGGCTACCGCGTCGACACCCCTCGCCCACTCTGGGCCGAGCAGTGGCCGGACGTATGGTGGGAAGCCGTGCTCACCTGCCTCCGCGCCTGCCTGTCAGCCCCCGGGGTCGACCCCCGGGGCGTCAAGGGGCTGTGTGTCAGCAGTCTCTACGGCGGCTCGGGCATCCCGGTCGACGCCGAGATGCGGCCTCTGCATCCCTGCCTGATCTGGATGGATCGCCGGGCCGACGCGCAGGTCCAGTGGGTGAAGGAGCATATCGATCTGGTCCGACTGGGAGACATCACCGGCAACGGGGTGGACAGCTACTACGGCTTCACCAAGATGATGTGGCTCAAGGCCGAGCGCCCGGAAGTCTGGGAGCGGACCCGCTACCTGCTGCCGCCCAACAGCTACATCAACTATCGCCTGAGTGGCGAGATCGCCATCGACCACAGTTCGGCCGGCAATATCGGTGGCATCTACGACCTGGAGGAACGCGACTGGTCGACGGAAATGCTCGACGCCCTGGGACTCGATGGAGACAAGCTGCCGACCCGAGTGGTGGACTCGGGCACCCCGGTCGGCGGCCTGCTGCCGTCGCTGGCCGAGTCGCTGGGCCTGTGCGCCGATATCCCCGTGGTCGCCGGTGGCGTCGATGCCGCGATGGCCACGCTGGCGGCGGGGGCGACGCGACCCGGCAATCACGTCGCCATGATAGGCACCAGCATGTGCTGGGGGGTGATCAACCAGCGCGTCGATGCCAGCCAGGGGCTGATCAGCATGCCGCATGTGCTGAACAGCGATCGGGACCTCTATACCTTCGGCGGCGCCCTGACCGCCGGGGCCTCGGTCAGCTGGTTCGTCGACACCTTCTGCGGCGAGGACCGGGTCGCCGCCGGGGAGCATGACAGCGCCTATGATCAGCTCGAGCCGCCCGCCCGTGAGCTTTCCCCAGGCGCCGATGGCCTGCTCTTCCTGCCCTACCTGATGGGAGAGCGCAGCCCGGTATGGGACGCCCAGGCCAGCGCCGGCTTCATCGGCTTGAGTCTCTATCATCGCCGCCACCACCTGTATCGCGCCGTACTGGAAGGCGTGACCTTCGCCCTGCGGCACAACATGGAGGCAGGCAGCCGACAGGGGGTGACCCTCGACTCCCGCCTGATCGTGGTCGGCGGCGCCACCCGGTCGAATCTGTGGATGCAGATCATCGCCGACGTGACCCGCATGCCGGTCTATACCTTCCGCGAGAACGTGGAGGCGGCCCTGGGATCCGCCCTGCTGGCCGGGCAGGCCACCGGCCTGCTCGACCTCGACCAGCCCCTGCGGCACGGCACCCTGAGCGAGCGCGCCGAGCCATCCGAGGCGGCAGCGCGTCGCTACGACGACCTCTTCGACCTGTATTGCCGGCTCTATCCGACGCTCAAGCCGATCATGCATCGGCTCAATGCCAACGACACACTGTGCGAGTGACATCACACCATGGATTTCGAACTCCAGCACCAACGTATCCTAGTCACGGGGGCGACCAGCGGCATCGGTCTCGACATCGCCCGGTCCCTCGCCGAGCTCGGCGCCGACCTGGTGCTGTTTGGTCGCAACCGGGACAGGCTCGCCGACCTCGAGCGAGAACTGGGGGCACGTACCCTGGCCGTCGACATTACCGACGAGGCGGCGGTCA
Source organism: Litchfieldella rifensis (assembly GCF_042646605.1). NCBI lineage: Bacteria > Pseudomonadati > Pseudomonadota > Gammaproteobacteria > Oceanospirillales > Halomonadaceae > Litchfieldella > Litchfieldella rifensis. Next base: position 277,415 of record NZ_JBHRUG010000027.1, on the reverse strand, counting down.
CCGAGGCCTTTGTCGGGATGCCTGGCCTCGATGGTCTGGTCAACTGTGCCGGCATCTCGATCCTCGACGACGCCCTGGACGTCAAGGCGGAGGACCTCGAGCGGATCATGACCACCAACGTCACTGCCAGTGCCGTGATGGCGCGGGAAGCGGCACGCCACATGATCGGGCACGGCCGCCAGGGCAGTATCGTCAACGTCTCCAGCCAGGCGGCCATGGCCGCCCTGCCAGGCCATTTGGGCTATTGCGCGTCCAAGGCGGCCATGGATGCCATGACCCGCGTGCTGTGCCTCGAGCTTGGCCCCAAGGGCATCCGCGTCAACAGCGTTAATCCGACGGTGACCCTGACCCCCATGGCCGAACGCGCCTGGGCGGATCCCGCCAAGCGCGAGCCGATGCTGGCCGCCATTCCATTGGGACGCTTCGCCACTCCCCGGGAAGTCGCCCTGCCGGTGGCCTTCCTGCTGAGCCCGGCCGCATCGATGATCAGCGGCGCCTGCCTGCCGATCGATGGGGGCTTCACGTCTCACTAGTCCCGCGTTCGACGTTCTACAAGGAGAAGGAGCCTGACATGTACATCGGTGTGGACTGCGGCACCCAGAGTACCAAGGTAGTGGTGGTCGATGTCGATGCAGGGCGCATCCTCGGCGAGGCGAGCCGGCCGCACCGTCTGGACGCGGGAGATGGGGGGCGCCGCGAACAGGCCCCTGCCGACTGGATCGCGGCCTTCCGCGGCGCCTTCCGCGAGGCGGTGGAACGGGCCGGCATCGACGCTCGCGCGATCCGCGCCATCGGCGTCTCCGGCCAGCAGCACGGCCTGGTGGCCCTGGACGCCACGGGCGAGCCGGTCCACCCGGCCAAGCTGTGGTGCGACACCGAGACGGCGGACCACAACGCTGCCCTGGTCGAGCGGCTGGGCGGTGAGGCCGGTTGCCTCGACAGGCTGGGCCTGGTACTGCAGACCGGTTACACCGCCTCCAAGCTGGCCTGGCTGCGCGACACCCGGCCCGAGGCCTACCGGCGCATCGACAGCCTGCTGTTGCCCCACGACTACCTCAACTTCTGGCTCACCGGCGAGCGGGTCGCCGAGGCCGGCGACGCCTCTGGCACCGGCTACTTCGACACCCGCACGCGGCGCTGGCGCGAGGACGTCCTCGCCGAGATTGCCCCCGAACTCGACCCGCCCCGCGTGCTGCCGCGGCTGATCGAGGCCCACGAGCCGGCCGGGACGGTGCGACCAGAGCTGGCCGCCGATCTGGGGCTCGCCGAGGACGTGGTGGTTTCGAGCGGTGGTGGCGACAATATGATGGGGGCCATCGGCACCGGCAACATTGCCCCGGGGCTGGTGACCCTGAGCCTGGGGACCTCGGGCACGGTGTGCGCCTACTCCCCCGAACCGGTGATCGCCGACGACGCCCAGGTCGCCAACTTCTGCGCCAGCCACGGCGGCTGGCTGCCATTGATCTGCACCATGAACGTGACCTCGGCCACCACCCGGGTGCGCGAGCTGTTCGGCCTCGACCTGGCGGCCTTCGGTGAACAGGTCGCCAGCGCGCCTATCGGCGCCGAGGGGGTCACCGTGCTGCCGTTCTTCAACGGTGAGCGGGTCCCGACGCTGCCCCAGGCCACCGGCAGCTTCCTGGGCCTGACCAGCGTCAACACCACCCAGGCCAACCTGTGCCGGGCGGTGGTCGAAAGCGCCACCTTCGGCCTGCGCTACGGCCTCGAGCGGCTCGGCGACCTGGCCGCGGGCGCCAGCCAGATCCGACTGATCGGCGGCGGAGCGAAGAGTCCGGTGTGGCGCCAGATGGTCGCCGACATCACCGGCACCCCGGTGATCTGCCCCGAGGTCACCGATGCCGCTGCCCTGGGCGCGGCCCTGCAGGCGGCCTGGTGCGAGCGTTACCCCGACACCCCTCTCGAGGACCTCTGCGCACGGCTGGTCCACCTCGACGAGGGTACCCACACCGAGCCCGAACCCGACCGCATCACCGCCTATCACGGGGCCTATGGTCGTTATCGCCAGGCCCTGGCCGATCACTACACCTAACCGGACCGATCATTCACTTGAGGAAGATACTCCATGACCCATCAACTCGAGGCACTTCGTCAGTACTCCGTGGTGGTCGCCGACACCGGCGACCTGGAAGCCATCAAGCGCTACCAGCCCCACGACGCCACCACCAACCCCTCGCTGCTGCTCAAGGCCTTCGACATGCCGGGCTACCAGGCGCTGATCGACGCAGAGCTGGCGGCGATCCGGGCCGAGGGCGGCGACCGCCAGGCCCAGGTCGAACACGCGGTGGAGCGACTCGCGGTGGCCATGGGCAGCGAGATCGCCAAGCTGGTGCCCGGCCGGGTCTCCACCGAGGTGGCCGCCAGGCTGTCCTTCGACACCCAGGCCAGCATCCGCAAGGCCCACGAACTGATCGAGCTGTATGAGCGGCGCGGCGTCTCGCGGGATCGCGTGCTGATCAAGCTGGCCTCGACCTGGGAGAGCATCCGCGCCGCCGAGGTGCTGGAGAAGGAAGGCATCAACTGCAACCTGACCCTGCTGTTCAGCGAGGCCCAGGCCCAGGCCTGCTTCGATGCCGGCGTGTACCTGGTGTCGCCGTTCGTCGGCCGGGTCACCGACTGGTACCAGCAGGCGACCGGCCAGGACTTCCCCCCCGACACCGACCCCGGGGTGCAGTTCGTACGCGGCGTCTGCCAACGGGTCAACCAGGGCGGCTACGACACCGTGGTGATGGGCGCCAGCTTCCGCAACACCGGCCAGGTACTGGCGCTGGCCGGTTGCCCGCGACTGACCATCTCGCCGGCACTGCTCGAGGAACTGGCGACCACACCGGGCGAGGTGAAGCCCAGGGTGCTCATGGCACGCAGCGGCGGTCCCCGGCCGACCCCGCTCACCGAGCCTACCTTCCGCTGGGGCCACAACCAGGACGCCATGGCCAACGACAAGCTGGCCGAGGGTATCCGCCGCTTCGCCGAGGATCAGGAACGCCTCGAGGAACAGATCGCCGACCGTCTGGCGATCCTCTGACCCCTCGATCGTCTGAACCGCCAACCCGCTACCGATTAGGAATCCCCATGCCGACCCGTTTCGAACTGGCCAATGCCATTCGCGCCCTCTCCATGGACGCCGTCCAGAAGGCCAAGTCCGGCCACCCCGGCGCCCCCATGGGCATGGCCGACATCGCCGAGGTGCTGTGGAACGACTACCTCCAGCACAACCCGGACGATCCCCAGTGGGCCGACCGCGACCGCTTCGTGCTCTCCAACGGGCACGGCTCCATGCTGCTCTACTCCCTGCTCCACCTGACCGGCTACGACCTCGACCTGGAGCAGCTGCAGAACTTCCGCCAGCTGCACTCCAAGACCCCCGGCCACCCCGAGTACGGCTACGCCCCGGGCATCGAGACCACCACCGGCCCGCTGGGCCAGGGCCTGGCCAACGCCGTGGGCATGGCCATCGCCGAGAAGACCCTGGCCGCCCAGTTCAACCGCCCGGGCCACACCATCGTCGACCACTACACCTACTGCTTCGTCGGCGACGGCTGCCTGATGGAGGGCATCTCCCACGAGGTCAGCTCGCTGGCCGGTACCCAGCGGCTCGGCAAGCTGATCGTCTTCTACGATGACAACGGCATCTCCATCGACGGCGAGGTCGAGGGCTGGTTCACCGACGACACCGCCAAGCGCTTCGAGGCCTACGGCTGGCACGTGGTGCCCCAGATCGACGGCCACGACCCCGAGGCGGTCAAGGCGGCCATCGAGCTGGCCCGCCAGGACGACGACCGGCCGAGCCTGATCGTGTGCAAGACCATCATCGGCTTCGGCGCCCCCAACAAGCAGGGCAAGGAGGAGTGCCACGGCGCGCCCCTGGGCGAGGACGAGGTCGCCGCGGCCCGGGCACGGCTCGACTGGCCGCATGCGCCCTTCCACGTGCCCGAGCCGATCTACCAGGCCTGGGACGCCCGCGAGCAGGGCCAGGCCGCCCAGGCCGAGTGGCAGGCACGCTTCGACCGCTACGCCGAGGCCCACCCGGCGCTGGCCCGCGAGTTCCAGCGCCGCATCCAATGCCAGCTGCCCGCCGAGTTCACCGGCGAGGCCATGATCCAGCGCGCCCAGGAGCAGGGCGAGTCCCTCGCCACCCGCAAGGCCTCGCTCAGCTGCCTCAACGAGCTGGGCCCGCAACTCCCCGAACTGCTCGGCGGCAGCGCCGACCTGGCGCCCTCCAACCTGACCTTCTGGAAGGGCGCCAAGGCCATCTCCCCCGGCTCTTCTACCACCCCAGTTGAGGGCTCTCCAGACGGCAACTACCTGCATTACGGGGTGCGCGAGTTCGGCATGGGCGCGATCATGAACGGCATCGTGCTGCATGGCGGCTTTATCCCCTACGGCGCCACCTTCCTGATCTTCATGGAGTACATGCGCAATGCCGTGCGCATGGCGGCACTGATGGGCCAGCGCGCCATCTACGTCTTCACCCACGACTCCATCGGCCTGGGCGAGGACGGCCCCACCCACCAGCCGATCGAGCAGCTCACCAGCCTGCGCACGACCCCCAACCTGGCCACCTGGCGGCCCTGTGACGCCGTGGAGACCGCCGCGGCCTGGAACGCGGCGCTCAAGCGCCAGTCCGGCCCCACCGCCCTGGTGCTGTCCCGCCAGAACTTGCCGCACCAGGCTCGCGATAAGCAGCAGCTGGCCGACATCGCCCGCGGCGGCTACGTGCTGAAGGACTGCGAGGGCATCCCCGAGGCGATCCTGATTGCCACCGGTTCCGAGGTGGCCCTGGCCATGGACGCCGCCGCCCAGTTGGAACAGGACGGCCGCCGGGTGCGGGTGGTCTCCATGCCGTCCTGCGACGCCTTCGACGCCCAGGACGCCGACTACCGCCAGTCAGTGCTGCCGGCGGAGGTCACCGCCCGGGTCGCCGTCGAGGCCGCCCATGCCGACTACTGGCACAAGTACGTGGGTCTGGAGGGCCGTGTCGTCGGCATGCGCACCTTCGGCGAGTCCGGCAAGGCGGAAGACCTGTTCCACCACTTCGGCTTCACCGTGAATCAGGTGGTTGCCGAGGTCGAAGGGGTGGTGGACGCCGCACTCTGACGACCGTAAGCACTCCCGTCTTCCTTACTGGATCAGCGTGGCGGAGATCACGACCTCACAGCCGGCGGCCGTGGGGTCCTTGATCTGTTCGAAGAGCAAGCGAAACGCCTCATGTCCCGCCTGGTAGGTGTCATGCAAGGCACAGGGTACCGAGACATCGAAGATATCGGCGTAGGGCAGGCGGTCGACTCCCACCACCATCACCTCGTCCCGGGACACACGGGCGTCATGCAGGGCGCGCATGGCCCCCAGGGTAATCAGCTGGTTGAAGCCAAAGACGGCCTGGGGGAGTGCGCTTTGGCGCAGATAATCGGCCATGTCGCGGTAAGCCGGCTGAAGGGTGTAGTCACCCGGTCGCTGTTCCAGCGTCAAGGTCACATCAGCAGCGTCATAAGCCCCCTTGAGGCCAGCCAGGCGCTGTTGCGTTATCCGCGAGCCACGCGGTCCGGTCAATGCCAGCACCTGCTGGATACCTTGCTTCACCAGCTGCTCGCCGAGCAATCTTCCAGCACGATGATTGTCCAGCACCACACGGCTGAAATCCGGCACATTCAAAGTGCGATCCAGCATTACCACCGGCAAGTGGGTAGCACGTAAGCGATCGAGATAGGCGGGGCGATAGCCGGCAGCGTCGGAGACCGGCGAAAGGATGATACCGGCCACCTGATAACTGAGCAGGGTCTCGATCGCCACTTCCTCGAGCTCCGGCGAGCCATCGGTATCGATCAGCATGATGGTGTAGTCATGCTCCTTGGCCGCACGGGAAATTGCCTTGATGACCTCGCTGTAGAAGGGATTATCCACGCTGGCCGTGACCAGGCCGATCAAGCGGTTCTTGCGACTTCGGAGATGGCTGGCGAAGGCATTCGGGACATAGCCCAGCTTCTGCGCCGCGGCGAGGATCTTTTCTCGCGTCTCCGGCTTGACCTTGTCGGGCTTGTTCAAGGCACGCGACACCGTCATGTTGGTCATGCCCACATGCTTGGCGATATCAGTGATGGTCACCTTGCTACTTCTTGACATCTCTCACTCGGAAATATCGGAGCCACTTAGCGAAAACGCCGCTGGGCCAGCAGGTAGCGTACCAGTGGGGCAAGAATCAGCTCCATGGCCAAGGGCATGCGCGAGCCGGGAACCACCAGCGTATGCGGGCGGCTCATGAAGGAATCCTGGATCATCGCCAGCAGGTAGGGGAAGTCCACCGTGGAGGGGTCGCGGAAGCGGATCACCACGAAGGACTCGGCATCGGTAGGAATGTCCTGGACTTCAAAGGGGTTGGAAGTATCCACCGTGGGCACACGCTGGAAATTGATGTGTGTGCGCGAGAACTGCGGCTGGATGTAGCGTACATAGTCATGCATGCGGCCCAGGATGGTGTCGATCACCGCTTCCTGGGAATAACCGCGCAGCTTGGTATCGCGATCGATCTTCTGGATCCACTCCAGGTTCATGGTGGGGGCCACCCCGATCAGGAGGTCGACATGACGCGCGATATCCTGCTCGGCGGTGACCAGGCCGCCGTGCAGCCCCTCGTAGAACAAGAGGTCGGTGCCACCGGGCAACGGTTGCCAGTCGGTAAAGGTGCCGACCTGATGGCCACACTCGATCATGCGCTTGTCTTCGGCATGGATATAGTGGCGATAGGTGCCGGTGCCGTGCTCGCCGTATTCCTGAAACAACGCCTCGAGGCGGTCGAGAAGGTTGGCCTCCACAGCGAAGTGGGACAACTCGTCGGTGCGCTCGGGTTCCTCGCGGAAGATCCGCGCCAACTCCTCCTTGGTGTAACGGTGGAAGGCATCGCCGTCGACCATGGCGGCATGTACGTCCTCACGGGCGAACATGCGCTCGAAGGTACGCCGCACCGTGGTGGTGCCGGCTCCCGACGAGCCGGTCACGGCGATGACCGGATATTCCCGTGACATCAGTCACCACCCCAACGAGTCAACATCACGCGTACACATTCCATTCTAGCTCCCCTTTCTCAGGACTCGCGGGCGATGGCCCGATGGGCGATGTCGCGGCGATACTGCACGCCGGGCCAGTGGATGGTCGCCACCCCCCGGTACGCCTTGTCGCGAGCATGAGACACGCTGTCACCCAAAGCAGACACACATAGCACGCGCCCACCACTGGTGACGACTCGACCTTGGTCGTCATGGGCGGTACCGGCATGGAACACCTTGCAGTCCAGGGATTCGGCCGCAGCCAGCCCCTCGATGGCATCGCCCTTGCGGTAGTCCCCGGGGTAGCCACCGGCGGCCATGACCACGCCCACCGCCGGACGAGGGTCCCAGTCGCAGCTTTCCCCGCTCAGGCGCCCCTCGGCCCCGGCCAGACACAGCGTCGCCAGGTCCGAGGTCAGGCGCTGCAGGATCGGCTGGGTTTCCGGATCCCCGAAACGGCAGTTGTATTCGATGACCTTGGGGGTGCCATCGGCGTCGATCATCAGCCCGGCATACAGGAAGCCGGTGTAGGGATGCCCCTCGGCGGCCATACCACGCACGGTGGGCAGAATGACCTCGTCCATGATGCGCTGATGGACCTCGGGCGTGACCACCGGTGCCGGGGAATAGGCGCCCATGCCCCCGGTGTTGGGGCCGGTGTCGCCGTCGAGAGCACGCTTGTGATCCTGGCTGGTGGCCATGGGCAGCACGGTCTGGCCGTCGACCATGACGATGAAGCTGGCCTCTTCCCCTTCGAGAAACTCCTCGATCACCACCCGCGCTCCGGCATCGCCGAAGGCGTTGGCCTCGAGCATATCGCGCACGGCGGCTTCGGCCTCGGCCTGGGTCATGGCCACGATCACGCCCTTGCCGGCGGCCAAGCCGTCGGCCTTGATGACGATTGGGGCCCCCTTCTCGGCCAGATAGGCCAGCGCCGACTCGATCGCGGTAAAGGTGGCATACTCGGCGGTGGGGATCGCATGACGGGCCAGAAAGTCCTTGGTGAAGGACTTGGAGCCCTCGAGCTGGGCCGCGGCCCGGCTCGGGCCGAAGATGGCCAGGCCGGCAGCCTGGAAGCGATCGACCACCCCCGCGACCAGTGGCGCCTCGGGGCCGACGATGGTCAGGTCGATGCCCTCCTCCCGAGCGAAGGCTTCCAGGCCGTCCAGGTCGCTGGCGGCGATCGCCACATTGGTCAAGCCGGGCTCTGACGCCGTACCGGCATTGCCCGGTGCGACGTAAACGCCTGCCACACGGGCAGACTGGGCGACCTTCCAGGCCAGGGCATGTTCGCGGCCACCGCCGCCGATGATCAGAACCTTCATCTGGGAAACCTTGCTCGAAGAGTGGAAAATCGGCGCATTATGCCAGAAAGGGCCCGACGCTTCCCGTGCCGAGCCCAATCGTGGTCAATCGTCGTCGTCGCCCCTGCGCGACGTCTGGTTGATGGTCTGCTGCCAGAAGCGCATGTTCTCCTCGGCCAGCTCGCGCATCAGCTCCATGGGCGAATGGCGCATGGCCTGCTGCCATTGATCCTGCATGTGCTGCTGTTGCTCCAGCATCAGACGCGTGCCCTGCTCCAGGTAACGTGCCAGGGGCAAGGGCTGGGACATGGCATAGACCCGGATCAGCTGTTCCAGCAGATCGTTGGAAAACACCTCGGCATCACCATCGGCCTGTTCCTGCTCGATGATGATCGACAACAGGATGGTGCGGGTCAGGTCTTCCCCGGTCTTGGCATCCTCGACGCGAAACGGCACTTCGTCGAGAATCAGGCCCCGCAGATCCTCGAGGGTCACATAGCGGCTCTGCTCGGTGTCGTAGAGCCGACGGTTGGCATACTTGCGAATCACGCGCACGGCGCTGCTCCTATTGTCGTCTTTGCTGCTATTGTGCACCGCGCTAAGCTTTCAAGCCAATCCGCGCGCACCGAGACTCCATGAATCTGATCCTGCTAGCCCCCCACGACCTGCAAGACGACCATCACGCCGTGGTTCGGGACCCCCGGCGCCTGCGCCACTTGCTTGACGTGCACCACGCCAAGGTCGGCGATGAGCTGACGCTGGGCGTGGCCGGCGGCAAGCTCGGCCGGGGACGGCTGACCCATCTCGACGCCGAACAGGCGCTTTTCCGGATCGACAGACTCGATCAGCCACCGCCTGCGGCATTGCCGGTGCATCTGGTACTCGCCCTGCCGCGACCGCGCATGCTGGCGCGCTCGCTGGAACATGTCACGGCACTGGGCGTGAAGCACATCACGCTGCTGCATACCCGGCGGGTGGAAAAGAGCTACTGGCAGTCTCCGGAGCTCAGGCCCGAGAAGATCCACCAGCACCTGGTGCTGGGCCTCGAGCAGGCCCGCGACACTCGGCTGCCCGAAGTCGACCTGGAGACCCGCTTCAAACCCTTCGTGGAGGATCGCCTGCCCGGCCTGCTCGAAGAACGTCGCGGCCTGCTGGCCCACCCCGGGATGCCCCATGCCTGTCCACGCGGCATCGACGAACCGGCATTGCTGATCATCGGCCCCGAGGGCGGCTTCATTCCTTACGAGGTCGAGCGTCTGCTCCAAGCTGGTTGTGAGGGCATCCACCTGGGAGAGCGCATCCTGCGCGTCGAGACCGCGGTGACCGCCCTGTTGTCACGACTGTTCTGATTCTAGTCGCTCCAGCAGGCGCTGGGTGGCGAAGCCATCCGGTATCTGGTCGATGCTGCGCTGAAATTCCCGCAGTCCTCGGCGAGTATTGGGTCCCATCACCCCGTCCGGGGTGCCGGTATCGAAGCCCCGTGCATTGAGGCGTTGCTGCATCTCGCGCACCTGGCTGCGCGATAGGGGGCGTTCGTGACGCGGCCAGGTCTGCTCGATGCCGCCACGACCAGCGATGCGATCGGCCAGAGCTCCCACCGCCAGGGCATAACTGGTGGCGTTGTTGTAGCGCAGAATGGCACGGTAATTGGGGCCCACCAGAAATGCCGGCCCCCTGGCACCGGCTGGCGCGATCACCGACGCTGAAGCGAATGCCGGTAACTCGTCATCCCCCGCGGGGCGTACTCCCTGCGCGGCCCATTCACCGCTGGACAGGCGGGTGGAGAGCTCGGTCTGAGAGTAATCGAAGCCATTCGGCAGCACCACTTCCACGCCCCACGGCTGGCCGGATTGCCAACCGGCTTCGGCGAGATAGTTGGCGGTGGAGGCCATCACATCGGGAATGCTGCCCCAGATATCGCGACGTCCGTCACCATCGCCATCCACGGCATAGGTCTCGAAGCTGGAGGGCAGAAACTGGGTATGCCCCATGGCGCCGGCCCACGAGCCCTGCATGCGCGCGCGGCTGATATCACCGCGCTGCAGGATACGCAGTGCCGTCATCAATTCACTGGCGGCGAACGCCGGGCGGCGCCCATCATAGCCCAGAGTGGCCAGGGCATCGATGGTCGAGAAACTGCCGAAGTTATCGCCATAGTTGCTTTCGACCCCCCAGATTGCTGCGACGATCTCCTCGGGGACGCCATAGCGTTGCGCCATCTGCCGCGCCGTCTCGCGATGCTCCTTGAGCTTGATACGCCCCTGGTCGACCCGTGTCGCCGACACAGCGCTATCCAGGTATTCCCAGATCGGGCGCACGAACTCCGGCTGGGAACGGTCCAGCTCGATGACCCGCGGCTGATAGCGCACATCATCGAAGGCCGCTGCCAGCGTGACGGGATCGATGCCCTCGGCACGAGCCCGCTGCCGGAAAGCCGCCACCCAATCATCGAAGTTGGCGGGCACGGGGCTGGCGGCTTCGACTCCCTCGGCCTCGGCTGCCGATGGCTGAGCCGCGACGGCGGCTCCGTCAACATCGTTCGCGGCAGCAGTCGGGACACCAGCGGAATTTGCCTGGCAGCCGGCCAGGGCAGTAACAAACAGGGAGCTGAATACGAACTTGCGCATGGTCGTCCTTGTCAGCGTGAAGTGGGCAATCATCGCCCAGATGGGTACCGGATCGCTACCCGGATCAAGCGCCCCCGAGAGGCGATCATCAACGCTTGACACCGGGTTTCAGGGCATGTCGATGTCCTGGTACGGCCCTTGGTCTCGGTTCCCTGGCACTCTTCCACTCGTGAATCATAGGATCATACCGGGAGATACGGGGATCAATGAAATAGCCGGCACGCCCCAGTTTCAGGCGACGGGAGAAAGTGCCTGGACACCGTTCGCAGCGGCGCTACGCCCTTTGCAAACGTGATTAGACTCTAGCAATGCGATTGACAACAAGCACCAACTGGATCGGAAAGCCTGCGTATCCGCCCTCTTTGCGATAGAGTATGGCGGCGTCGATGGCCCCAATTTGGGTGATACCAGGGTCCCTTATGGCTTGACGGCCCCTTGCCCTGGCGCGTGACAACGGGTATCACCCCTATTTTCATGGACCCGAGCAGGACGATCGATCGATGATATTGCTATGGATTCCCTTGCTGATTCTGCTGGGCGTGCTGGTCCCCGCATTCACCGCCAGACGCGGACGCGGTTTCTGCACGCTGGCCACGGCAACACCACCGGCCCTGGCCCTGCTCCTCACCCTGAGTCAGGTGCCCGCACTGCTCGGCGGCGAACTCCCCCGCATCGCCCTCACCTGGATGCCCAGCCTGGGGCTCGACCTGGCCTTTCGCCTGGATGGACTGTCGCTACTGTTCGCCACTTTGATTCTCGGCATCGGCTTGCTGATCATCCTCTATACCCATTTCTATCTCTCGGCAGAAGAGCCTTACGGTCGCTTCTATGCCTACCTCATACTGTTCATGCTGTCGATGCTCGGCATCGTGATGGCCGACAATCTCCTGCTGCTATGGTTCTTCTGGGAATTGACCAGCCTCTCGTCCTTCCTGCTGATCGGCTACTGGTCGTACCGCACGGATGCCCGCAAGGGGGCTCGCATGGCCATGACGGTAACCGGCGCGGGGGGGCTGGCGCTACTGGCAGGCTTCCTGCTGCTGGGCGACATGGTCGGCAGCTTCGATCTGGGCGTGGTGCTATCCAATGCCGATGTCATTCTCGCCGACCCACGCTATCCCATCATGCTGGTGCTGGTGCTGCTCGGTGCCTTCACCAAGTCGGCGCAGTTTCCCTTCCAGTTCTGGCTGCCGCACGCCATGGCCGCACCGACGCCGGTCTCGGCCTATCTACACTCGGCGACCATGGTCAAGGCCGGCATCTTCCTGATGGCACGCCTGCATCCTGCGCTGGGCGGCAGTGAGCTATGGGGGTGGCTGGTCACCCTGACCGGCATGGCCACCTTCCTGTACGGCGCCTGGTTCGCCCTGCTCAAGACCGACCTCAAGGCCATCCTGGCTTTCTCCACCGTCAGCCATCTGGGACTGATCACGGCACTGCTGGGCATCGGTAGCCCCATGGCGATCCTCGCCGCCCTCTTCCACATCCTCAATCACGCCACTTTCAAGGGCGCGTTGTTCATGAGCGCCGGCATCATCGACCATGAGACCGGCGCCCGTGAACTCGGCAAGCTGGGTGGCTTGCGCCGCGCCATGCCGATCACCGCCTTGCTGACCTGCATCACTGCGGCGTCCATGGCCGGGGTGCCGTTGCTCAACGGCTTCCTGTCCAAGGAGATGTTCTTCGCCGAGACGCTGAATGCGGAGCTGCTGGGTGGCCTGGGCTGGCTGCTGCCGGTCCTGGCGACGCTTGGCGGTCTCCTTTCGGTGGCCTATTCCCTGCGCCTGGTACACGGCGTCTTCTTCAAACCCGCCAAGGAGCCACCGCCCAAGTCTCCCCATGAGCCGCCACGTCTGATGCGCGCCCCAGTGGAACTGCTGGCGGCGTTGTGCGTCGCCGTGGGGCTGTTCCCCGCCATCATGGCCACCGGGATACTCGACCTGGCCACACGCGCGGTACTGCGCGAGCCGCTCGAGTTCCACCTGGCCATCTGGCACGGCGTCAATCTGCCGCTGGCGATGAGCCTCGTCGCACTGACCGCCGGGGTCGTCACCTATGGGCTGCACTCGCACCTCAGGCGCTTTACCCGCCAGTTCGCCCCCGTGGATGCTCGTCTGGTGTTCGAGGGCAGCATCCAACGCCTGGTGACCAGTACCGAGGTGCTGACCCGGCAGTTGGAAAACGGCTCGCTGCAACGCTACATGAGCCTGCTACTGGGAACGGCACTATTGCTGGCCACGCTGGGGCTGGTCCAGCTCCCCGAACTCGCCGGCGGCAAGGCGCCTCAGCCGCTCGACACCGTTCTGGTGCTGGGAGCGGCCTTGATGATCTTCGGCGCCATGGGCACCGTGATCACCCATCGCTACCGCCTGATCTCGCTGTTGATGCTGTCGGTGGTAGGGCTGGTGGTGTCATTGACCTTCGCGCGCTTCTCCGCCCCCGACCTGGCACTGACCCAACTGTCGGTGGAGGTGGTGACCATGATCCTGCTGATGCTGGCGCTGTTCTTCCTGCCCCAGAAGACGCCTAAGGAATCCTCGGCCAGCCGCAATATCCGCGACCTGGCCCTGGCCGGTACGTTGGGCATGGTAGTCGCGAGTCTCAACTATGCCGTGCTGACCCGCGAGATCGACAGCATCTCTGGCTTCTTCATCGCCAACAGTGTCCCAGGTGGTGGTGGCCACAACGTGGTCAACGTGATTCTGGTCGACTTCCGTGGCTTCGATACGCTGGGTGAGATCACCGTGCTGGCACTGGCTGGCCTGGCGATCTTCAAGATGTTGAACCGCCTTCGCCTGTTCATGCCTCACAGCGATGGCGAGGGCCGACTATGGTCGCCGGATCGCTATCCGATGATCCTCACCACCGTCTCCCGGGTACTGTTACCCCTGGCATTACTCGTCTCGGCCTTCATTTTCCTGCGTGGCCACAACCAGCCGGGTGGAGGCTTCATCGCCGGCCTGATCACGGCGGTGGCATTGATTCTGATATATATGGCACGTGGCGTGGAATGGACCCAGGCTCGGCTCGACTTCCAGTACCAGCCGGTAGCGATCGCCGGGCTGGCTACCGCCACACTGACCGGGCTGGGAAGTTGGCTGTTCGGCTACCCTTTCCTGACCTCCTCGTATGGCCATTTCCATATCCCGCTGATCGGCGATATCGAGCTGGCCACTGCCATACTATTCGACCTGGGCGTCTACCTGACGGTGGTTGGCGCGACCCTCATGATCCTCGCCAACCTGGGCAAGCTCACGACACCGCATCGCCCAGTCAAGGAAGCTCCAGCCCCCCACAGCAAGGAAGCATCGGCCGCCGCCGACAAGAAAACACCGCCTCCCCCTCCCGCCGGCAAGGAAACTCCGGCAACCCACGGCGAGGCAACGCCAACAACCCCCGGCCAGGAGAGAGTCTGATGGAAAGCCTCTATGCCATTACCACCGGCGCCCTCACTGCCTGCGGGCTGTACCTGACCCTGCGCGGGCGTACCTTTCCGGTAGTCGTCGGCCTGACACTGTTGTCCTACGCGGTCAACCTCTTCCTGTTTTCCATGGGCGGGCTGACCACCGACGGTGCGGTGATCATCGACGGCCCCAACGACTATGCCGACCCCCTGCCCCAAGCCCTGGTGCTCACCGCCATCGTCATCGGCTTTTCCATGACCGCCTTCGTGGTCATCCTGTCGATGCGCGCACGCGGCGACCTGGGCAACGACCATGTCGACGGCGGCGAGCTCGAGGAATCCCGGGAGGATCGTCAATGATCCAGCATTTGATCGTCCTGCCCATCGTGCTGCCCCTGGTGGTCGGTGTCTTCCTGCTGCGCAGCCGACACGGTGCCTCCCGCTACAAGCGTGTGATCGGCGTCGGTGCCACCACAGCGCTGCTGGTGGTGGCCATCTCTCTGGTGGCCAAGGCATCGAGCGGCGAGGTGAGCTACTATGCCCTCGGCGACTGGCAGCCCCCCTTCGGCATCATCATGGTTCTCGATCGTCTCTCGGCGCTGATGGTATTGATCACCTCGGTGCTGGCACTGGGTTGCGTGGTATTCGCCTGCGCCGGTGACGACGAGCAAGGCAGCAACTTCCACGGCCTCTTCCAGTTGCAGCTGATGGGCATCAACGGCGCCTTCCTCACCGGCGACCTGTTCAACCTCTTCGTGTTCTTCGAGGTGCTGCTGCTGGCTTCCTACGCCTTATTGATGCACGGAGGCGGCAAGGCACGCATCCAGGCCGGCCTGCACTATGTCGTACTCAACCTGGCCGGTTCGTCGCTGTTTCTGATCGCCGTCGGAGTGCTCTATGGTGCCACCGGCACCCTCAACATGACCGATATGGCCGTACGCCTTACCGAGCTGGATCCCGAGCGCGCCGGTCTGGTCAGTGCCGGCGCCCTGCTGCTGCTGGTGGTGTTCGGTCTCAAGGGCGCCATCCTGCCACTCTACTTCTGGCTGCCACGTGCCTATGCGGCGGCACCAGCACCGGTGGCGGCACTGTTCGCGATCATGACCAAGGTGGGGATCTACGCCATCCTGCGGGTCTATCACCTGGTGTTCGGTGAGCATGCCGGTGAGCTCGCGGCCCTGGAACAGCCCTGGGTGTGGTGGCTGTCGCTGGCGACACTGGTGGCCTCGGCCATCGGTGTGCTGGCGGCACGCGACCTGCGTTTGCTGGTCTCTTATCTGATACTGGTGTCGGTGGGCACCCTCTTGGCCGGAATCGGCATGCGCACGCCCCAGGCCACATCCGCTCTGCTTTTCTACCTCATCCATACCACCCTGGTCACAGGAGGCTTGTTCCTGCTGGCCGAACTGATCGGCTTGCAGCGTGGCAAGGCCAGCACGCGCCTGGTCAAGGGGCGGCCCCTGCAGAATGCTGGCCTGCTGGCGTTGCTGTTCTTCGTCGGTGCCATCGCCGTGATCGGGCTGCCACCGCTATCCGGCGCCATCGGCAAGGTACTGCTGCTCAAGTCCGCATCGCCCGCTCAACAGCTCTGGCTGTGGCCTATCCTGCTGGGTGCGAGCTTGTGTGCGCTGGTCGCCCTGTCGCGTGCCGGTTCGACGCTGTTCTGGCGCAGTCACGAAGGTGAACCCAACCGTACCCCTTTGACACGACGCCAGTTGTTCGGCGTGCTATGGCTGCTTGGCGCCTCGCCGATACTGATGGTTCTCGCCGGTCCAGTCAGTGACTACACTCAAGCCACGGCCGAGCAGCTGTCCAGCCCCGCCCCGCACATTCGGGCAATACTGCCAGAAGCCGCTGCCGGAGGTGATGCATGATCACGCCGCGTTCCTGGTTGCCTACACCGTTATTGTCGATACTGCTGCTGATCGTTTGGCTGTTGCTGGTACACAGCCTGGCCTTTGGCCATATCCTTCTCGGCACCGCTCTGGGCATCGCCATCCCTCTGGTGACCCAACGCTTCTGGGACGAGCAGCCGCTGGTCAAAAGGCCCTGGCTGCTACTGCGTTTCATACTGCGGGCACTGCTCGACATCATCATCGCCAACCTCCAGGTCTCGTGGCTCATCATCAAGCCCTGGCGACGCACCCGCCCGGCCTTTGTCGAATACCCGCTCATGCTGAAACACAGCTTCCCGATCACGCTGCTGGCCAATACCATCAGCCTCACGCCCGGCACCGTCTCTGCCAACCTGCGCCTGGATGGCAAGACCCTGCTGATCCACGTCCTGGACATGGACGATGAAAAGGCCCTGATTGAGAGAATTCGCGAACGCTACGAGCGGCCGCTCCAGGAGATCTACGAATGCTAGATACGGCACTGAATATCAGTCTGGCGCTGATCCTGATGGCTCTGGCCTTGAACGCCTACCGCCTCGCCGTCGGCCCGAGCATGCCCGATCGCCTGCTGGCACTGGACACCATGTATGTCACCTCCATTGCCCTGATCGTGCTGATGGGGCTATGGCTCACTACCAAAACCTATTTCGAGGCGGCATTGCTGATCGCCATGCTCGGTTTCATCAGTACCGTGGCGGTGTGCAAGTATCTGCTGCGCGGCGACATCATCGAATAAGCCAAGGAGAGGAACACTACATGACCCATTACGTGATCCTGGAAGGCGTGGTCTCCTTTTTCCTGGTCGCCGGCGGGGCCTTCACCTTCATCGGCTCGCTGGGCATGGTCCGCCTGCGCGATTTCTACATGCGCCTGCACGGCCCTACCAAGGCCTCCACCCTAGGGATCGGCTGCATGCTGATCGCCTCGATGCTGTATTTCTGGGTGATTCAAAGTCAGCCCGTCGTCCAGGAAATGCTGATCACCCTGTTCCTGTTCATCACCGCTCCGGTGACGGCGCACCTGCTGGCCAAGACCGGGCTACACCTGCAACTCAAACATGCCGAAGAGACCCATTGCGAGCGGTCGGAATTGCTCGAGCAGGATGCCGGCGAGAAGCCGGTGCCACACCCCGACAGGGGGCATGGCTGAGGGAAGAAGGAAGAAGCAGTGTATTCAAAGGCAAGTTGTAGCTCGTAGCTCGTAGCTCGTAGCTCGTAGCTCGTAGCTCGTAGCTCGTAGCTCGTAGCTCGTAGCTCGTAGCTCGTAGCTCGTAGCCATTGGACGTTCGCGCCATGCCCCTTACCAGCCTTGGGTATGCTGCCCGACGAGCTGTGCCAGCAGGTCGATATGGTCGGCGCGGTCGTTGAGAGCCGGGATATAACGATAGGTCTTGCCGCCGGCTTGAACGAAGTTTTCGCGATTCTCTTCCTCCAGCTCCTCCAGGGTCTCGAGACAGTCGGCCGCGAAGGCCGGGCTGATGATATCGACGCGCTCGCCCCCTTCCCGCGCCCAGGCCTTGAGCGTCTCGTCGGTGTAGGGCTTGAGCCACTCCTCGCGACCGAAGCGCGACTGGTAAGTCATCTGCCACTCGTCGTCGCCAAGCCCCAAGGCCTCGGCCACCAGTCGACTGGTGGTTTCGCAATGACGTGGATAGGGGTCGCCCTGCTCGGCATAGCGTTGGGGAATGCCGTGGTAGGAGAGCATCAGCTTGCCACGTTCACCACCCTGTGCCTGCCAATGGTCGCGAATGCTCGCTGCCAATGCCTGAACGTAGGCCGGATGGTCGTGGTAATCGCGCACGAAACGCAGTTCCGGCAGGTGCGGACATGCCGAGAGGGCTCGCGCCAGGCGATCGAACACTGCAGCGGTGGTGGAGCGCGAGAACTGTGGGTATAGCGGCAGTACCAGAATGCGTTCGACACCGGCATCGCGCAGCTTGAGGCCGGCCTCCTCCATGCTTGGCTTGCCATAGGTCATGGCCAGCTCTACCGGGATCGCCTCACCGTGCCGGCGCTCCAGCGCCGCAGCCAGCGAGCGTTGCTGGCGTCGGCCGATCACCAGCAACGGTGATCCCTCCGCCATCCATACCGATTGGTAGGCCCTGGCCACCTTGCGCGGGCGAAAGCGCAGGATCACCCCATGCAGGATCAGCCACCACAGTGGACGCGGGGTGTCGACGACGCGCTTGTCCCACAGGAACTCGCCCAGATAGCGCCGTACCGCCTCGGGAGTCGGGGCATCGGGGGTTCCCAGGTTGACCAGCAGTACGCCGAATCGAGGGGTGGGCATGGGTGGAGCTCCTTGCGTAGTCATCAAGGAGCGAAGTGTACCAGCCTGGAGGCAAATCGATGGAATCAAGTTATACTATCGCTGCCATTTGTATAACTTCTGAGCAAGGAACGATCGCCACCGCGTTCGCCATGCACACGAACCGGCGGCCTGGGAAGTGTGGTCGCGATGGGTAACGATCAGAACACCAGCGGCATACGCGAGGTCAGCGGATCCCGATAGTGGGTTGCTCGCCCGATCATCTCGTCGTGGGCATCGTACTGCACGAGATAGGCACGATGGATGCCGCTGCGCTTGAGCTCCAGGTAGACGTCATCCAGCGAACGGAATAGCATCGGCTTGCCACGCCGGGTCAGCATATGGCGGTTGCCTTCCACGTCTTCCATCTCGATCTGGTAAAAGCGGCTGCTGGCATGAGTGATTACGCGAATCTCGAAGTTGTCCTGATGGCCGACGAAGGCCTTTAAGTCACTTAGTTCCATGGATCCTTCCCCTTGATTGGCCAAACCGACTGGCGATCACCGTATATAAATAGGGCACAGCATGGCTGCGCCCTATGACAATGTCATGTCCATACGATGTTGGGTATGTGACCCTATCCCACCCATCAGGTTCCCGGGCTACTGATAGCTGGAGGGATCGATGGCCTTGCCAAGGGAATTGCGGTCGACCCACTTTCCGGCCTTGGTCTCCTTGTAGCGGAACACCACCCGGTCACCGACCTGTACCGGAATCTCGGCCTCTTCGGTCTGGTAACTGTAGGTTTCGCCGTCCACTACCAAGCGATAGCGATAGAGATCCGGCATGCCCAGCCACTCCTTGAAGGGACCTTCACGCTCGATCTCCTGCAGTTCGCCGCGCGCTTCCAGCTTGGGGGTGCGCTTGCCACGCCGAAATCCGCCTGCCATATCCTCTCGTCTCCATGCCTGTAGTGAGGGGCGGCATTATAAGCCTCATACCCACGGGCTCAAGTCTCTGGCTCCTGAGATCGGGGATACCCCTCACTCGCCGAAATGCTGCCCATAGCTGTCGGGGGCCAGATCCTCGAAGCGCGTGTACTTGCCAATGAACGCCATATGCACGGTGCCAATGGGACCGTTACGCTGCTTGCCGATGATCAGCTCCGCCAGGCCCTGGTTGTCGGGGTTATCCGGATTATAGACCTCGTCGCGATAGACGAAGGCAATGACATCGGCATCCTGCTCGATGGCGCCGGACTCGCGCAGATCCGACATCACCGGGCGCTTGTTGGGCCGCTGCTCGAGGGAGCGGTTGAGCTGCGACAGGGCGATGACCGGACATCCGAACTCCTTGGCCAGCCCCTTCAGCGAGCGC
This sequence comes from Litchfieldella rifensis, assembly GCF_042646605.1. Classification (NCBI taxonomy): domain Bacteria; kingdom Pseudomonadati; phylum Pseudomonadota; class Gammaproteobacteria; order Oceanospirillales; family Halomonadaceae; genus Litchfieldella; species Litchfieldella rifensis. The sequence goes on along the minus strand of NZ_JBHRUG010000027.1, from coordinate 257,504 downwards.
GAGATCTCCGAGATCTCGCCGGTGCGGTTCTCGGAAAAGCCAGGGATCTGCATCAACTGCAGATAGTCGATCATGATCAGGCCGATATTGCCGTGCTCGCGCACCAGGCGGCGAATCCGTGAACGCATCTCGTTGGGCGACAGCGCCGCGGTATCGTCGATGAACAGCTGCTTGTCCTTGAGCAGGTTGACCGCCGAGGTCAGCCGCGGCCAGTCCTCGTCCTCGAGCTGACCGGTGCGTACGCGAGTCTGGTCGATACGCCCCAGTGACGACAGCATACGCAGCATCAGGGCATCGGCGGGCATCTCCATGGAGAACACCATCACCGGCTTGTCGCTGGAGATGACCGCATGCTCGACCAGGTTCATGGCAAAGGTGGTCTTGCCCATCGAGGGGCGCCCGGCGATGATCACCAGGTCCGAGGGCTGCAGACCCGAGGTCATATCATCCAGATCGCGGAAGCCGGTGGATAGCCCGGTCATCTGGCCCTGCATGTTGAACAGCTCGTCGATGCGATCCACCGCCTTGGCCAACAACTCGCTCATGCCGATGGGACCACCGGACTTGGGGCGCTCTTCGCTGATCTGGAACACCAGTCGCTCGGCCTCGTTGACCAGCTCATCGGCAGGCCGGCCCTGGGGACTGAAGGCGCTTTCGGCGACCTGGTTGGCGGCCTGGATCAGCTTGCGCAGCGTGGCCCGTTCGCGAACGATATCGGTATAGGCGCGGATATTGCTCGCCGAAGGCGTATTGCGGGCCAACTCGGCCAGGTAGGCCAGCCCCCCCACGGTATCGAGCTGGTCGCGATTCTCCAGTGCCTCGGACAGGGTCACCACATCCAGCGGGTGCCCACCCTCGGCCAGCGACTGCATGGCATTGAACACCAGACGATGCTCATAGCGGTAGAAATCCCCTGCCACCAGGCGTTCGGAAACGGTATCCCAGGCCTGATTGTCGAGCATCAGGCCACCCAATACCGACTGCTCGGCCTCCAGCGAATGCGGTGGCACCTTCAGCGCGGCAGTTTCCTGATCGAGCTCGACAGATTCATTCATGGCGGGCAAGGACCTTCGGCAATACGGGAAGCGGGCTCATTCTACCCCATCACCGCGCCACACCCTATGCTCCGCAAGCCACGCCGACAGGAAAATCCCCGTGGGCATCGCTGCCCACGGGGAAAGATCGAAACAGAGACTCGGCCGTCGCGACACGACCGGGTCGCCGTTACCTGTAGTATGGTCCGAATCTTGATTAGAACCAGGTCTCCATCTGCACCCCGAAGGTCCACTGGCCGCCGGTGAACTCTTCGCTGCCGAAGGCGTCGCTGTCGCTGAAATCGTTGAGTTCCTCGTCCCAGTCGCTCCAAGAGGCGAACAGGCGGATTTCCGGTCGTTGCCAGAAGCCACCTATCTGAGGCTTGAAGGTCGGCGCAATGGTCAGCTTGGTGTAGTCGCCCTTGGCGGCGTTACCGCCCGCTCCCTGGTCGAGATCCATGTACTGGTAGCTGGCCTCGTACTGCATCTCGAAATTCTGGGTGATCTCGTTGGCGAGGCGAGTGTTGAAAGTGAACCACTGGAACTCATCGTCCTCGGCGTAGCGGTCCTTGCTGGTTTCGGCCAGGATCGCCGGGGCGATGCGCCAGCGCGGCGCAAGGTAGGTGGTACCGTACAGGCCGAGGCGTGTCGCGGTGGCGTCCTCGGTGAGGTTGCCATCGCTGCCGATGCCCTTGACCTGGGCACCTAGCCCCTGACCGTGCAACAAGGCGACCTTGAAATTGCCCTCGCTGATGCCGAAGAAGCTGTCGCCATGATAGGCCACCATGGTGTGCACGCCGGTATCCGCGGCCGACTCGCCACTGTCGAGTACCCGCTCGTCGTTGTCGGCCGCCGACATGCCGTTGATCATCCACTGCCAGTTACCGAAGTAGTTGTTGGTGGTGAGAATCAGGTTGTCGGTATCGTCCGTAAGGCCGGGGGTTTCCCTGCTGACGGGGAATTCGCTGAAGCTGCGGCCGTAGAGCGAGAAGTTCGACTTCCAGTTGTCGGCGAACTGCATGTCGTAGATCCCCGCCCCGGTCCCGGCCAGGAACACGAAATCGCTGTCGAGCCAATGGATATCGAAGTTATCGCGATCGAAGCGTTTGCCGGCCCAGATCGAGGCGTTCTCGAAGGCCCCGGTAAAGCTCGGCAACTGGCTGAACTCGGCATAGACCTGGCGCACGTTGAGGTTGGAGTCGTCGTTCCAGTCATTGCTGGTGGTGGTGCCATCGGCCAGCATGGTGGTGTACTTGGCCTTGGCGCCGTTATCGTAAGTCTGACGGTAATTGAGAATGGCTTCGGCATAGGTATCGGGTTCGTTACCCAGGCGCCCCACGGCGCCGCCCAGGCCACCGGCCGGGGTCAGGTAGGGACCGCCCTCCGCGCTCTTGCCATCTTCACCGATCAACAGGCCGGAACGGGCATACGCATTGAAGGAGAATCCCTCCTCGCCGCTGGCCTGGCGCTCGACCTTGGCCAAGCGCTCCTCGACCTCTGCGTCGCTGAGGCGTGACTCGGCCTGCTGCTCGGCCAATTCAGCACGCTGTTCAGCGACCTCGGCACGCTGCTCGGCAGCAGCGATGCGGGCCTCAAGCTCGGCCAGGCGCTGCTCCAGGCTGGCATCATCCGCGGTGGCAACGCCACTCACCCCCAGGCTGACGGCAGCAATGGCGACAACGAGTGGGGTTCTGAGCATAGCTGCATTCATTGAAGCGAATCCTTTTATGGTTGTTTTCTCAACGGGAGCGCCGAACCCAGGAAACTTAATCGTTTAAGACAAAAGTCGAACGACAACCGCTTCCCTGTGTCCCTCCCCCTCCTCTTCGAGGATGTGACGTGATCGAATCAAGCTCGTGGCGATCACTCATGGAAACTTAATCGTTTAAGGAGCAAGTCGCAAAAGGAAAAACGTAATATTACTACCAATGTCTAAAGGATTTGTTCGAACGAACGCGGCCTACCCAAGCCGCAACAATGGCTCTGCCAGACCCGGCGTCTTCAGGGCGGCGACGAACAGGTCGCCGGCCTGGAGCTCGCGCTGGCGCTGCGCTTCGCCCATACCTTCGCGAGCGGTGGTGATATACAGCCGATCGAGGCGCCCACCGCCGAAGGCGGGACAGGAGGGCTGCGAGGTGGGCACGCGAATCTCATCGATGATCCGAGCGTCCGGCGACAAGCGCACGACCTTGCCGGCCCCCCACAGGGCCAGCCACATGGCGCCCTCGCTGTCGACTACCGCACCGTCGGGGGCACCCTCGCGTGCCGCGCTATCGAACCAGGGCACTGGCTCGCCAAGTGGCCAGCCCTGCGGATCGAGCGCCCAGGTGAAGACCATCCCGCGCGCCGTATCGGCGAAATAGGCCCGTTTGCCATCGGGCGAAAAACTGATGGCATTGGGGATGGTGATGCCGCTACGCAGCCGCACCAGTTCACCACGATGCAGGCGATACAGGCTGCCGGCGCCAGGCTCGGCGGCCTTGCCCATGCTGGAGAGCCACAGGTAGCCGTGACGATCGACACGGCCATCGTTGGGACGGGTCAGGGGATTGTCGGCCTCGAAGTCCATCAGCGCCTCTCGCTGCCCCGTGGCGGGCTCGAAGCGTTCCAGGCGGTTCTCGCCGGCCACCATCATCCCGCCACCTTCCAGTGGCACCGCCAGGGAGATATAGCGGCCGAAGTCTGCCCAGTCCGACTCGCCGCTGGCCGGGTCCAGCCAGTGCAACCGGCCGGCGAGGATATCGCACCAATAGAGACGGCTGTCAGCGGCATGCCACAGCGGCCCTTCCCCCAGCTCACAGCCACAGGCTAGCACCTGCCTCGCTTCGTGCCCGTTCATGTCGCCCTCCCGGCGGCCTGCCAGGCGGCCACCAGGGTGCGGGCCCGTGCACCTACCTCGGCCGCGCTGAACCCTGGCCGGTAGAGTGCGCTGCCCAGCCCGGCGCCATCCACGCCGGCGGCGCGCCAGGCGGCGAAGTTATCGGCACCGATGCCACCGACGGCGTAGAGTTCGGTCCCCGCTGGCAGCACGGTGCGCACCGCTTGCATGCCTTCGATGCCCACCTGCACTGCGGGAAACAGCTTGAGGCCACTGGCGCCGGCGTCCAGGGCATCGAACGCCTCCGAGGGGGTGACGATACCAGGCAGCGAACGCATGCCCAGGTGCACGGTCTCCTCGATCACGGCCGGGCGGCAGTTGGGCGATACGATCAGGCGCCCTCCAGCAGCATGCACCTCGCGCACCTCGGTGCGGGTCAACACGGTACCGGCGCCGATCAGGGCGCGCTCGTCGAAGCGATCGACCAACAGGCGGATGCTCTCCAGGGGATCGGGGGAGTTGAGCGGCACCTCGATGCGGGTGATCCCGGCGTCCAGCAACGCTTCGCCGATCTCCACGGCGTCATCGGGGGTGATACCGCGGAGAATGCCTACCAAGGGAAATGACATGCGGCCTCCGTTCAGGTTGCGTCGAGGGCGCGCCTGGCCTGACCCAAGCCGGCCAGCACCGCTCGTTCGCTATCGATGATGCGACTCTGGATTTCCAGGGTCTCCAGTGCCAATGCATAACGCCGACATAGCGCCTCGGCTCCGACCAGGCTCACCGGCTCGCCGGGCGGCAACTCCACGCCGATCGCGGCCAGCTCGAGGCCGATCGCAAGACCGGAAAGGCGTGCCGCGAGAATGGCAGCACGCGCGTCGCCCCTCGGCAGGTTCGCGTCGAGCAGATCGCTGGCGCGAATGCCGAACAGCCGCTGGCTGAAACGGGCGGGCTGGGCGACGCTCTCGCCTACCGCCGTCACGAACGCCTCGCGGCATGACGTATCGTCCAGGTCATCCTCGCCCAGCGAGTGATGCAGGACCGAGCGCGCGGCCAGCAACCGATAGAGTTCGCCGGTCAGAAACGTCTGGAAGCGCGCCAGCTCGCCTTGGAAAAGATACGCCCACTTGGCGTGGGTACCGGGCAAGCATGCCCAGCCCGTGAACCCCATGTCGAGTGCGACCAACCCCGCGAGCTGCGTCTCCTCACCGCGCATCACGTCGAACTCACGCCCGGAAGCGTCGCGCTGTTGGCAAAGCCCCGGCAGCAGGCAAACCCGCAGACGGGAATCCTCCACGTCGGGCATCACGGCACCATCGAGCAGCGCCTCCAGGCGAGTGGGCACTTCGCGATAGGCGGCTTCCCGCCAGCCCTGCCGGGCCCCGGCCATGCCACAGACGACCACGTCGACGACACCGCTCTCCGGCAGCCAGTCGGACACCGCGCCCAGCAGCGCCGCCTCGTAGTGCTCCGGCTTCAGGGCCAGCATGCCCTGGTCGGAGCCGCCCTGGGCCAGTACCTCGCCGGCATCGCTCATTGCCCAGGCGCGCAGATTGCTCGACCCCCAATCCACGGCAATCCAGCCAAGCCGCTCACGGCTAACCATGCTCACCTCCCTTACCATTCGGCGACCGAGCCGTCTTCATGCGTCCACACCGGATTGCGCCAGCGGTGCCCCACCTTGGCACGTTCCTCGACGAAGCCTTCGTCGATCTCCACACCTAGCCCCGGGCCTTGAGGGATAGCACAGAAACCGTCCTCGATCTTGAGCGCCGACTTGTCGACCAGATAGTCGAGCACGTCGTTGTCCTGGTTGTAGTGAATCCCCATGCTCTGCTCCTGGATGAAGGCGTTATGGCACACCGCATCCAGTTGCAGCGAGGCGGCCAGGGTCAACGGGCCCAGGGGACAGTGCGGCGCCAAGGCCACGTCATATGCCGAGGCCAAGGCGGCGATCTTCAGCCCCTCGCTGATGCCACCGCAATGCGACAGATCCGGCTGCACCACGTCGACCATGCCATCGGCGAGCAGGTCGCGGAATTCGAAGCGGGTATGCAGCCGTTCGCCGGTGGCGATGGGGTAACCGAGCCCGCCGGCGATCTGCTTGAGGCATGGCAGGTGCTCGGGTGCCACCGGCTCCTCGACGAACATCGGGTGGAACGGCTCCAACTCGCGCAGCAGCGCCTTGGCCATGGGCCGGTGCACGCGGCCATGGAAGTCGATGCCGATCCCCACGTCCGGCCCCACTGCCTCGCGCGCTTCGGCCACGCGAGCTACCGCCTCGTCGATCTTGCGGTGCGAGTCCACGATCTGCAGTTCCGGGGTGCCGTTCATCTTGAAGGCGGTGAAGCCCTGTTCGACCAACTCCCTGGCGCCGGCGCCCACATCGCTGGGTCGGTCGCCGCCGGTCCAGGCGTACATGCGCATCCTGTCGCGCACCGCGCCGCCCAGCAACTGGTGGACGGGTACGCCGAGATCGCGCCCCTTGAGATCCCACAAGGCCTGGTCGATGCCGGCAATGGCCGACATCAGGATCGGCCCACCGCGGTAGAAACCCGCACGATAAAGGGTATTCCACAGGTGTTCGATACGGTGCGGATCCTGACCGACCAGGTAGTCGGCCAGCTCGTGCACCGCGGCCTCGACAGTGGCCGCCCGCCCCTCGATTACCGGCTCGCCCCAACCATAACAGCCCTCGTCGGTTTCGATCTTGAGAAACAGCCAGCGCGGAGGCACCTGCCAGGTCTTGAGTCGCGTGATTTTCATCAGGAAGCTCCTTGTAGTTGAGGAACGGAGGACGTCGCTGCGGCTACCTCGGTGGCGGTATCGCTCGTCGTCAGCCCCAGGTCGCTGGCGGTACGCTCGAGAACCTGGCGGGCCGCCTGGTGCGCCGCCCGCGGCTGGCGCAGGCGAATCGCCTCCATCACCCGCCAGTGGCGCTCCAGACTGTCATCCAGGGAACCGGCCTGGTGGTGGGAGTGCTGGATCAAGGCGACGATGGAGGGACGCAGCAAATGCCCCATCTGGCGCCATACCAGGTTATGGCTGGCACGGTAGATGGCTGCATGGAAGGCCACATCGTGCTCGGCATGCTCAGCGCGTCGCTCAGGCGTGTCGGCACTATCGCGCATGCCGAGATAGGCACCCTCGAGTCGCGCCAGGTCCTGAGCGTCCGCGGCACTGGCCGCCAGCTCGGCGACATGCGGCTCGGCCGACAGGCGGAAGGCGAAGATCTCGCGTACCAGTTGCGGATGCGGCGCCGCAAGGCCGGTCATCCAGTCGCTCATCTGCGGATCGAGCAGGTGCCAGTCGCCGATCTCGCGGACTCGCGTGCCGCGGCCGGCGGTGCGCTCCACGAGCCCGGTGCTGGCCAGGCTGACCAGCGCATTACGGACGCGGTTGCGACTGACGGCGAGGTGACGGCCTAGCTCCAGCTCCGTGGGAAAATCGTCCCCCGGTGACCAGAGCCCCGAGAGAATGGCATGGGCCAGGGTCCTGGCCAGCGCCTCGGCATCGCCATCGTACGGGGCCGGGGCAAGCCGGGAGAGACGGGAATCGGGCATGACGGCTGGCCTCCTCGTCACTGCGAAAACTATAATCAGACAAATCATAGAAAATGTCTGACAATTAAACAAGCGCAAAAAAGGGCGCGCGGAAAACTCCGCGCGCCCCTTGGCGTCAGGTGACGATCAGCGGCTTACTCGGCCACGACCACCACGCGAACGCTGGCACTGACTTCGGCGTGCAACTGCAGCGCGATGTCGTATTCACCGGTCTGGCGAATCGGACCTTCCGGCATGCGCACTTCGCTCTTGGCGATATCGATGCCGGCCTGCGCAATGGCCTCGGCCAGATCACGCGGCCCGATGGAACCGAACAGCTTGCCTTCGTCGCCGGCCTTGGCGACCAGCGACAACTCGATTTCGGCGAGCTGGGCAGCACGAGCCTCGGCTTCAGCCTTGCGCTCGGCGGCCTGAGCTTCGAGCTCGGCGCGCTGGGCCTCGAAGGCTGCCACGTTTTCCTTGGTGGCCGGCACAGCCAAGCCATAAGGCACCAGGTAGTTGCGACCATAGCCAGGCTTGACGGTGACCTTGTCACCCAGGGCACCCAGCTTGCCAATCTTGTCGAGCAGAATGACTTCCATCTCGTTAACCTCTTGTCAGTCGCTGCGGGCCACGCGCACGCGGAAATCCGCGAGCGTATCGATGAAGGCCAACAGCAGCACTATCAGAATCATGGGCCAGGTGGTAATCAGCAGCACATAGAAAGCCACCAGCCAGAGCCCGTTCATCCCCTTGATACCAATAATACCGTGTATCAGCGCGATACCCGCCACCAGTAGCGGCACCCAGGCGAACATGGCCAGCGCCGGGAGCCCCAGCACCATGCTGATCACGCCCAGCACCACCAGCGTCACCAATTCCCTGGGCGCCAGACGCAGCGTATGAAACTCGCTGCGAAAACCGCCCGGGTTATAGAGCCCGGCCTGCCAACTCCGTGCCAGGGCCAGACAGGCCACGGCCGCCAGCAGCACGATCAGGCCGGTGATGCCACCGATCAGCAGTGCCGCTATCTGTTCCGTGGCGATCCCCTGGTCGGCGAACTCCGTGAGCATGCGCTCGACCTCCGGCGATCCCTGACGCACCTGTTCGAGCAGGGCACCAGCACCGCCGGGGGGCAGGAAGATGCCCAGCTGCACCATACCGGCAGCGACCAGGGCGCCGGCGATCAGCGCCTCACTCCAGCGCATGCGCGAACGCAGCACCACGGCCATCAGCGTCACCAGCAGGACACTGGCCAACGGAATGGCATCCCCTTGCATCCACCACCAGCCGGACGGCAGGGCGGCGCCAAGGATCACCGGCATGGCGGGTCCCAGTCCGCGGCGCAGGGTCACCAAGGCGGCAACGGAAGCGCTCAACCAGAACAGCCAGGGCACCACTGCCGCCAGGGCCGCGGCCCCCGCCGCATGGGGGGTGCCGCGCATCAGCCAGCGGGCGATCGGAAGCATCACGCGATGGGCTTACTGGTGGCTATCGGTGTACGGCAACAGCGCCAGGTAACGTGCCCGCTTGATGGCGGTGGACAGTTGACGCTGATAACGCGCCCGCGTGCCGGTGATACGGCTCGGGACGATCTTGCCGGTCTCGGTGATGTAGGCCTTGAGCGTATCGATATCCTTGTAATCGATCTGCTTCACGCCTTCAGCGGTGAAACGGCAGAACTTGCGGCGACGGAAAAAACGTGCCATTGAAAGTCTCCTCTACGTGCGGAATCAGTGGGCTTCTTCAGCGGTTTCGGTGGAGCGCTCGCGCGGCCGGTCTTCGCGACGCGGACGCTTCTCTTCCGCCGGCTTCATCATCGGAGAGGCTTCGGTGATGGCTTCCTTGCAGCGCACGACCAGGCTGCGAATGATGGCGTCGTTGAAGCGGAAGATGTTCTCGATTTCATCGAGTGTCTCGCCGCGGCATTCGACGTTCATCAGCACGTAGTGAGCCTTGTGGATCTTGTTGATCGGGTAGGCCAGATGGCGGCGCCCCCAATCTTCCAGGCGATGTACGGTACCCCCGCTCTCGGTGACGAGGCTGGTATAACGCTCGACCATCGCCGGAACCTGTTCGCTCTGGTCCGGGTGGACCATGAACACGATTTCGTAATGACGCATGATATCTCCTTACGGTTTGGCAGCTTCCAGAGGGACCGTGAGCACGATGCCAGGGGAAGCAAGGAGTGATTTTCGGGTGTGAATACCCAACCGAGCACTCGGATGGGCCGCGTAATTGTAGTGATCGCCTTACGCCGTTGCAAGCCGACGCTGACGCACCGCCTCAAACAGGCAGATGCCGGTGGCCACCGACACATTGAGGCTGGATACCTGGCCGGCCATGGGCAGCTTGACCAGCCCGTCGCATGCCTCACGGGTCAGACGCCGCAGCCCCTTGCCTTCGGCGCCCATCACCAGCGCACAAGGACCAGTATAATCACCGTCGTAGACACTGGCCTCGGCCTCCCCGGCGGTCCCCGTGATCCACACTCCCAGTTGCTTGAGACGCGCCATGGCTCGTGCCAGATTGGTGACCTGATAGACCGGTACCGTTTCAGCCGCACCACAGGCGACCTTGCGCACCGTGGCATTGAGCGGGGCCGCCTTGTCCTTGGGCACGATCACCCCGTGCACGCCAGCGGCATCGGCGCTACGCAGGCAGGCGCCAAAGTTGTGCACGTCGGTGACGCCATCGAGGATCAGCAGCAGCGGCGGTTCTTCCCGCGGCCAGGCGCCGAGCTTGAGCCACAACGATTCCTCGCCCTCCGCGGCCAGCGGCGGGCAGAAGGCCACTATGCCCTGGTGGGCCGCCCCCTGGGACAGGTCATCGAGGGCCTCGCGGGACTGGGCGACGACACGCGCACCACGCGAGCGGGCGCACTCGATCAGTTCCGAGAGGCGCGCGGCGGCGCCACCTTCCTGGATCCATAACTCGCGCGGCGCCTCGCCGCGATCGAGCAGTGCGCGCACGGCATGCACGCCATGCACCGCATCGAAGTTGCCAGGCGCCTGTGGGCCACGACGGCCGGAGCGTCGTTTCTTGATCACCACTAACGTTTCCCGCCCCGTGATTTGCGCGGCCCGCGACGAGGACCCTTGGCGTCTTCTCCCTCGCCGCCGCGGGGCTTGCGACGCCGCGAGCGGGACTTGCCGGCCGGCTTGTCGGCGGCCGATTTGTCACTGGCGGTGGCGCCCGGCGCCCCCTGATCGAGCCCTGGCTTGCGGCGAGGAGCGCGTTTGTGCCGCGGCTTGTCGTCGACCAGGTCGAAGTCGATCTTGCGTTCATCCAGATCGACCCGCGCCACCAGCACCGTGACACCGTCACCGAGGCGATAGGCGATACCGGAGCGCTCCCCCTTCAAGCGGTGCTTCTCCGGCTCGTAGTGGTAATAATCGGAGGGCAACGAGGTGACATGCACCAGACCTTCGACAAAGACCTCGTCGAGACGCACGAAGATACCGAATTGGGTCACCGAGGCGATAGTGCCCTCGAACACCTCACCGACCTTGTCGGACATGAACTCGCACTTCAGCCAGTCTTCCACATCGCGGGTGGCATCGTCGGCACGGCGTTCGGTCATCGAGCAGTGCTCGCCGAGTTCGACCATCTGCTCGAAGGTGTAGGGACACCACTTGCTTGGCGGATCTACCGGCGCTCCCTCGGCGCGCAGTACGGTGGCGGTCTGGCGCGGCCCGCGGATCACCGAGCGGATGGCACGATGCACCAGCAGGTCCGGATAGCGACGGATCGGCGAGGTGAAATGGGCGTAGGCCGGATAGGCCAGGCCGAAATGGCCCTCGTTGTGCGGCGAATACACCGCCTGGTTCATCGAACGCAGCATCACCGTCTGGATGATGTCGGCATCGGGGCGATCCTTGATCACCTCGCGTAGCGCCTGATAGTCCTGCGGCGTGGGATCGTCGCCCCCGCCCAGCGACAGCCCCAATTCGTTGAGGAACAGCCGCAGCCTGTCGAGACGCTCCGGAGGCGGCGGCTCGTGGACGCGATACAATGCCGGCAGGTCGTGCTTGTCGAGGAAACGGGCGGTGGCCACGTTGGCCGCCAGCATGCACTCCTCGATGATCTTGTGAGCATCGTTGCGCTGCCGCGGCACGATGGTCTCGATCTTGCGCTCTTCATTGAAGATGATCGCCGTTTCGGTGGTCTCGAAGTCGATGGCACCCCGTTCGATGCGCGCCCCGCGCAGCAGCTTGTAGAGGGCGTGCAGATTCTCCAGCGACGGAACCAGTTCACGATACTGCTCACGCAGTTCACGCCCTTCGGCAGTGTCAGACTCCTGGAGTATCTTGCCGACCTTGTTATAGGTCAGGCGCGCATGAGACCGGAAGACGGCTTCATAGAAGCGGTAGCGGCTGATCGTGCCGGTTTTCGAGATGTTCAACTCACACACCAGGGTCAGACGATCGACGGCGGGATTCAGCGAACACAAGCCGTTGGACAGCAGCTCCGGCAGCATCGGCACCACCTGGCCCGGGAAGTACACCGAGTTGCCGCGCGTGTGGGCTTCCCGATCGAGGGCACTGCCGGGACGCACATAGTGGGAGACATCGGCGATGGCCACCACCAGCTTCCAGCTCCCCGACTTGGTCTTCCAGGCGCACACGGCATCGTCGAAGTCCTTGGCCGTCTCGTCGTCGATCGTCACCAGCGGCAGGTGGCGCAGATCGATGCGGTGCGCCTTGTCCTGCTCGAGGACTTCGGCGGACATGCCGGCGATCTGTTCGTCGACGTCCGGGGGAAAGTCCGCGGGGATATCGTGACTGCGAATGGCAATATCGATTTCCATGCCGGGGTCCATGCGCTCGCCGAGCACTTCGACCACCTCGCCTACCGGCTGTACCCGGGTCTCGGGCTGCTGGACGATACGCGCCGAGACGACCTGCCCATCCTTGGCGCCACCACAGGCGCTATGGGGAATGATCACCTCCAGGGGAATACGCGTATTCTCGGGGATCAGCACCCCGAACTCGGCATTGTTCTGGCGATAGACGCCAACGATGGTCTGGGTATTGCGGGCGATGATCTCGGCGATGGTGGCCTCATCGCGGCCACGGCGGTCACGACCACTGACGCGTACCAGCACGTGGTCGCCATGGAAGACCCGACGCATCTGCCGTGGTGGCAGCACCAGGTCGGGCTTCTTGCCATCGTCGCGAATCAAAAAGCCGAAACCGTCGCGGTGTCCCAGCACCTTGCCCTTGATCAGGTCGAGCTTGTCGATCAAGGCGTAGGCGCCACGCCGATTGCGCAGCACTTGGCCATCGCGCTCCATGGCCGCCAGGCGCCGGCGCACGGCCTCCATCTGCTCCTCGTCCTCGAGGCCCAGCATGCGGCTCATGTTCTCATGCGTGATGGGTTTGCCGTACTCTTCGAGCCGGGCGAGCAAATACTCGCGGCTGGGCACGGGGCTATCGTACTTGTGGGCTTCACGTTCCGCGTGGGGGTCGTCGCTGAGCGTCCAATGAGTCATGCGGTAAACGTCCTTGAAAAAGAATAAGCGAGACAACGCGGGCGTGAGGCAATACAACGGGGATTCATGATCATGGCAGCAGTATAGCGCCGCGAAAGGCGTGACCCAACCATCCACTGTTTTCTTGTGTCGGACCGGCCCTCGATGAGGGGCCAAAAAGTCCTCCGCGCACGCTGCCAGAGGCTTGCATTGTTCGAGGGAATCGGTATCATACGCGCCACTTGCCCAGGTGGCGGAATTGGTAGACGCGCTAGCTTCAGGTGCTAGTGTCCGTAAGGACGTGGAGGTTCAAGTCCTCTCCTGGGCACCATCGATATCCGGGCGTCATGTGGATATCGCGGGATGAAGATCCCACCGCTCTTCAAAGCTCGATAGGCTTGTGTTCGCCCAGGTGGCGGAATTGGTAGACGCGCTAGCTTCAGGTGCTAGTGTCCGTAAGGACGTGGAGGTTCAAGTCCTCTCCTGGGCACCATCGGCCCAGCCAAGCGAACACAGCCGACATGACACGCCCAGGTGGCGGAATTGGTAGACGCGCTAGCTTCAGGTGCTAGTGTCCGTAAGGACGTGGAGGTTCAAGTCCTCTCCTGGGCACCATCCCCGGTGCTCCCATCGTGTCATGATCGTTTCCCGACTTTTTCTTTGCCATGTTTTTTCCGAATAGCGACGTCTCGCAACAAGCGCGAGGTTTTCGTCTGCCCGGCACGGGGACGCTATTCGTAACGTCCCGGCAGGCGTGCCACCTTCTCCAGAGCCCACCCCTGAGTATGTATTCGCCCTTCCAGCAACGTAGCCGTCTCTTGCGGCAGGTTGGGAAAGAAATTCAAGCCGGTGCGCGCCTCGACCTCATCGATACTCACCACATAGCGATCCAGAGGCTCATTTCCCCTGACCGTCTGGGGCATGATGAAAGCCAGCGCCAGCGGCTCCTTGGCGGGCACCACGATGATCTTGTAGAAAGCCGCGGGGACTTCCACCAGCCCCACACGATTAAGCGCATTCTCGAAGAACCGCTCGGGAAACACCGGTCCGGTGATCACCTGCAGTGTGCCGAAACGCGGAACGAAATGATCGATTACCACTTCTTCCAACCGTTGCCATAGTCGACGATTGAGATCGGGACGCTGCGGCGAAATGTTGCTCATCAGGAAGGTATCCTGCTGGGCGGCGCGGCCATGCACGGCAGCGATGGCATAGTTGGGCGCCAGATGGCCGCGATCGTAACCGCTACCGAAATAGCTATCGGCGGCGATCGGCCACAGGGCACGCCAGTCGCGCTGGAAATCCGGACGCGATCCGGCACGCGGGTTCTCCACGGCGCGCAGATAATAGCTCACCCATAGCGGGTTGACGCGCACGTCCGACCACCCCACCAGAAAGCCATCGTTGCGCAACACACGATGCACATTGGTTGGCGTCAGGGCGTCCCAGGTGGGCACCCCCATCCAGCTCAGTCGATCGCGATAGTCCTGCTCCTGGGTGTACCACAGCCCGGTGGCGACCAGGACGAATACCAGGCTGATACCGAGATTGCGCGCCTGACGGCGCCACAGGGAAGTCCGTTTTCTCATTGAGCGACCACTTACTTACATCAGACACGCCGGCACTGGTTGCCGACACCCGCGAGCGGCCACGATCCATCACCACTCCAGCAAGGACTTACCAACCCACCGAGAACATGGTCTCCAGGTCATGGCGGGAGTGCACCTGCATGGCGTTGAGGGTCTCGGTGTCGCGAATGCCCTCGACCCGATTGAGGTGTTCGGTGACCAGTTGAGCCAGGCTCTCGAAATCACGGGTACGGGCGATGGCCACCAGGTCATAGCGGCCACAGGTGGAGTAGACTTCGCTGATGCCCTCGACATCGGCCAGACGCTCGGCGACGGCCCTGACCTGGCCCTTCTCGGTATTGATCAGAATTACGGCATTCTGCATGATCATTCCTCCTAACTGGCTGCCAACCTGCTGGTGTCGGCAACAATAGCGGTGGCGCGAGTATAACAGTGCCCCCGCTTCGACAGAATCGGCATCATCGCGGCAGCGTCTTGGGTGCCTATAGGGCTTCCTCCAGAGCCAGCAGGCGCTTCTTCAGTGCCTGCCCTCCGCTATAGCCACCCAGGCTATCGACAGCCACCACCCGGTGACAGGGGATCAACAAGGGCAAGGGATTGGCACCACTGGCTGCGCCAATCGCACGCGCCGCCTTGTCGCGCCCCAGGCGCCGGGCCAGGTCGCCATAGGTGCGCGTCTCGCCATAGGGAATGCGCAGCAGCGCCGCCCAGACCGCGCGCTGGAAATCACTGCCTTGGGGCGCCAGCTCGAGACTGAAGGTATGCCGGCGCCCTTCGAGATAGCCCAGCACCTGGTCGCGGGCCTCTCGAAAGCGCTCATCATCACGCTGCCAGTCATCCGGAACCGTCAATGCACCGTCGCCCTCCATGAAAACCAGATGACTCAGTCCCGACTCCTGCCCGGCGATCAAGATCTCGCCCATTGGCGATGGAAAGCGACAGTAATACATGCTCACTCCTTGATAATTCATCGGTGCACAGGCGTCCGCGACCGATTGCCGCATCGCCATGGCGGAATTCGCGCCCCCCAAGGCCTTTCGTCTAGGATGAAAAGACGAACTCCGGATCACCGCATCTGTCGGAGCTCAGGCGATAACAAAGTTGTAGAACGGCCAGCATCAAATGGCCAGCTACCTGTCCCGTGTCCACCGACGTCGGAACAGGCAGAGGCGGAGCTTGCCAGCGCTAGCCAACCGCCCGGTAACCGTGACGTGGAGCACCTCACTGCCCCTGGCAAGGCAGTGCCGGTACTCATTAAAGGATGATAAAGGAGAGACCATGGCAAATCAGAGTCGTCGTGACTTCATGCGCCACAGCCTGCTGGGCCTCGCCGCCCTGCCACTGGGTGTCGGCGTACTGTCCAGGACCGCTTTCGCACAGGATCTGCCACGCCTGGATCCGAATTCCCCGGATGCTCAAGCCCTCAACTATGTGGAAAATGCCAGTGATGCCAGCGATCATCCGGCCTACGAGGAAGGCGAAACCTGTTCCAACTGCATGTTCTTCCAGCCAGATAGCGAAGGCTGCCAGCTCTTTCCCAACAACAGTGTCGAACCAGGTGGCTGGTGCCAATCCTGGACGGCACGTAGTGGCTAAAGGACGCTCTTTCTTCCCCTGAATGTCAATGCGCCGCTGGCCTGGTCAGCGGCGCATTGGCGTTGAGGTGTCAATCGCGAAGGTCGTCATCGGGCAAGGGCCACTGGTAACGACGCACCACTTCGTCGTCTTGGATCGACTCCAGCTTGACCGGGAATCCCCACAGTTGATACAGATGGCGCATTACCGGGTAGACGCTCTTGGCCAGCGGCCGACGACGATCCTGGACATGGCGCAAGGTCAGCGAACGATCGCCACGGATATCGGCCGAATAGATCTGGATATTGGGTTCCCGCACGGATAACGCATACTGCGTCGACAGCTCCTCACGGATGCGTTGATAGCCGCGCTCGTTGTGGATGGCGCTGACGGTCAACATTTCATCCTGATCGTCATCGACCACGGTGAATAGCTTGAGATCGCGAATCACCTTGGGCGACAGGAACTGCTGGATAAAGGACTCGTCCTTGAAGTTGCGCATGGCGAAATGCAAGGTTTCCAGCCAGTCGCTGCCGGCGATGTTCGGGAACCAGTGGCGGTCCTCGTCGGTGGGTTCCTGACAGATGCGCTTGATGTCGCTGAACATCGCGAACCCCAGGGCATAGGGGTTGATGCCATTGTAATACGGGCTGTCGAAACCCGGCTGGTTGACCACCGCGGTGTGCGACTGCAGGAACTCGAGCATGATTCCCTCGTCGACCAAGCCCTCGTCGAACATGCGGTGCATCAGGGTATAGTGCCAGAAGGTCGCCCAGCCCTCGTTCATCACCTGGGTCTGGCGCTGGGGGTAGAAATACTGTGCCAGCTTGCGCACGATACGCACGATCTCGCGCTGCCAGGGCGCCAGCAACGGTGCGTTCTTTTCGATGAAGTAGAGCAGGTTCTCCTGGGGCTCCGGTGGATAGCGACCACTCAGGTGCAGGCCAAGCGGATCTTCCTCGTCGAACTCGTCCTCATGATTTTCGCCACGCTGGCGGTCGGGAATGGTGCGCCATAGCATGTTGACCTGTGACTGCAGGTAGGCCTCGCGTTCCGCTTGACGCTGAGCCTCTTCCTCAGGGGAGATCGGCGAGGGTCGCTTGTAGCGGTCGACGCCATAATTCTGCAAGGCATGACAGGCATCGAGAAGTTGCTCCACCGCCGTCACGCCATGACGCTCCTCACACTCGTCGACGTACTTGCGGGCAAATACCAGGTAGTCGATGATCGACCCGGCATCGGTCCAGGTCCGAAACAGATAGTTGCCCTTGAAGAAGGAGTTGTGCCCATAGCAGGCATGCGCCATCACCAGCACCTGCATCATCAGGGTGTTCTCTTCCATCAGGTAGGCGATGCAGGGGTCGGAGTTGATCACCAGTTCGTAGGCCAGGCCCATTTGCCCGCGGCGATAGGCCTGCTCCACGGCCAGGAACTGCTTGCCGAAGGACCAGTGGTGATAGCCTACCGGCATGCCCACACTGGCATAGGCATCCATCATCTGCTCCGAGGTGATCACCTCGATCTGGTTGGGGTAGGTATCGAGACGATACTCATCGGCCAGTCGGGCGATCTCCTGCTCGAAGTCGTGCAGGATATCGAAATTCCAGTCGGAACCGGTGGCGATGGGAGTGCGTCGGGTCATACATCCTCCTGGAGGCGGACCAGTTCAGGCTTCGGCGCGACGACGGAACAGTTCGCGGAATACCGGATAGATGTCCCCCCCTTCGACGATCTGGCGCATGGCGAAACGTGACGGGAACTCGGCCGCCACCGTCTCGTACTCCTCCCAGAGCGCCTGATGGGCGTGGGGAGTGATCTCGACGTAGGTGAAGTACTGCAGTCGCGGCATCAAGGACTTCAGCAACAGCTCGCGGCAGGTAGTGGAGTCGTCGTCCCAGTTGTCGCCATCCGAAGCCTGCGCCACGTACAGGTTCCACTGCGAAGGCGGATAGCGATCGGTGACGATCTCGTCGACCAGGGACAAGGCACTGGACACGATGGTTCCGCCGGTTTCCCGGGAATAGAAGAATTCCTCTTCATCGACCTCCTTGGCCGCCGTATGGTGGCGCACGAAGACCAGCTCGACCTTCTCGTAGTTGCGTTCCAGGAACAGGTACAACAACAGGAAGAAACGTTTGGCGATGTCCTTGTGTGACTGGGTCATGGACCCGGAAACGTCCATCACACAGAACATCACTGCCTTGTTGGACGGTTGCGGTTGATTGATGAGGTTGTTGTAGCGCAGGTCGTAAGTGTCGATGAAGGGCACCGCTTCGAGACGCTTCTCGAGGCGCTCGATCTCGGCCTTGAGTTCGGCGATCCGCGATGGGTTTCGCAATACCGAGTCCTTGCGTTCTTCGGCCTCCAGCGCTGCGCGAGCTTCGCGCAGCGCACGGCGAATCGGCGCGCGCATGGCAATACGCCGCGCCTGGGCTTCTCGCATGGAGCGCACGATATTGATACGTGCCGGCACGCCATCGCGCGAGATTCCCGCGCGCACTGGACGCACCTCCTCGAGATCCAGCAGCTGCTTGCGCTCCAGGTGTGGCAACTCCAGGCCATCGAAGACGAAGTCGAGAAATTCCTCGCGCGTCAGGCTGAAGGCGAACTCGTCCATGCCTTCGCCCTGGTTCGAGGCGCCGCCTTCCCCGGCGCCACCGCCGCCACCGCCGCCACTGGGTCGACGCAGGCGATCGCCTTCGACGAACTCCTTGTTGCCAGGACTGACGATACTGCGCTTCCCGCCGGGGCCATGCTGGAATACCGGCTCGGAGATGTCCCGGGTCGGGATCGACACCTTCTCGCCGCGCTCCATGTCGGTGATCGAACGGCGGTTGACCGCCTCCTCCACGGAGCGCTTGATATGCGTCCGATAGCGGTCAAGAAAGCGCTGCCGGTTGACCGCACTCTTGTTCTTGGCGTTGGCTCGTCGATCGATGAAATAGCTCATACTGACCTCCACGGCGGTCGGCCTGCCTGCGGCTCACCTCATTGCGACTTGCGCACGCGCAGGTACCACTCGGACAGTAGCCGCACCTGCTTCTCGGTGTAGCCGCGATCGACCATGCGCGCCACGAAATCCTCGTGCTTCTTCTGATCCGCCGCCGTCGCCTTGGCGTTGAACGAGATCACCGGCAGCAGCTCCTCGGTGTTGGCGAACATCTTGTGCTCGATCACCCCCCGGAGCTTCTCGTAGGACTGCCAGCTCGGGTTCATGCCATTGTTCTGAGCCCGCGCCCGCAGCACGAAGTTGACGACTTCGTGTCGGAAGTCCTTGGGATTGGAGATACCGGCCGGCTTCTCGATCTTCTCCAGCTCCTCGTTGAGGGCCTGACGGTTGAACAGCTCGCCGGTCTCGGGGTCGCGATACTCCTGGTCCTGGATCCAGAAATCGGCATAGGTGACGTAACGGTCGAAGATGTTCTGACCGTATTCGGAATAGGATTCGAGGTAAGCCGTCTGGATCTCCTTGCCGATGAAATCGACATAGCGCGGCGCCAGGAACTCCTTGATGAAGCGCAGGTAGCGCTCGAAGGTCTCCTTGGGCAATTGCTCCTGCTCCAGACGCTGCTCCAGCACGTACAGCAGATGCACCGGGTTGGCGGCGATCTCATGGTTGTCGAAGTTGAACACCTTGGACAGGATCTTGAAGGCGAAGCGTGTCGACAGTCCCTGCATCCCTTCGTCGACACCGGCGGCATCGCGGTATTCCTGGATCGACTTGGCCTTGGGATCGGTGTCCTTGAGATTCTCGCCGTCATAGACGCGCATCTTGGAATAGATGCTCGAGTTCTCGGGTTCCTTGAGTCGCGAAAGCACCGAGAACTGCGCCAGCATGCGCAGGGTATCCGGTGCACAGGGTGCCTCGGAAAGCGAGGAGTGCTCGAGCAGCTTCTTGTAGATGTTGATTTCTTCGGTGACCCGCAGGCAATACGGCACCTTGACGATATAGACACGGTCAAGGAAGGCCTCATTGTTGCGGTTGTTACGGAACGTCTGCCACTCGCTCTCGTTGGAGTGGGCCAGCACGATACCGTCGAACGGGATCGCCCCCATCCCCTCGGTCGGGTTGTAGTTGCCTTCCTGGGTCGCGGTCAACAGCGGATGCAGCACCTTGATCGGCGCCTTGAACATCTCGATGAATTCCATCAGCCCCTGGTTGGCCTTGCACAGCCCCCCGGAGAAGCTGTAGGCATCGGGGTCGTCCTGGGCGTACATCTCGAGCTGACGGATGTCGACCTTGCCCACCAGCGAGGAGATATCCTGGTTGTTCTCGTCACCCGGCTCGGTCTTGGAGATGGCGATCTGGTTGAGACGCGAGGGAAACAGACGCGCCACCCGGAACTGGGAGATGTCGCCACCGTACTCCTGGAGCCGCTTGGCAGCCCAGGGTGACATGACGCTCTTCAGGTGACGACGCGGGATGTTGTACTCCTTCTCCAGCAGTTCACCGTCCTCCTCCGGCGAGAACAGACCGAGCGGCGACTCGAAGACCGGCGAGCCCTTGATGGCATAGAAGGGCACCCGCTCCATCAACAGCTTGAGACGTTCGGCCAGCGACGACTTGCCGCCCCCCACCGGCCCCAGCAGGTAGAGAATCTGCTTTCTCTCTTCCAGGCCCTGGGCCGCATGGCGGAAGTAGGCAACGATCTGCTCGATGGCTTCTTCCATGCCGTAGAACTCGGAAAACGCCGGGTAACGACGGATCACCTTGTTGGAGAAGATCCGCGAGAGTCTCGAATCCTTGGCGGTATCGATCACCTCAGGCTCACCAATCGCCATCAGAATGCGCTCGGCGGCCGAGGCATAGGCCGTTGGATCGCTGCGACACAGCTCCAGATACTCCTGCAGACTCATCTCTTCCTGCTGAACCCGTTCGTAGCGATTCTGCACATGATCGAAGATGCTCATTGAAGCCTCCTTAAAGCGCAATTCCCCGGCCTGAGAACGAACCTCAAGACTGCCGAGGCGGCGTATCTATCAGCTTAGACAGATTTAGTTGCGGACGGTCCACGAAGCCATTCAACGCAACGCACGAATGCACGCCAGCTACCCATGAGAGCGATACGGCGTCACAAGGTTCGTTGAATCTCTTCAGGAATTTTGAACGCAACCCCGAACGGCATCGCACCGACCATGCCGTTCGGAGCGATGCCGTCGTGTCACAGTGAAGCCAGCGACTCGCGAATATCGGCCAGCGGGGCGTCGAGCAACTCGGTCGTGGTGTTCCAGGCGCAGACGAAGCGCACGCCCCCGGCCCCGATAAAGGTATAGAATGTCCAGCCGCGTTCACGCAACCGCCCGATGGCCGTCGGTGGCAGGCTGACGAAGACACTGTTGGCCTGGGCGGGGAACATCGCCTCCACCCCCGGCAGAGAAGCCAGCCCCTCGGCCAGATAACGGGCCATGGCGTTGGCGTGCTCGGCATTGGTGCGCCAGACGCCACTTTCCAGCAACCCCAACCAGGGGACTGCAATGAAACGCATCTTCGAAGCCAGTTGGCAGGCCTGCTTGCAGCGCCAGGCGAAGTCCTCGGCCAGATCGCGATTGAAAAACAGAATCGCCTCGCCCATGGCCAGGCCATTCTTGGTTCCTGAAAAGCATAGTGCATCGACGCCCACCTGCCAGGTCAGTTCCGCCGGTGTGGCATCCAAGGCGGCACAGGCATTGGCAAAACGCGCCCCTTCCATGTGCAGGCGCAAGTCGTGTTTGTCAGCCATGGTACGAATGGCCAGCAATTCCTCTCTTAAGTAGACGGTGCCAACCTCAGTGCCCTGCGTCAATGACACCCCACGCGGTTTGGGGTAATGGATGTCGCTGCGCTTGGTGACCAGGGCCTCGATGCCCTCGGGGGTCAGCTTGCCGTGCTCACCGCTGGCAGTGAGCAGTTGGCACTATTGGAAAAAAATTCCGGCCTCCGACAGGGTACCATCGCGAGCCATGAGAAACGGCACAGATCCTGTGCCGTTTCTCAGTCTATCACCGTCTTGCGTCAGGAGGACGAGCTCAAAGTATCGCGGCCAAGCGGGTTCCCTGCTCGATGGCGCGCTTGGCATCGAGTTCCGCCGCTTCATCGGCACCACCAATCACATGCACCGCCACACCGGCCTCCTGCAGGGGGGCGAGCAGGTCGCGCACCGGCTCCTGGCCGGCGCAGATCACGATGCTGTCGACCTCGAGCAGGCGCGGCTCACCCTCGAGTCGAATATGCAGCCCCTCGTCGTCGATGCCCTGATACTCGCAGCCGGCGAGGGTTTCGACCCCGCGGTGCTTGAGCGAGGCGCGATGCACCCAGCCGGTGGTCTTGCCGAGCTCCTTGCCGGGCTTGGAGGTCTTGCGCTGCAACAGGGTTACCTGGCGCGGCGTCTCGGGGCGTGCCGGACGTTTGAGACCGCCGCGTTCACCGACTTCGAGATCCACGCCCCATTCATCGCACCAGGCGCGGGGGTCTTGTGCCGGATGGCCGATATGGGTCAGCAGCTCGGCGACATCGAAGCCTATCCCCCCGGCGCCGATGATCGCCACTCGCCGGCCGACCCGCTCGGGGTGGATGATGGCCGTGGGATAGCGCATCACCTTGGGATGTTCGATGCCCGGCAAGTCCAGCTCCCGCGGCCTCACCCCCGTGGCCAATACCACCGCATCGAAACCCTTGAGGATCTGCACGTCAACATCGATATTCAGGCGTACCGTGACACCGTACTTGTCGAGCATCGCCTTGTAGTAGCGCAGGGTCTCGTCGAACTCCTCCTTGCCGGGAATCTTGCGGGCATAGTTGAACTGTCCGCCCAGTTCGCCCCCACGCTCGAACAGCACCACCCGATGACCGCGACTGGCGGCGGTGACGGCGGTGGCGAGCCCGGCCGGCCCGCCACCGACCACGGCGATGTCGCGAGGCATCTCGACGGGGACGATCTCGAGTTCGGTTTCATGGCAAGCCCGCGGGTTGACCAGACAGGAAGTCAACTTGCCCTCAAAGGTATGATCGAGGCAGGCCTGGTTGCAGGCGATGCAGGTATTGATCTCCCGACCCCGGCCCTCACGCGCCTTGACCACCCACTCGGGATCGGCGAGGAAGGGGCGCGCCATGGACACCATGTCGGCATGCCCGTCGGCCAACACGCGTTCGGCGATCTCGGGCATGTTGATGCGATTGGTAGTGATCAAGGGGATGGACAGCTCGGCCTTCATGCGCCGGGTGACCTCGGTAAAGACGGCACGCGGCACACTGGTGACAATGGTCGGCACCCGCGCTTCGTGCCAGCCGATGCCGGTGTTGATCAGGCTGGCACCGGCCGCCTCGATGGCCCGGCCCAAGGCCACCACTTCCTGCCAGGAACTCCCCTCTTCCACCAGGTCGATCATCGACAGGCGAAAGATCACCAGGAAATCGGGCCCCAGGATCTCTCGGATCCGCTTGACGATCTCCACCGGGAAGCGGATGCGGTTCTCGAACTCACCCCCCCAGGCATCGCTGCGCCGGTTGGTGCGTGTGCAAATGAACTGATTGATCAGATAGCCTTCCGAGCCCATCACCTCGACACCGTCGTAGCCGGCTTCACGAGCGAGCTGGGCGCAGCGCACGTAGTCCTCGATCTGGCGTTCGACGTCCTCGGCGGTGAGTTCCCGCGGCACGACAGGGTTGATCGGTGCGCGAATCGCCGAGGGTGCCACCGGCTCGGCAGAATAGGCATAGCGGCCGGCATGCAGGATTTGCAGGCAGATCAGCCCCGCTTCGGCGTGCACGGCCTCAGTGACCTGGCGATGCTGTGCGGCCTCCTCGGCAGAGGTCAGCTTGGCCGCGCCCTCGAAGACCGCTCCCTCGGGGTTGGGCGCAATGCCGCCGGTGACGATCAATCCCACCCCCGCCCGGGCACGTTCGGCATAGAACGCCGCCAGGCGCGCAAAACCATCGGGAGCCTCTTCCAGATTGGTGTGCATGGAGCCCATCAGGATCCGGTTCGGTAGCGTCACGGCCCCCAGTTCCAGCGGTCGGAACAGATGCGGATAATCGGTCACGGTCGATGCCTCGCTCGCGGCAAAATTCAAACAACTGTATGACATTGTGGCTACAGAGTGTAGCCGAGCCATTCCAGGACGCAATCCCGACCATGGATTAAGCGCTATTCAGACACGCCCTGTGCGATCGAGTTTCATGGCGGGCGTTCACCGCCCAGGCCGACGCAGCCACGTGCCGAGGTGGGGTGTTTCCGCAACGCAAAACCCCGAGTCGGACGACTCGGGGTTAGGGAATTCGATATCGATAGTGGCGGACCGGACGGGACTCGAACCCGCGACCTCCGGCGTGACAGGCCGGCATTCTAACCGACTGAACTACCGGTCCGCATGGTGGGTGATACTGGACTCGAACCAGTGACCCCCAGCATGTGAAGCTGGTGCTCTAACCAACTGAGCTAATCACCCTATCGATCGGGCAGGGCAGGGCAGAAAGTATCGAGGATACTCGACGTCAGCGCAAGATGGCGGACCGGACGGGACTCGAACCCGCGACCTCCGGCGTGACAGGCCGGCATTCTAACCGACTGAACTACCGGTCCATATCGCGAAGCTGACCCGAGGGCCGACGACGCGGATCCTGGCATCTGACAGTGACAGCGGCCTTGCGCTGTCGAGCGGAAAGTGGCGGACCGGACGGGACTCGAACCCGCGACCTCCGGCGTGACAGGCCGGCATTCTAACCGACTGAACTACCGGTCCGCATATTTTCCAGCGTGAACGAGATCATCGCCAGGCGATGGTGGGTGGTACAGGGTTCGAACCTGTGACCCCCAGCTTGTAAGGCTGGTGCTCTCCCAGCTGAGCTAACCACCCTCGGTCACGTGGCGCTGCATTCTACAGGGGCGACCGCCAATGTCAATGCTTTTCGACTCCCCGAGCCAGGCATCCATGGCACTCGGATTTTTCATCGCTTTCATCGACTTGCTTTGCCCGGCATGGCCCTTCAGTGATGGGCAGACATGTGTCCGCCGATGGCCCGCGCCGCCTCATCGATGAGCGAGTCCTGCGTATGGCCGGACACCTTGCGCGGCTTCCAGTCGTGCTCGCCATCCTCGAGAAAATGAACCCGAGCCTGAGTAGGCAGGTCATAGCCTTCGATGTCGTCACGCCCCCCGAAAGGGTCGCGGGTCCCCTGCACCACGAGGATCGGACACGCCAGCAGCGGCCAATGTGCCAGACGGGTCTTCTCCGGCTTGCCGGGCGGATGAAAGGGATAGCCACACAGCACCAGTCCGGCGGCGCCATCGCGGGCCGCGAGCAGACTGGCCGCGCGACCTCCCATCGACTTGCCACCCAACCAGGGTGCCGGCAGATGAGGATGTGACACGATGTCGCACCATGACGCCAGCTCATCGACCAACCGGTCGATCCGCGGCGGCGGCCGGCGGCGCCCTTCCTCGCGCATGCGCTGCATATACTCGAACTCGATGGCCAGGCTCTGCACACCCTGTTCGGACAGGGCCGCGCGCAAGCGCTGCATGAAGGTCGAATCCTGGCCAGCCCCCGCACCATGGGCCATCAGCACGCGTCCATGGCGAGCCTCGCCCATCGCCTCCAACGGCCCGTGTCCGGCGACGCGGAGACGCCCCAGAAACCCCTCGCCGAGGCGTTCGGCGACCGCCTCGGCGGTCAAATGGTTGCGGTCCTGACGTTGCCCTATCGGCACGTGATTCTCCTATCGGTGACTTCGCTTTAAGCTGCACTGCTTGTTCAGCTTACGCTCAGGCTGCGCTAGAATCGGCGCCCTGAATCTTGATCTACATCATCATGCGGGCGGTCGCGCCCTGGCACACTAGCGCCCGGGACGTCTCCCCAACACCGCGTTCGATGGGAACCTGACATGAGCACAGCACTTGAGCACCCGACCTACAACTACAAGGTCGTCCAGCAGTTCGCGATCATGACGGTAGTGTGGGGCATCGTGGGTATGGCCCTCGGTGTCCTCATCGCTGCCCAGCTGGTCTGGCCGGAACTGAACCTTGGCCTCCCCTGGACCAGCTTCGGCCGCCTGCGCCCCCTGCATACCAATGCGGTGATCTTTGCCTTCGGTGGCTCGGCGCTGTTCGCCACTTCCTATTACGTCGTGCAACGTACCTGTCAGACCCGTCTGGTTTCCGACAAGCTCGCCGCCTTCACGTTCTGGGGCTGGCAGGCGGTGATCCTGCTGGCGATCGTGACTCTGCCCATGGGCTATACCAGCTCCAAGGAGTACGCCGAGCTGGAGTGGCCGATCGATATCCTGCTCGCGGTAGTGTGGATCAGCTATGCCATCGTCTTCCTGGGCACCATCAAGATTCGCAAGACCCCGCACATCTACGTCGCCAACTGGTTCTATGCGGCCTTCATCCTGACCGTCGCCGTGTTGCACATCGTCAACAGCGCCGCGATTCCGGTCGGCGCCCTCAAGGCCTATTCCATTTACCCCGGCGCCATCGACGCCATGGTGCAATGGTGGTGGGGGCACAACGCCGTCGGCTTCTTCCTGACCGCCGGCTTTCTGGGCATGATGTACTACTTCGTGCCCAAGCAGGCCGAGCGCCCGATCTACTCCTATCGCCTATCGATCGTTCACTTCTGGGCCCTGATCACCACCTACATGTGGGCCGGTGCCCACCACCTGCACTACACCGCGCTGCCTGACTGGGCCCAGTCACTGGGCATGATCATGTCGATCATTCTGCTGGCCCCCTCCTGGGGCGGCATGATCAATGGCATGATGACCCTCTCTGGGGCCTGGCACAAGCTGCGCACCGATCCGACCCTGCGCTTCCTGGTGGTGGCTCTATCGTTCTACGGCATGTCGACCTTCGAAGGCCCGATGATGGCGGTGAAGACCGTCAACGCCCTGTCCCACTACACCGACTGGACCATCGGCCACGTTCACGCGGGGGCATTGGGCTGGGTGGCCATGATCACCATCGGCTCCATCTACCACCTGCTGCCGCGCTTGTACGGCCGGACCGAGATGTTCTCGGTCAAGCTGATCGCCGTGCACTTCTGGCTGGCCACCATCGGCACCGTACTGTACATCGCCGCCATGTGGGTCAATGGCATCCTGCAAGGCCTGATGTGGCGCGCGGTCAACGCCGACGGCACCCTGATGTACACCTTCGTCGAAGCGCTCGAGGCCAGTCATCCCGGCTATGTCGTACGCTGGATCGGTGGCGTGTTCTGGCTGACCGGCATGCTGATCATGGCCTACAACGTGTACGTGACGGTCAAGCGCAGCGCTACCGCCTACCAGCCGATTCCACAGTCCGCCTGATTAACCGGGGAACCTGACACCGATGAGACACGAGATTGTCGAAAAAAACGTTGGCCTGCTCGCCGTGCTGGTCCTGGTGGTGATCAGCTTCGGCGGCCTGGCCGAGATCGTGCCGCTGTTCTTCCAGAAGGAAACCACGCAGCCGGTCGAGGGACTGGAGCCGCTCTCGGCGATGGAGCTGGAAGGCCGCGACATCTACATCCGCGAGGGCTGCGTGGGCTGTCACTCGCAGATGATTCGCCCGTTCCGCGCCGAAACCGAGCGCTATGGCCACTACAGCGTGGCCGGCGAGTTCGTCTACGACCACCCCTTCCTGTGGGGCTCCAAGCGTACCGGCCCTGACCTGGCTCGGGTCGGCGGGCGCTACAGCGACGACTGGCACCGCGCGCATCTCTACAATCCGCGCGACGTGGTACCGGAGTCCAAGATGCCGGCCTATCCCTGGCTGTTCGAGAACACCCTCGACGGCGAGGGCATCGAAGGCAAGATGCGCACCCTGCGCCGCATGGGGGTGCCCTATAGCGACGAGCAGATCGCGGGCGCTCGCGCGGAGGTGCGCGGCGAGCAGGAGATCACCGCGCTGGTCGCCTACCTTCAGCAACTGGGCACCGTGCTCAAGGACACGCGCTGATCATGGATATGGGCACCTTCCGCGGGATCACGACCCTGCTGATCATGATCGCCTTCCTCGGCGTCGTGGCATGGGCCTATTCGAAGCGCCGCAAGCGGGACTTCGACGAGGCCGCCAACCTGCCCTTCGCCGATGAGGAAGAACCATTGCACCGTGACAATCGCGCCGCGACCGGCGAGAGCCAATCCCGACATGACAAGGGAGACCAGAACACATGAATAACCTATGGGGCGACTCTCTCTCCGGCTTCTGGAGCGCCTGGATCATCGCCATCACGCTCGGCACCATCGCCTTCTGTGCCTGGGTGCTGCTCGCCAACCGGCGTACCGACAAGGTACCCGATGTCGAAGGCAACGTGGATACCACCGGCCACACCGCCGATGGCATCGAGGAGTATGACAACCCCCTGCCGCGTTGGTGGTTCATGCTGTTCGTCGCCACCATCGTCTTCGCCCTGGGGTACTTGGCACTCTACCCCGGCCTCGGCAACTTCTCGGGCCTGTTGGGCTGGACCCAGGAGAGCCAATGGGAGCAGGAAGTGGAGCGTGCCAATGAGCGTTATGCGCCGATCTTCGCCCAGTACCAGGACGTGCCGATTCCCGAGTTGGCCCAGAACGGCGAAGCCATGCGTGTCGCCGAACGCATCTTCCTCAACAACTGCGCCGTCTGTCATGGCTCCAACGCCCAGGGTGGCTATGGCTTTCCCAACCTGACGGATGATGCCTGGCTCTACGGTGGCGAACCGGAGAACATCGTGGCCACCATCACCAACGGGCGTAACGGCCTGATGCCTTCCTGGCAGCAGCTCGGCGCGCAGAACATCGAGAACGTGGCGCAATACGTGCTGTCGCTGTCGGGCCTCGACCACGATGCACAGGCCGCCGACCAGGGCCAGGCGATCTTCGCTGCCTCCTGCGTGGCCTGTCACGGTCCCGACGGCACCGGCAATCAGGCCTTGGGCGCCCCCAACCTGACCGACGACGCCTGGCTCTATCGCCAGCCCGGCCAGGACATCGCCGACGCCGTGCGCCAGACCCTGCGCAACGGGCGTAACGGCCATATGCCATCCCAGGCCGCCTATATCGGCGAGGAACGCGTCCACCTGGTTGCTGCCTATGTCTACAGTCTGAGCCACCAGAACTGAGTGACGACGGGTGCGGCCTGGAGTCGCACCCGCTCTTTTCCTTCCCCTCCAACCGCTAGAATGACCGCATCCTCACGCCCGCAGGCCTCCGCCGTGGTAATAGCATGCCCGACAAGATCCCGACCCGTGATGTAACGCCCGCCCCTGCCGTCGGCCAGCACGACCCCGGCCAGGCCGTGCAGCAGGAGATGTATGCCAAGCGTCGTCACATCTATGTCCGCGAGATCAAGGGTCTCTTCCAGCGCATTCGCCGCAGCGCCAACTGGGTGTTGATGGCACTGTTCTTCGGTATCCCGTGGGTCACGCTCGGCGACCGACCGGCGGTGCTTTTCGATCTGCCGGCCCGGGAGTTCCATATCCTCGGCGGCACCTTCTATCCCCAGGAGTTCATTCTGCTGTCGTGGCTGTTGATCATCTGCGCCTTCGGCCTGTTCCTGATCACGGTCTTCGCCGGCCGCGTGTGGTGCGGCTACACCTGCCCACAGAGCGTCTGGACCTTCCTGTATATCTGGGTCGAGCACAGGTTGGAGGGCCCACGCCACCGCCGCATCAAACTCGACAAGCAGCCGATGGATGCCGACAAGGCCTGGCGCAAGACGGTCAAGCATATCATCTGGCTGGCGATCGCCTTTGCCACCGGCGCGACCTTCGTCGGCTACTTCACGCCGATTCGCGAACTGGCCGTGGATATCGCCACCTTCGGCGTCGGCGGCTGGGCGATCTTCTGGATCGGCTTCTTTACCGTCTTCACCTATCTCAACGCCGGCTGGCTACGCGAGCAGGTATGCATCTACATGTGTCCCTATGCCCGCTTCCAGTCGGTGATGTTCGACAAGGACACCCTGATCGTGTCCTACGATGCGGCTCGCGGTGAGCCGCGCGGCCCGCGCAAGAAGCGCCTCAGTTACGAGCAGGCCCGGGCGGCCGGCCATGGTGACTGCATCGACTGCGACCTCTGCGTCCAGGTCTGCCCCACCGGCATCGACATCCGCGAGGGATTGCAATACGAATGCATCACCTGCGCGGCCTGTATCGATGCCTGCGACAGCGTGATGGACCGCATGGGCTATCCTCGCGGCCTGATTCGCTATACCACCGAGCATGCTCTGGAAGGCGGCAAGACACACATCGTGCGCCCCCGCCTGCTCGGCTATCTGGCAGCATTGCTGGTGATGCTGGGTCTGTTCGCGTGGGCGATCGCCGGGCGAACCCCACTGGAGTTCGACGTCGAACGTGACCGCCACCAGCTCTATCAGATGACCCAGGACGGTCGCATCAGCAACGTCTATACCATCAACATCCGCAATCTCGACGACCGCGACCACACCTATCGCTTCAGCGTGGAGGGCCTGCCCGGCCTGACTCTGGTAGGCAACGACCGGGTCACGGTCGGCGCCGGTGAGAGCCGCCGACATACCTTCGAAGTCATCGTCGACAGCGAGGTCATCGACCGGCCCAGCCATGAGCTGCAAGTCACCCTCCAGGCCATCGAGGATGACGACATCCGCCAGCAGCACGAAACGCGCTTTATCGGAGAAATCAGAAGATGACCGTGGAATCCAAGCGTATCCCGCCCTGGTACAAGCAGTTCTGGCCCTGGTTCCTGCTTGGTCTGCTGCTGTCCTCGATAGCCGTCAGCACCACCTATCTGGTGCTGTCGATCACCACTTTCGACGGCATGGTCGAGGACAACTACTACAAGCGAGGGCTGGCCATCAACGAGGTCATCGAGCAGGACGAGCATGCCGCCAGGCTGGGCCTGAGGGCCGACCTGCGTATCGATGACCTGACTGGTGACATGACTCTCGACCTGTCGGGAGAGCAGCGCCCCGAGCGCCTCTATCTGGCACTGATCTTTCCCACTCAGGGCGATCGCGATCTGGACCTGGTACTGGAACATGTCCGCGACGGCCGCTATGTCGGCCAGGTGCCTCGCCAGTTGCAACATCGCTGGTATATGCAGTTGCGTCCCACGCAGCAGGCCCCCGCCTGGCGGCTGACGGCCGAGGCCCGCCTGCCGACGCGCGAAGCCATCGCCCTGACGCCGGCCACCCAGAAGGACAACTGATGGGGTGGCCAGCATGAGCGTGGACGCCGGCGTGGAGGCGGCCGTTCGAGAAGGCCACTGCTATCATTGCGGCAGCGAGTTACCGGCGGGAGCCCCCTGGCGCATCCAGTTGGCGGACCAGGAGCATTTCCTGTGCTGCCCCGGCTGCGAGGCGGTGGCGCAGGCCATCGTCGCCGGGGGGCTGGAAAGCTACTACCGCTTTCGCAGCGAGCTCCCCGAACGCCCCGACGATCGTCAGGCGGTCCGCGCCGAAACCTGGGCGGTCTTCGACGACCCCGAACTGCAACGCCAGTTCGTGCATGCCGATAGCGGCGACGAGGGAGCACGGGTCACGACGCTGGCGGTAGACGGCATCACCTGTGCCGCTTGCGCCTGGCTGATCGAGCACCGCCTCAATGCACTGGACGGCATCGTCTCCAGTGCCATCAATCTTACTCATCACCGCCTGCGGGTGGCCTGGGATCCGCAGCGCCTCGCGCTGTCGCGGATACTCGCCGAGCTGGCAGCGATCGGATACGTCGCTCAGCCCTACGAACCCGACCAGGCCCAACAACGCCTGCAGCACGAGGAGCGCATGGGCGTGCGGCGCCTGATCGTTGCCGCCGTGGCGATGATGCAGGTGATGATGTTCTCGATCCCCCTCTATGTCAGCGGCTCGGAGGGACTGTCGACGGACTTCCTGGCACTGTTCCACTGGCTGTCGTTTGCCCTGACCACGCCGGTGGTGCTGTTCTCGGCCATGCCTTTCTTCCGCAACGCCGTACGCGACCTGCGCACCCGGGTACTGGGCATGGATGTGCCGGTGTCGATCGCCATCGGCGGCGCCTACCTGGCCAGTGGCTATGCGGTGATCAGCGGCACCGGCGAGGTGTATTTCGATTCGGTGGCGATGTTCACCTTCTTCCTGCTCTTCGGCCGCTACCTCGAGATGCGCGCCCGACGCCGAAGCGGCCAAAGCGGCAATGCCCTGTCCGGCGCCCTGCCGCTATCGGCGGTGCGCCTCACGGAGAGTGGCGCGGAGCGCATCCTTCCCGCCAACCGGCTCGAGGTGGGCGATCGTGTCCTGGTCAAGCCCGGTCACGGCGTCCCCGCCGACGGGGTGATCGAGGACGGCGAATCGAGCCTCGACGAATCCATGCTCAGCGGGGAGTATCTGCCGGTGACCCGACGCCTCGGCGACAGCGTCACCGGTGGCAGTCAGAATGTCGAGAGTCCCCTGGTCGTCCGCGTGACCCATGCCGGCCGCGATGCCCGGGTCGCCCGTATCGTCGACCTTACCGACCGCGCCTTCGCCAGCCGCCCCAAGATCGCCGAGGTGGCCACGCGCATGGCGCATCTGTTCGTGCTGCGCCTGCTACTGGTCACCGTGGGCGTGGCCGCGGTGTGGTGGTTCATCGACCCCTCGCGGGTACTGTGGGTCACGCTGTCGGTGCTGGTGGTGACCTGTCCCTGCGCCCTGGCGTTGGCCACCCCCACCGCCCTGACCGCCGGCCACGGCCAGTTGCGCCGACGCGGCGTCCTGGTCACGCGCGCCCATGCCATCGAAGGGTTGTCCCAGGCCACACGCGTGATCTTCGACAAGACCGGCACCCTGACCAGCGGCAAGATGCAACTGGTCGACACCCGACTGATCGATGAGAAAGGCGGCAATGCCGAGCAGGCGCGCTCCCTGGCCGCGGCGCTGGAAGCACACTCCGAGCATCCCATCGCCCGGGCCTTCCGCCCGTTCCGCCTGGCCTCGGTACACGCCAGCGACGTGACCAGCCATCCCGGCCTGGGCCTGGCCGGCCGGGTCGACGGCCGTCACTACCGCCTCGGCAAGCCCGACTTCGCCGCCCCCGCCCAGCGCCTGACGCCCCCGGGCGAGGGCCAGTGGCTGCTACTCGCCGACGAGGGCGAGCCACTGGCCTGGTTCGCCCTGCACGATCACCTGCGCGAAGACGCCCCCGCCACCGTGGACGCCCTCCGCGCCTTGGGAGTCGAAGTCGAACTGCTGTCCGGCGACAGCCCCGAAGCGGTCGGCGAACTGGCCACCCAGCTGGGAATCGGGACCTGGCATGCCGCGGCCAGTCCGGAAGACAAGCTGGCTCGTATCAAGGCGCTGCAGGCCGAAGGCGAGACCGTGGTGATGGTCGGCGACGGGATCAACGACGTGCCGGTACTGGCCGGCGCCGACGTGTCCATTGCCATGAACGGTGCCACCGACCTGGCGCGCACCAGCGCCGATGCCGTCTTGTTGAGCCCCCGACTTTTGCGTATCGTCGAAGCCATCGAGATCACCCGCGCCGCGCGCCGTATCATTCGCCAGAACCTGATCTGGGCGGTGTGCTATAACTTTTCGGCCCTGCCGTTGGCCGCCATGGGTATCGTTCCCCCGTGGGTGGCAGCACTCGGTATGTCGGCCAGCTCACTGGTGGTGGTGGGCAACGCCCTGCGACTCGGTCGCTTTCGGAGTTCGCACACCCCCGATAGCGTCTCTCGTGTGCAAGCGGAGCCCGCATGAGCATACTCTATCTGCTGATCCCGCTGACGCTGATTCTGTTGGCCATCGCCGTGTGGGCCTTCTTCTGGGCCGTCAAGAACGACCAGTTCGAGGACCTGGAAGGGCCGGCCCACCGTATCCTCTTCGATGAGGACGAAAACGACCTTCGGCCCGAGGAGCGTCGCCGTCGCGCTGAAGCCCGCCGGGTCACCCAGGACGATGCCGGCGGCGACCCGGCACCCGATAACGACGAGACATCCCCCCGCTAATGGATCCGACCGGCCTCGACCTGCCCCCCCTGGCCGCCGCCTTCGTCTTTGGCCTGCTGGGTGGCGCGCATTGCATCGGCATGTGCGGCGGCATCATGAGTGCCCTGAGCTTCGCCGTGCCTCCCAGCATGCGCAGTGCCACGCGACTCTCCGGCCTGCTGCTCGGCTACAACCTGGGACGCGTCTCGAGCTACATGCTCGCCGGCGCCATGGTCGCCGGCCTGGGTACCCTGCTAGGGGGGGTCGCCGGCGAGATACGCCTCGTGCTGCAGGTGCTGGCCGCGGCCATGCTGATCCTGATGGCACTGTACATCGCCAACTGGTGGAAGGGACTGCTGCACGTGGAGGCCCTGGGCCGCCGCTTGTGGCGCCACCTGGAACCGCTCGGCCGCAAGCTGATGCCGGTGGTCAGGATTCCCCAGGCGTTCGCGCTGGGGGCGGTGTGGGGCTGGCTACCCTGCGGGCTGGTCTACTCGATGCTGGCCTGGAGCCTGGCGGTGGCCGAACCGGTGCGGGGCGCGGCCCTGATGGGTGCCTTCGGCCTCGGAACCCTGCCGGCACTGCTGACCACGGGCTTCGCGGCGCGTGGCCTCGGCAGCCTGATTCGCCACCCGGCCACCCGCACCCTCGCCGCCACGCTGATCATCGCCTTCGCCATCTGGCAGCTGTGGAACCTATTGCCCGCCTCGCCCAGCCCTTCACATCACTGAGCCCGAAGCCCGAAGCCCGAAGCCCGAAATCAGTGTGTTCTTCAAGCTTCCAGCCGCGAAGCGGCGCTCTTCCAGCTTCGAGCTTATGACTTACAGCTCGTTGAACGCCTCGATCCGCATTTCGCGCTGACGCGCCTGCTTGACTTCCAGCCCCTGGAAGTCGAACAGCTCGCGGTCGGCGAGTTGCGAGGGCGCCACATTGGTCACCGCCTTGAACATGGTTTCCAGTCTTCCGGGATGCTTGGCCTCCCACTCGGCGAGCATCTCCTTGACCACCTGGCGCTGCAGGTTGGGCTGCGAACCGCATAGGTTGCAGGGAATGATCGGGAATTGCATCTGCCGAGCGAACTCGGCGATGTCGGCCTCACGGCAGTAGGCCAGCGGACGGATGACGATATTCTTGCCATCGTCGGAGAGCAGCTTGGGCGGCATCGCCTTGAGGCTGCCGCCGAAGAACATGTTGAGAAACAGCGTCTCGAGGATGTCTTCGCGGTGATGGCCGAGCGCTACCTTGGTGGCACCGATCTCCTCGGCGAAACCGTACAGCGAGCCACGCCGCAAGCGCGAGCACAGTGCGCAGGTGGTCTTGCCTTCCGGCGTCTTCTCCTTGACCACCGAATAGGTATCGCGTTCGAGGATCTGGTAGTCGACACCGATCGACTCGAGATACTCGGGCAGCACATGCTCAGGGAACCCCGGCTGCTTCTGGTCGAGGTTGACCGCCACCAGCGAGAAAGCCACCGGTGCATTGCGCTGCAGGCTCCTGAGGATCTCCAGCATGGTATAGGAGTCCTTGCCACCGGACAGGCACACCATCACCTTGTCGCCATCCTGGATCATCCCGTAATCGATGATCGCGTTGCCGACCTGGCGCCGCAAACGCTTTTGCAGCTTATTGAATTCGCGCTTTTCCTTGGCGGATGCTACCTCGGTGGCATCACGCCCCGCCTCATCGGGACGGGGCTGAAAAGCGGCATGGGTCATGATGGCATCGGACATGATCACACGAAGAATGACGGAAAATGGACACCCATCATACCACCGCCGGCGGGACGCTGACGATCACCCCCCGGAATCACCAGAGAGCGCAGCATCCAGCAGCAGGGGTCGCTCAGGGCTCAGCCTCCACGTTGCGCACTCTTGTGCAGTCGCACATACATCAATGCGGTGGTGACCGCGTCCCCGAGCGCCGTATGGCGCCCCATGAGCGGCACCTGAAGGGCGGATGCCACGCTTTCGAACCCCGGACACGCTTCAAGCTCGGGGTGGTTACGGCGTAGTCCACGGGCATAGCGTTGTGCGACATCGATCACGCTATTGGGCAGATCGAAGCCCACATACGGCCGCAAGTGGCGGTTGATCACCGTAAGGTCGAAATCGATGTGCCAACCCAGCAAGGGGCGGTTGCCGACGAATTCCAGCAGCTTGGTCAAGGCGTCGCCAACACAGTCTCCGCCGTCGAGGTCGATACCGCGCAGGCCATGGATACGGATCGAATCGCCGGTCAGGCTCGCTGGGCGCTGCAAGCGCAGATCCAGGGAGTCGCTGGTCAGCACGCGATCACCACGCACCTTGACCGCCGCCATCGATACCAATTCCGCGCTGCGCGGATCAAGCCCGGTGGTTGCGCAGCCGATGGCCACCAGTTCATCGCCCGTATAGGGATTGAACAACCATCCATAGTCGCCACCAGCCTGGCGGCGGCGATCGGCGGCACGCCTCAGTGTCCTCAACATCGCCATGCTCCTGTCATGCCCGGTCGCGTCATGTCGTCAATACTCGAGGTGAAAACGGTGTGAAAGACGTTGCTTGAAATCCTTGACGATATGCAGTGCCTCGCGCAGCAGGTCACGTTCGAGTGACGACAACTCCTGCACCACCACACGATTGGCATCGCGTTCCTTCCCATCGCCACCCAGACGCGCCAGTTGCTGCTTGAGACGCAACTCGGTGAACAGTGACAGCGCCTCGCCCAGATCCTCGGCAAAATGCTCCTCCAGTCGCCCCTCCTCGGCCAGCGCATCGAGGCGTTCCAGTGTCGAGGTGGCCCGGATGCGCCGTTCCAGCGCCAAGGTGCGCACTCCATGGACGATGGGAAAGATAGCGCCCTTCTTGATATCGATGCCGTGCTGCGGTTTCTTCAGCGAACCGAACAGGGTCAGCGGCGTGGAAAAGCGCAACGCGGCACGCGCGAAATGCGATAGCAGCAACTCATCGTGCGAACAGCGCTCGAACAGTTCGTCGCGCAGCCTCTCCAGCAAGCGTGGGTTACCCGTCACCGCATGGGCGTCGAGCAGGATCGCCAGGTTCATCAGGCTGTCGCCGTCGCGCCTGCCGGCCCAGCGGGCGATCTTGCCGCGCCATTCCGACTCACTGCCCACCCAGGCCGGATTGGAAACCATGATATTTCCCGGGCAAGGTGGATAGCCCAGGCGAATCAGGGTTTCGGTGACCCGTTGCATCTGTGCCTGGCAATCCGGCCAATCGGCATCGTCGGCGAGGATCAGGCCGTTGTCCTGGTCGGTCTTGAGGATCTGCTCCCCGCGCCCCTCACTGCCCATCACCATCAGACAACTGTGGTCGAGGTGATGAGCATCGACCAAAAAGCCGAAGGCCTTGGCCATGATGCGGCCATTGAGCGCCGCCAACAGCCCCATGGCGAAGCGCAACTTGACTCCCTGTGCCATCAGCGCCTGCACCAGTTCCGGTGTGCGGGCACTGGCCCTCACCAGCTCATCGAGGCTATCGGCCTGTTCCACCTGCAGGCTGACCACGTAACTGCGGCTGGAGAAGTAGCTGAGCACGTCGGTCAGCTCGACCACACCGACCGGTTTACCCTCCTCTACCACCACTACCCTGGCCACCTTGTGGCGCGTCATGTGCACCAGCGCTTCGAACAGGTACTGGTCGGGCCTGGCGGTCACCAGCTCGAAATGGGCAATACCGAGGACACGACTGGCCTGGTCGAGCCCTTCCACGATCAGGGCATTGAGCAGATCGGTCTTGGTCACCATGCCGTAACGCTCGCCACTGCCCACCAGCAGGCTGTCGGCATGGCTATCGTTGAGCGTATTGACCGCCTCGGCAATGCTGGTGGTCTCGCCGACCAGCAGCGGCTCACGCATGCACTCGCTGATTCTGGCCAGCATGAAGCCGGCCATGGTCACCCCTCCCGCGGCACGCCGCTCGGTCAGCAGTCGTGCCTTGTGAGCCAGGCTCTGGCGGAAGAATTCAGCGAAGGCCGGATAGTCGTCGCACAGGCGCTCGAACAACGCCTTGGGCATCAGGTAGCAGAGGCTTTCCTGCTCGGTCTTGAAACGGTAGCGGCTCTTGCCGTTCAGGATGCTGATAGCCCCGAACAGATCCCCCGCCGTGTAGTGGCCGATACGTGCCTGAGCACTCGGCAGCGTAGTGTCCAGCTCCGCGACTTCGCCCTTGTGGATCAGAAAGACGAATTCGCCGGGCCGGCCTGCGTCGAGGATGATCTCGTCGCTGTCGAAGTAGGCCAGATCGATGCCACTGCGCACACGCTCCCGCCCAGCCTCGTCGAGCAGCGTGAAGGGGGGTTGAGTGAGATCGACATCGATCATGAGCCTGCCCTCGTCATGTTGAACGAACCTACGCCGCCCCCGCGCCGAACGGACAGAACATTCAGTGTTTTCTTTACCGAACCACCCTGCTGCTGCTCTTTGACCCAGCGTCCCATCCAAGAATGCTTGGCTGATACCGATACATTCCATGGTCGCCGGTGTTATTCGTGAAGGTAGGCATGACGGCAGCGCCTTCCGGGCTCGACACGGCTGCATCGCGCAATCGTCTTGCCATTAGCCGACAAAATGATTCGCTCGGCATCAAAAACCTCGACGGCCTGACAGGGCGACTCGTATCGTAATGGTTCCGCCAGAATAGCAACCTAATGTTTTAAGACAAAAGCTAGACTATCGTTCTAGGCAACGCGGACTAGACTATTGTTCCATATGCTGCCGCCCTAGACCATCGTCCTATACTTGGCCTACCCAGGCTGCTCTTATCTGCAAGAAAAATTCACAACCCATTGTTTTTAAAAAACTTTATTTACAGACCACTCCATCAACTTTTCCTTATGATACCAAAGTATGGGATTTTATTTCTCCATTTGTTGATCAATATTGCTCTTGACTCATAGGGGCTAATCGCACGTCGATAATATGCTTCGACGAAGGGATAACAACTAAACTCTCAGTGCAACTCCCTCACATCACAACAAGCGGAGAGCAACACTATGGCAGACGATAAATCCAATGCCGCTGCTTACTGGAAGGCGAATGTCCGCCTGATCACCGGCTGCCTGATTGTCTGGGCACTGGTGTCCTATGGCTTCGCCATTCTGTTACGTCCAATGCTGTCCGGCATTCCCATCGGTGGCACGGATCTGGGCTTCTGGTTCGCCCAGCAGGGATCCATCCTGACCTTCATCGGCATCATTTTCTTCTATGCCTGGAAAATGAATCGGCTCGACAAGAAGTTCGGTCTTGAGGAGTAAGCCAGCATGAGTCAATTTGCGATCAACGTTCTCTTCGTCGGAGCCTCCTTCGCCCTCTATATCGGCATCGCGATCTGGGCCAAGGCCGGTTCCACCAAGGACTTCTACGTCGCCGGTGGCGGCGTTCACCCGGTCACCAACGGCATGGCGATCGGGGCTGACTGGATGTCCGCGGCATCGTTCATTTCCATGGCGGGTCTCATCGCCTCCGGAGGCTATGCCAACTCCACCTTCCTGATGGGCTGGACAGGTGGCTATGTACTATTGGCCTTGCTACTGGCCCCCTACCTGCGCAAGTTCGGCAAGTTCACCGTGCCTGAATTCATCGGCGACCGTTTCTACAGCAGGTCGGCGCGTCTGGTGGCGGTGATTTGCCTGATCGTGGCTTCGGTCACCTATGTTATCGGCCAGATGGCTGGTGCCGGCGTGGCCTTCTCGCGCTTCCTGGAAGTCGAGGCGACCACGGGCCTGATCATCGCCGCCGTCGTGGTGTTCTTCTATGCGGTGCTGGGGGGCATGAAGGGCATCACCTACACCCAGGTGGCCCAGTACCTCGTACTGATCGTGGCTTACACCATTCCCGCGATCTTCATTTCCCTGCAGCTTACCAGTAACCCCATCCCCATGTTCGGCCTGTTCAGCACACATAGCGAATCGGGCGTACCGCTGCTGGCCAAGCTCAACGAGGTGGTCACCGCCCTGGGCTTCAACGAGTACACGGCGGACGTGGACAACAAGCTGAACATGGTGCTGTTCACGTTGTCGCTGATGATCGGTACCGCCGGCCTGCCGCACGTCATCATCCGCTTCTTCACGGTACCCAAGGTGGCCGACGCGCGCTGGTCCGCAGGTTGGGCCCTGGTGTTCATCGGCCTGCTCTATCTGAGCGCGCCGGCCGTGGCTTCCATGGCGCGCCTGAACCTGGTCACCACCATCTATCCGGACATGGCGGGCCAGGTCGAGAACTACGAGGAAGCGGCAACAAACCCCATCGCCTACGAAGAGCGACCCGACTGGATCCGGACCTGGGAAGAGACCGGCCTGATCACCTTCGAGGACAAGAACAACGATGGCAACATCCAGCTCTATAATGGTGCGGCCGATTTCTCCGAGCGCGGTTGGGAAGGCAACGAGCTGGAAGTCAACAACGACATCCTGGTACTGGCCAACCCGGAGATCGCCAACCTGCCCGGCTGGGTGGTCGGCCTGATTGCCGCTGGTGGCTTGGCCGCGGCCCTCTCCACCGCAGCCGGCCTGCTGCTGGCGATCTCCTCGGCCATCAGTCATGACCTGATCAAGGGGGCGATCAATCCCAATATCACGGAGAAGGGCGAGCTCCTGGCCGCTCGGGTGTCGATGTCCCTGGCTATCATCGTGGCCACCTACCTTGGGGCCAACCCGCCCGGATTCGCCGCCCAGGTCGTGGCGCTGGCCTTCGGTATCGCCGCCGCTTCCCTGTTCCCGGCCCTGATGATGGGGATCTTCTCCAAGCGCATCAACAACAAGGGTGCCATCGCCGGCATGCTCGCCGGCCTGATCTTCACCCTGGTGTACATCTTCATCTACAAGGGCTGGTTCTTCATCCCGGGTACCAACAACCTGCCGGATACCGCGGATAACTGGGTGCTCGGCATCTCACCGCTCTCCATCGGCGCGGTAGGTGCCTTGATCAACTTCGCCGTGGCCTACGCTGTCTCGAGCGCCACCGAAGAGCCGCCGCAGGAAATCCAGGATCTGGTGGATAGCGTGCGCTATCCGAAAGGTGCTGGCGGTGCGATCAGCCACTAAGTCATAATGATCCCCGGCCCGGCAGGCCCGGGCGCGGGATCGAACCCAATCGGGCTTCCCACCGGGAAGCCCGATGTCATTGAAGAAGGGCGACACATGATTTGGCATCTGATTGCAGCACTGTTCGCCGGCCTGGCGGCGGCGGGAGTGGGGCTGCTATTGCGTTCCCTGAGTGGCAAGCGGTTGCCACGCTGGATCATTCCGGTATGCGGTGGCCTGGGCATTCTCGCGTTTCAGATACACCACGAATACTCATGGTTTCACTACAAGCAGCAGCAATTGCCGGAATCGGCCAAGGTGGTATCCACCGAGGAAGAGCGAATGTTCTGGCGCCCCTGGACCTATCTGTTTCCCCTGACCGTTGCTTTCAGCGTCGTCGACCGGGACAACGTAGTGACCACGCAGGGCAATGAGGAACGGCTGGTCGAATTCATCCTGTATCGCTTCGAGAAGGAATACATCGACGTGGTGAAGCATCAAGCGCACCTGATGAACTGCACGGCCCGGGAAACGCTACCGCTGATGGGCGACGAGCGCCGCCCCCGTGTCTCGGAACTGCGTCGCGTCGAGGCCTCCGATCCCCTGTTTCAAGCAGTTTGCCCCACGCCGTGACCCGTCGGGCTCGCCTCCGTTGCTGTCCCGCCATGGTGGCCCGGCTGCCCTCCTGGCCTGCATTGCCCTAGAATAGGCGCACACAGAGGGGGAGTATGCATGTTCGCTGGCTGGCTCTTGATCGCCATTTCGTTGACCTACATCGCCGTGCTGTTCGCCATCGCCTGGCGCGGAGACCGCCGTGCCCAGGCGCATGGCGCTACCCAGCGCCGGCCGGTGATCTACAGTCTGGCACTGGCCATCTACTGCACCTCCTGGACCTTCTATGGCGCCGTGGGCCAGGCGGCGACCTCGGGGTGGTCTTTCGCCAGCATCTTCGTCGGCCCGATCCTTACCTTCCTGCTGTTCTGGCCGGTGCTGGCGAAGATGATCCGGGTGGCCAAGCACCAGAACGTGACATCGATCGCCGACTTCATTGCATCGCGCTATGGCAAGACCCAGTCGCTGGCCGCCTTCGCCAGCTTGGTGGCGTTGATCGGCACCCTGCCCTACATCGCCCTGCAGCTCAAGGCGGTATCGGCGGCCTTCACAGTGCTCACCAACACCTCGGATATGACCCGAACTCCTCTGTTCGCCGATACCGCTTTTTATGTCGCCGCGGTGATGGCGCTGTTCGCGATCCTGTTCGGTACCCGTCACACCGACGCCACCGAACACCACGAAGGCCTGGTGCATGCCATCGCCTTCGAATCGCTGGTCAAGCTGCTGGCCTTCCTGGTACTCGGCGCCTATGTCACCTGGGGCATGTTCGATGGCCTGGGCGACCTGCTGGGGCGCGCCGACCAGCAACTCGAGCTGCAGCGTCAACTCGCCGAGCAGGATTTCGGACACAGCTTCTGGGCCCAGACGCTGCTGGCGATGCTGGCGATCTTCTGTCTGCCACGCCAATTCCATGTCGCGGTGGTCGAGAACACCCATCGTGACGACGCTACCCGGGCACGCTGGCTGTTTCCGCTGTACCTGGTCGCCATCGGCTTCTTCGTGCTACCACTGGCAGCCGCCGGCCTGACCATCTTTGCCGGCACCGGGGTGGAGCCGGATACCTATGTGCTGGCGCTGCCCATGGCCGCCGACAACGAGTTGCTGACCCTGCTGACCTTCATCGGCGGGTTCTCGGCAGCCACCGGCATGGTCATCGTCGCTGCGGTGGCGGTGTCGATCATGATCTCCAACGAGATCGTCATCCCGCTGCTGTTCCGCCTGCGCTGGTTCGACGCCAAGCCCCGCGACTACGGACGCCTGGTGCTGCGCGCTCGCCGCGTGACCATCGTGGTGATCCTGGCCCTGGCCTACGGCTTCTACCAACTGATCGCCGAATACAGCACCCTGGCCTCCACCGGCATGCTGTCGTTTGCCGCCGCTGCCCAGTTCGCTCCCGCCCTGCTGGGCGGTCTGTACTGGAAGCGTGGCAACCGCCTGGGGGTCATCGTCGGCATGAATATCGGCTTCGCAATCTGGGCCTATACCTTGCTGTTGCCGGCACTGATCAATGCGGGCATGCTGCCCGGCAACTGGTTGGATGGTGGCCCCCTTGGCATCGCCTGGCTGTCACCCAACCAGTTGTTCGGCCTCAATATCGGCGATGGCTTCACCCATGGGGTGATGCTGTCACTGGGGCTCAATCTGTTCTGCTATATCTTCGTCTCGCAGATGACCCCCCAGCGGGTGGTCGAGCGCATCCAGGCCTCGCTGTTCGTCGACAGCGTCGAGACCCGCCAGACCTCGGTCAACCGGCCCTGGACCGGCGCCACCACGGTGGGCGATCTTAAGGTATTGTGCGAACGCTTCCTGGGCGCCAGTCAGGTGAGCCGCGCCTTCGACGACTATGCCAGGCGCACCGGCAAGTCGCTGGAGGATACTGCTCGCGCCTCCATCGACGTCATCCAGTTCACCGAACGCTTCCTGGCATCGGTGCTCGGTGCCTCCTCGGCGCGCATTGTCGTCAACTCAGCCCTGCAAGGCCGCGGCATCGGTATCTCGGACGTGATCTCGATCGTCGACGAGGCCTCGCAGGTG
Source organism: Litchfieldella rifensis (assembly GCF_042646605.1). Classification (NCBI taxonomy): domain Bacteria; kingdom Pseudomonadati; phylum Pseudomonadota; class Gammaproteobacteria; order Oceanospirillales; family Halomonadaceae; genus Litchfieldella; species Litchfieldella rifensis. The sequence goes on along the minus strand of NZ_JBHRUG010000027.1, from coordinate 213,947 downwards.
CTGGAGTTCAACCGTGCCCTGCTGCAGGCCACCATCGAGAACATCAACCAGGGCATCAGCGTGGTCGATCAGAACCTGCGGCTGGTGGTATGGAACCAGCGTTATCTGGAGCTGTTCCGCTTCCCCGACCACCTGATCCGTGTCGGCGCGCCGATCGACAAGATCTTCCGCTATAACGCCCACAACGGCGAATACGGCCCCGGCGACCCCGAGGAGCATGTCGACCTGCTGATCGACAACATCCGCCAGGGACAGCCCCATCGCTACGTGCGCTACCGCCAGGACGGCAGTGTGCTCGAGGTCCAGGGCAACCCGATGCCCGGCGGCGGCTTCGTCTATACCTACCAGGACATCACCCAGCAGAAGCGCATCGAGGAAGCGCTGATCCGCTCGGAAAACAATATCCGCATCTACACCGACAACGTCCCCGCATTGATCGCCTATTTCGACAAGGAGTGTCGCTACCTCTTCACCAACCGCGCCTACGAGCAGGCCTTCGGTGTCGATCGCAACGCGGTCATCGGCGAGCGCGTGGAGAGTGTGATGCCGACGGCCATCGCTCGTGAGCGGGCACCATGGATGAAACGTGCCCTGGATGGCGAGCGCGTCAGCTTCGAGATCTCGTTGGACGATGGCGAGGGGGGCACCCGCTACATGCTGGTCACCTATACGCCTCACTTCGGCGACAGCGGTGCGATCCTCGGCTTCTTTGCCCTCTATCAGGACATCACCGAGCGGCGCCTGGCGGAAATCGCCCTCAAGGAGACTAACGAAAACCTCGAGGAGCGGGTGCGCGAACGTACCCAGGCGCTGTCGGAAGCCAACGCCGCCCTGCGTCAGGAGAACCGCGTGCGGGCCGAGGCCGAGCAGGCGCTGCGCCAGGCCAAGCAGGTCGCGGAAGATGCCAATGCCTCCAAGACACGCTTCCTGGCCGCCGCCAGCCATGACCTGCTGCAACCGCTCAATGCCGCAAGGCTGTTCACCTCGGCGCTGTCCCAGGACATGGACGCCACGGACATGAGGCGTACCATCGGCCATATCGACAATTCGCTGCAGGCCGCCGAGGAGTTGCTCGGCACGCTGCTGGACATTTCCAAGCTGGACGCCGGTGCCTTGACGCCCCGCCGCAGCCACTTCGCCCTGTCCGAGATTTTCCGCCCGTTGCGGGCCGAGTTCGAGGTCATGGCCGAGGATCGTGGCCTCGATCTGGTGGTGGTAGCGACCCGCTGCTGGGTCGACAGCGATGCCCAGATGCTCAGACGCATCGTGCAGAACTTCCTGTCCAACGCCATCCGCTACACCCAACAGGGTCAGGTGCTGCTCGGCTGCCGCCGGCACGGCCAGCGGCTGTCGATTGAGGTCTGGGACAGCGGCCCGGGGATTCACGAGTCCAAGCTCAGCGAGATCTTCCAGGAATTCCGCCGTCTCGATCAGGCCTCGCGACACAAGGAAAGCGAAAAGGGGCTGGGCCTGGGATTGTCCATCGCCGACCGCATGAGCCGCGTGCTCGATCACCCGATTCGGGTCCGTTCCTGGGAAGGCGTTGGGACAATGTTTTCGGTCAGTGTACCGATGGTGACACCGGAAGCACGCGAACAGGCGGCCGAGGACGCCCCACCGAGGCGGGCCGGTAACAAGCTGGCGGGCGCCCGGATCATTTGCATCGACAACGAGACGCTGATCCTCGAGGGCATGAAGGCGATGCTCTCCGGGTGGGGCTGCGAGGTATTCACCGCCACCTCCATTGGGGGGGCCAAATCGGTCCTGCGCCACCTCGACAGTGATCCCGATGCCATCCTCGCCGACTACCACCTCGACAACGAGGTCACCGGTCTGATGGCACTGGAGGCCTTGGCCGAACGTAGCGAGGGCGCCGTACCCGGGATCGTCATCACTGCCGATCGCACCGAAGAAGTCGCCGAGGAGATCAAGCGCAGCGGCTACCAGTTGTTGCTCAAGCCGGTGCGACCCGCCGCCCTGCGCGCGCTATTGACGCGCACCCTGCAGGCCAGCCGCGCGATGCGACAGGAAGGCTAGCGCGCTTCGCGCGAGCTGGAAGCTGGAAGCTGGAAGCTGGAAGCTGGAAGCTGGAAGCTGGAAGCTGGAAGCTGGAAGCTGGAAGCTGGAAGCTGGAAGCTGGAAGCTGGAAGCTGGAAGTCAGGATGGTGGGGTGCCCACCAGAAACAGCAACCCCCCAGTGAGCCTCCACGGGGGGTTTCTTCAAGCTTCCAGCCGCGAAGCGGCGCTCTTCAAGCTTCTAACTAGGTTTAGGATTCTTCCACTTTGGGCGGTTCGACCTCGAGCTTCTGGGCGGCGATCACCGCCTGGGTCCGCGAATGCACGCCGAGTTTGCGCAAGATGGCGGTGACATGGGCCTTGATGGTCGCCTCGGAGACGCTCAACTCGTAGGCGATCTGCTTGTTGAGGAGCCCCTCGGTGAGCATGTTGAGCACCCGGAACTGCTGCGGGGTCAGGGAAGCAATCGCCTCGGCGAAGCGTGTCTCGTCCTCGTCGGCTTCACCCATGGCCGCTGCCAGCTCGGGCGGCAACCACACTTCACCATCGAGAATTTCCCCCACCGCCTCGGCGATCAGCGATAGTGACGACGACTTGGGAATGAAGCCGGAAGCACCATAGTCGATGGCCCGGCGTACCACATGCGGCTCATCGCTGCCCGAAACCACCGCTACCGGAATATCCGGTGTCTGGCCACGCAACTGAATCAGACCGGAAAAACCGTGCGCACCAGGCATATGCAAGTCGAGCAGGATCAAGTCTGCGTCCGGATGACGAGTCACCACCTCGGTGGTTGCTTCCATGGTGTCGGATTCGACGATCTCGGCCTGAGGAGCCAGTTGGCGCAGCGCTTGCGTCAGAGCGGCGCGGAACAGCGGATGGTCATCGGCAACGATGAATTTCTGGGCAAAGGCCATTGGGTCTCCTCCGGTTCCATCATGCAGCGAACAGGATTGCTGGCTGCCTCGGCGCAGGTCTGGTTCGCCGTTACTCATCGGCATGTTACCCCATGGCGTACAAGATTCCCAAGCACATGACGCAACTGTCGACAACGCTTGGACGAAATATGAAAAAGCCGACCACAAGGGTCGGCGAAAAGGACAGGGGATACGCATGGCTGGCGTGCTCTGTGTAAGCCGATCAGGGCCTTCACCAAGCCGCTGAAGCTCCAAGTGAAACGTATCCCCATCGGTACCACCTTAGCGGTTGACGCGATTGGCGATCAGCTCATCGACCACACTGGGATCGGCAAGCGTGCTGGTATCCCCCAGACCTTCGTATTCGTTGGCGGCGATCTTGCGCAGGATACGACGCATGATCTTGCCCGAACGGGTCTTGGGCAGGCTCGGTGCCCACTGGATCACATCCGGTGTGGCGATCGGCCCGATATCCTTGCGCACCCACTGGGTCAGTTCCTTCTTGAGCTCATCGCTGTATTCGTACTCGTCCCCCAGGGTGACGTAGATGTAGATACCCTGGCCCTTGATGTCATGCGGGTAACCGACCACGGCGGCTTCGGCCACGGCCTCATGAGCCACCAGCGAGGATTCGATCTCGGCGGTGCCCATGCGGTGACCCGAGACATTGATCACGTCATCGACGCGACCGGTGATCCAATAATAGCCGTCCTCGTCGCGACGACAGCCGTCACCGGTGAAGTACATGCCCTCGTAGTTCGAGAAGTAGGTCTGCACGTAGCGTTCATGGTTCTTCCAGATCGAGCGCGCCTGACCGGGCCAGGAGTCGAGAATCACCAGGTTCCCCTCGGCAGCCCCTTCCAGTTGGTTGCCTTCGTTATCGACCAGTGCCGGCTGCACGCCGAAGAAGGGACGGGTGGCAGACCCCGGTTTCAAGTCGATGGCCCCGGGCAGCGGCGAAATCATGATGCCGCCGGTCTCGGTCTGCCACCAGGTGTCGACGATGGGACACCGAGAGTTGCCGATCACCCGATAGAACCACTCCCAGGCCTGGGGGTTGATCGGCTCCCCCACCGAGCCCAGCAGGCGCAGGCTATCGCGCGTGCTGGAAGCCATCACATCGTCGCCATGGGCCATCAGCGCCCGCACCGCCGTTGGCGAGGTGTACAGGATCGCCACGTTGTGCTTGTCGACGACCTCGCCCAAGCGGCCGTTGGTGGGGTAGCTGGGCACCCCCTCGAACATCAGGGTGATGGCGCCATTGGCCAGCGGACCATAGACGATATAACTATGACCGGTGACCCAGCCCACATCGGCGCTGCACCAATAGACTTCCCCATCCGTGTAGTCGAAGACGTACTGGTGCGTCATGGCGACATGCAGCAGATACCCGCCGGTGGTGTGCTTGAGACCCTTCGGTGCGCCGGTGGAACCGGAGGTATAGAGGATGAACAACGGGTCCTCGGCATTCATCGTTTCGGCCGGGCACTCGCTGTCCTGCTTGTCGACCAGTTCGTGGAACCAGACATCACGTCCTTCGTGCCAATCGATCTCACCACCGGTGCGCTTGACCACCAGCACCGTCTCGGCGACATCGGTCCCCTCGCGCGTCAAAGCGGCATCGACGTTGTCCTTGAGCGGTACCTGCTTGCCGCCGCGTACCGATTCATCGGCGGTGATCACCACCTTCGACTGGGAGTCGACCACACGCTGTGCCAGGGCATCCGGCGAGAAGCCCCCGAACACCACCGAGTGAATCGCGCCGATACGCGCACAGGCGAGCATCGCCATGGCCGCCTCGGGAATCATCGGCATGTACAGGGTGACGGTGTCGCCCTTCTTGACCCCCAACTCCTTGAGGGCATTGGCCATCTGACAGGTCCGTGCATGCAGCTCACGATAGGTCAGGGTCTTGGATTCACTGGGGTCGTCTCCTTCCCAGATGATCGCCGTCTGGTCGCCGCGCTGCTCAAGGTGGCGATCCAGGCAGTTGACACTGGCATTGAGCTCGCCATCCTCGAACCAGCGGATGTCGACATTGTTCGAGGCAAAGGAAGTGTTCTTGATACGTGTCGGAGTCTTGATCCACTCCAGTCGCTTGGCCTGTTCGGCCCAGAAGGCCTCGGGGTCATCGACCGACTGCTGGTACATGGCCAGATATTTTTCGTTGTCGGCCCAGGCACTAGCGGCGAAGTCTTCGCGCACTGGATAAACGTTCTGGTGTTCGGTCATGGAATTACCCCTATCCAGGATAGTGATCCGAGAAAGTTCATGTTGCCGACCCCCACGTTGTTGTTAGTGAGCCGACCCGGGAAGCATGTCCAGCATATACTGGGGGAACCGTGACGCCTTTTAGACATTGGTATTAACATTTTACCATTTAATATCAATGTCTTATGATAAATTTTTCGCCTCCTGGCGGCCCACATAGACCAAAGTCTGGGCACATTGTCGACATTGGTAGCGCGTCCCGCGGCGAGCCAGCGCATGGCGACGAGCGGTAAAATGATGCTCGTCACAACTACAACGATAGCAGTAAGGAGCGGGGCTTGAATGCCTCACATCGAAGCGATGGGTAACCCGGGGTTCGAGCCCGAACAGGCGGCGCATCACCGTTTGCCACTCACGGCCATGCGGACGCATGCGTGGTCCTCCCTCGAGATGCTGGATCAGCCAGTGCGCCATCTCGTGAGGCACCACCTCGCGCAGGAACGGATGGCGATTTTCGCAATAAAGCACCGGATTGAAACGCAGGCCGCCACGCCCGAAGTGCGCCTGCCCGGCACTCTTGCCGCGCAGGTCGAGCCATACTCGCGGCCTCGGCAATTGGGGATGCACCTCGCGACATCGCTGCCAGGCCGCTTCGACCTGGGCCTCCAGGCAAGCGCGTAGCGCCCTCTCATCGAGGGCCTCGAGGTCAGCCGCGGTGGGGATGGGGAGCGCTGATGTCGTCATGGGATGCTAGAATGACCCGCCATGTCGGCAGCGTCCAGTGGCGCTGCGTACCTTCGGCACGTTTACCGCCCATCACCGACTGCGAGAGTTCCGATGCCCGAGACACCCGTGCCCCAGCCGCTGCTCGATGACGATGCCCTGGATCGCCTCGACGACTTCCTCGAGTCGGAGCGGGTCGATGCCGAGGCCTTGGATCTGATCGGCGCCCATGGCTTCCTGGTGGCCCTGGCAGTGGCCCCCAGGGAAATCGATCCGGCGACCTGGATCACCGAGCTGTTTCACGGCGAGCCGGAATTTGCCGACGATGCCCAGCGCCGCGAGATCCTCGCGCTATTCGAGGCCCTCAGGGACAATGCCATCACTGCCCTCGACGAAGGCCTGCTGCCGGAACTGCCCTTCGAGCTGGAACTGGGCGACATCGCCCCGGCCGAGACGCCGATCGGCGACTGGTGCGCCGGCTTCATGGAGGCCGTGTTTCTCGACGAAGCGGCCTGGTTCGAAGGCGACGAGGAAGCCGCCGCCACCCTGCTACTGCCGTTCATGGCGCTATCGGGGCTGTTCGACGACGAGCCCGACATGGCCGATCTGGCCAATGACCCGATGCGCCTGGAAGACCTGGTGCAACAGTTGCCCGAACTGGTGCTGGACCTCTACCTCCACTACCGGGTACCGCCGGAAAAGCCCAAGCCCACCCCTCGCAAGAAGAAACCCGCGGGGCGCGGCAAGAGGCGAAAGACGTAAGATCGCTGCTTCGCGGCACTTCGTGCCTTCTTGACCATTACCGCAGCCTTGTCAGCCAAGCGTCCAGTGTGCCGAACAGCCATTCGCGCAGCCGCTGCCAGCGGGGCCGTTTGGCCCAGCGGGCCGGGTCGATCTCATGGCTAGCCGCGAAATTGCGTTCAAATAACGCAGCCACTTCACTGGCAAAGCGGCCATCATGGACTTCCTGGTTGGCTTCCAGGTTCCACTGCAGGCTCCAGTGATCGAAATTGCACGATCCCAGAGTGCACCAATCGTCGGCCAACGAGAACTTGGCATGGATGAAGGTCGGCTGGAACTCGAAGATACGCACCCCGGCACGCAACAACCGGCCATAGAAGCGCTGGCCGGCATAACGCACGACCGGGTGATCGTGGGCATCGCCGGGTAGCAGCAGCCGTACATCGACGCCCCGCTTCGCCGCTCGAGCCAGGCGCAGGCGCAGGCTGAAAGTCGGCACGAAATAGGGCGTGCAGATCCAGATACGGCGCGTGGCAGTAGAGATCTGCCGCTGCAGCGAATGGCGGATCGCTTGATAGCGATAGCCCTGCCCCCATACCACTCGCCCGCGCATGCCGTGGTAATCGGAGTGCTCAACGATATCCAGTGCCAGATGGCGCACCAGGCCGGCCTCGCCGCTACCGCGGGTCAGGGGAGAATCCCACAGCCGCGAGAACAACCGCACCCAGTCGGTGACCACCGGCCCCTCGATACGCACTGCCACCTCGTACCAGGCATCCAGGAACTGGTCCACGGCGCCGAACCCACCGGTAAAGGCCACTCGGCCGTCCACCACCACCAGCTTGCGATGGTCACGGGTCAGGTTCCTGGCCAACGAGTGGAATCCCAATGGGTTGAAGAAGCGCAGTGCCACGCCGCGTTCGCTCAGGCGTGTGCGATCCTCTTCGGTCAGCCCCATGGCCCCATAGCCATCGAGCATCAGCATCACCGTCGCACCACGTTCGGCAGCGCGACCGAGGGCATCGATCACGCCCGCTGTCAGGCGCCCGGATTCCATCAGGTACAGCTCGACCAGAATCGAGGAGCGGGCCTGTTCGATGGCCGTGAACATCTCCGGGATAAAGCGCTTGGCCTCCGGCAACAAGGTGAAGCGGTTGCCCTCTCTCCACATGCCGCGCATGTCGATCTCCTGCATTCCCTGGACCGTCATTGACGCACGTTTGCGCCCCTGGAGAAAGATTGCCCCCTGCGGCAAGGGCAGCCTTACCGCTATACTGGCGGCCACCCTTAGACACAAGGCAACGGAATGGCCTGGCGTTCCTTTCTCACGAACCTGTTGCACACGCCTTTGCGTCGCTTGCTCGCTGCCTGGGTCGAGCTGCGCCTGATCGAACCCGAGCCCGAGCAACTCGCCATCGACCGCCACCTACCGACGCTCTATGTCCTGGCGCACCCCGCGCTGTCCGATGTCCTGTTGCTGGAAAACCTCTGCGACCGTCATGGCCTGCCCTCGCCTCGTAGCCGGCTCGATGTCGGCCAGCGGCCGCTGCGCGCCTGCCTGGCACTGCCTGCCGCCAAGCGCCGTTTCGGCCGCCGCTCGTCACCCACACCGCCTTTCACTCCGCTCATCGACCACCTTGCCGCCCATCCCGAAGACCAGATACAACTGGTACCGATCAGCGTGTTCTGGGGGCGCGCACCGGGCAAGCGGTTCGGCTTGTGGAAACTGCTCGCCGCCGATAGCTGGCCATTCACCGGCCGTTTGCGCCGCGCCCTGGCGGTGATCGTCAACGGTAAGAATGTCGAGTTGCATTTCGGTGCCCCGCTGCGTCTCAGCGAACTGCTCGACACGCGCCCCAGCGCAATCACCAACCGCAAGGTGGCGCGGCTGCTGCGAGTCCACTTCCGACGCCTGCGCACCCGGGTGCTGGGACCCGATCTCTCCCACCGCCGCACGTTGATCGATGGGGTGGTAACCAGCCCCACCGTAAAGCAGGCGATTGCCGAAGTCGCCAGCGCCCAGGGCCGCTCGGAGGCAAGGATCGAGAAACGCGCCTGGCGCTATGGCCGCGAAATCGCCTCCGATATGTCCTACCCGGTGCTGCGCTTCATGGACCGGCTACTCGAACACCTGTGGAACCGCCTCTACGACGGGGTCGAGGTCCAGGGGCTGGCCCAGGTCAAGGCATTGGCCGGGGCGCATACCTTGGTATACGTGCCCTGCCATCGCAGCCATATCGACTATCTGCTGTTATCCTATGTGCTCTACCGCGAAGGCCTGATGCCGCCACATGTGGCCGCCGGACGCAATCTCGACATGCCCCTGATCGGCGGCCTGCTGCGCCGAGGCGGGGCCTTCTTCATGCGCCGTAGCTTCAAGGACAATCGCCTGTATGGCGCGGTGTTCAATGAATACCTGCACCGCCTGCTGTCGCGCGGCCATCCGCTGGAATACTTTATCGAGGGCGGCCGTTCGCGCAGCGGCCGTATGCTTGCGCCACGCCCGGGCATGCTGGCCATGAGCCTACGCTCCCATGCCCGCACCTCGCTGCCCGGCACCAGCGGCAGCGGCCGGGGGCTGGTCTTCGTTCCCCTCTATATCGGCTACGAGAAAGTGCTGGAAAGCGGCAGCTACCTCAAGGAGCTCAAGGGCCTCCGCAAGCGCAAGGAGTCGCCACTCAGCGTGCTCCGCGTGCTCGGCCAACTACGCCAACCCTTCGGGCGGGTGGCAGTGAACATCGGCGAGCCGCTGCACCTGGATGCCTTTCTCGATCGCCATACCCCACAGTGGCGGTCCCAACGCGCCCTATCCCGCCCCCCCTGGCTGACCCGGGCCGTGCCACGCCTGGGTACCGAACTGGCGCAGCGCATCAACGCCGCCGCAGCGCTCAATGCCGTCAACCTGGTAGCGCTGGTATTGCTGGCCACGCCGCATCGGGCCATCGAGGCCAGGTTGCTCGCCCGCCAGTTGCGCCTGCTGGTCACGCTGCAGCGCCGCCTGCCAGGCGCGCCCCATGTCAGCCTGCCCGAGGGGGAGCCCGAGGACTGGATCGCCCGCGCGGCCGACCTCGGCTTCATCGAGCGTCGCGATCAGGCCCTCGGCGAACTGGTGCTGGCCGATGCGGCACAGGCCAGCCTGCTGAGCTGGTACCGCAACAACGTCTTGCACCTGTTCGCGCTGGCGGGACTCACGGCCTTTGCCTTTCACTACAATGCTCGTCTGCGGCTGGCGGAACTCCACGACCTGGTCGCGCCGAGCTGGCCGATCCTGTGTCGGGAACTGTTTCTCGCGCCGTCGGCATCGCTCGAGGCTGCCTTGCACGCGATGCTCGAGACGCTTGCCGACGAGGGGCTTCTGGAATCCTGGAGAGATGCCTGGCAACGCCCCCGCGGTCAGCTAGAGGCCAACGAGTGCCTGCAGTTGCTTGGCCGGCTGATACAGCCGACGTTGGAGCGCGGTTTCCTGCTGCTCACGACCCTTTTGCGCCGGCCCAGCGGCACCCTGAGCCGTGAAGCCCTCATCGAGCAGAGTCGCCAGCTTGCCGAACGCCTGGCACTGCTCTCGGGGCTCGAGGCGCCGGAATTCTTCGACGTGCGGCTGTTCGACGGCCTGGTCGAGTCGCTGCAGAGCGAAGGCTGGCTATGGCAGGAACAGCAATGTCTGCACTACGGCCAGTCCCTGGAACGCGCCGCGCGTCAGGCCAGCACCTTGTTCGATCCGGCGCTACGCCAGCGACTGCTGCAGATCACCGAGGCGCGTTAGGCAGTGCCCTATGCACATACAGGTCGTATCGGCTGGTCTTGCCCTCGATGACATGCGCCGGCGCCGGACCGGCGATGGCGGGCGCCGTGCGCGGACGCTTGACCGCTACCCGATGGGTCGCGACATCCAGTGCCGCCTCCAGCAGGCGCGGGGCGTCATCGTCGTCGCCGGCCAGATCGCGGAAGATGCGCATCTCCTTCTTGACCAGCGCCGACTTGGTGCGGTGGGGAAACATCGGGTCGAGGTGAATCACCTGAGGCGAGAAGCCGGCCGCGGCCACCATTGCCGCCAGCCCACGACAGGCGTCGCCATGCGCCAGACGCAGGCGCGCAGTGATGGGCGCCGTTTCCGGGTCGCAAGCGGCACGCGCCAGGGCATCTTCGAGCAGGGCGAAAATCACCGGCACCCGCTCGATCATCAATACCTCGGCCCCCAGGCTCGCCAGCACGAAGGCATCGCGCCCCAGTCCGGCGGTGGCATCGACGACATACGGGGACTGCGTCTTGCCCAGCCCACATGCCTTGGCGACGAGTTGTCCGCGTCCACCCCCGAAACGCCGCCGGTGCGCCGCCTTACCAGCGACGAAGTCGGCCCTGAGCGGTTTGCCATAGCGGTGTTCGTCACCAGCCAAGACCAGCACGCCATCCTCCTGCATCAGGGTCAACCCCGCCCCGGGCGTGGCCACCCATGGCAATCCCAGGCGCTTGGCCAGAGGCTTCAAGGCATCCCCGCAGACACTCACGGTAGCCGTTTCCTTCATCGGCTCTTCTGCCAGGCAACCTTGTCACGCAGATACACCGGCTGCACCAGGTGCGCCTCGCGGCCTTCACCGGCGGCGAACTGTCGCGCGGCCAGAAGCACCATGTCCTCGGCCGCGGGTGCCAGGTCGCTCAGGTGCTGGCTGATCCCGGCCTGTACCTGGGTCGGCAGCGAGTCCCACGATGCCCAGCCCGACCCCACGCCCACCCAGTCGGCTTCCTCATGCCCCTTGGGCAACGTCAGGCGGTCGGGCGGCAGCACGGCTTCCTCGGCCAATGTTTCGAGTCGACCGTCATGACAGCGATATGCGGCGACATACAGTTCGCCCATACGGGCATCCAGCGCCGGCATCACGTAACGCAGGTGATAACGGCGATGAGCGGCGAGCGCCAGCGCTTCCAGGGTCGAGATGCCCAGCAAGGGCTTGTCGGCACCGAAGGCCAGTCCCTGGGCAACCCCGGCGGCGATACGCAGACCGGTAAAGGAGCCGGGGCCACGGCCATAGGCCAGGGCATCGAGCCGTTGGATCTCGATGCCGGCCTCGGCCAGCAATTCGTCGATCATCGGCATCAGGCGGCGGGTGTGCTCGCGAGGAGTCAAGGCGAAACGCGCCAGTACCTGCGCCTCCCGCCCTTCTTCGTGAATCAGCAAGGCAGCGGAACAGGCGCTCGAGGAAGCGTCCAGGGCCAGCAGAGTCGGCATAGCGTTATCGAATGTCGTGGCTAAGGGAAAGTGGGCGCATTATACGCCAACGGCCCGCGAGATGCGGGCCGTCGTGGTCACAAGCGAGAGGCGAGAGGCGATCAGCCCTCCAGGGCCTCGAGCACCTGCCGGCGGATATCGGTCACACTGCCCACCCCCTCGACGCGATGATAGGCCGGCGCGGTCTGTGGGTCTTGCTTGGCCCACTGCCGGTAGTAGTCGACCAGCGGCGCGGTCTGTTCATGATATACCGCCAGGCGGTTGCGTACCGTGGACTCGCGGTCATCATCGCGCTGGATCAGGGGCTCGCCAGTGACGTCATCCTTGCCGGCCTCCTTGGGCGGATTGTACTCGACATGATAAACCCGCCCGGAGCCGGGATGCACACGGCGACCCGCCAGGCGCTTGACGATTTCCTCATCGTCCACGGCGATTTCCAGCACATGATCGAGCTTGACGTTGGCCTCTTTCATGGCATCGGCCTGGCGAATGGTGCGCGGAAAGCCGTCGAACAGGAAGCCGTTGGCACAATCAGGCTGGGAGATGCGTTCCTTGACCAGGGCGATGATGATGTCATCGGAGACCAGGCCGCCACTGGTCATGACCTCCTTGACCTTGAGCCCCAGTTCACTGCCTTCCTTGACCGCCGCGCGCAACATGTCGCCGGTGGAAATCTGCGGGATAGCGAATCGCTCGCAGATGAATTGGGCTTGGGTACCTTTACCGGCACCCGGGGCGCCCAACAGGATCAAACGCATCTGTACAGCTCCTTGAACGAATTGAAAGGTATTTTTGTAAAAAGCAATTAAGCGTGACGATACCCGGGGCGCCACGCACAAACAAGCGGCCATGTCCCTTGCGATGCTTCTTCGAAGTGGGAATTGACCTTTATCAACAGCCCATTACCCCTTGAATAACACTTTGGTCTGGGCGAGGCTCAATGCGCATAAACACCAACGGCGCCCGCGGGCGCCGTTGGGTGACCGAAGCTTTCCGGTCGAGGCTTACAACAGCAGACGACGAATGTCGGTCAATACCTGGCCCAGGAAGGCGGTGAAGCGCGCGGCATCGGCGCCATTGACCGCACGGTGGTCGTAGGACAGGCACAACGGCATCATCAGCCGCGGCTCGAAGGCCTTGCCGTCCCATACCGGCTTCATCTGCGCCTTGGAGATGCCCAGGATGGCGACCTCCGGGGCATTGACGATCGGCGTGAAAGCGGTACCGCCGATCGAGCCCAGGCTGGAGATGGTGAAACAACCGCCGGTCATCTCCTCGCGCTTCAGCTTCTTGGTCTGGGCCTTGCCGGCGAGTTCGACGCTTTCCTTGGCCAGCTCGATCAGCGACTTCCGGTCGGCATCGCGGATCACCGGCACCATCAGGCCGTCCGGGGTATCCACCGCCACGCCGATATGGACGTACTTCTTCCACACCAGGGTCTCACCACCGGCCTTGAGGCTGACGTTGAACTGCGGGAATTTCTGCAGCGCGAACGCACAGGCCTTGATCAGGAACGGCAGCGGCGTGAGCTTGGCGCCCTGCGCCTCGGCCTCGGCCTTCATCGACTTGCGGAAAGCCTCTAGCTCGGTGATGTCGGCCTCGTCGAACTGCGTGACGTGGGGCACATTGAGCCAGCTGCGATGCAGGTTGGTGGCCCCCATCTTGAGCAGCCGCCCCATCGGCTTCTCCTCGACCTCCCCGAACTGGCTGAAGTCGACTTCCGGAATCGGCGGAATGCCCGCACCACCCACCGCAGCGGCAGGCGCCGCCGGAGCCTGCCCCTGCTGCGCCATCACCTGCTTCACGTAGGCATGCACGTCTTCCTTGAGCACCCGCTCCCTGGGGCCGCTGGGCCTGACCAGACCCAGGTCGACGCCCAGCTCGCGGGCCAGCATGCGCACCGCCGGGCCGGCGTGCACCAGTTTGCTGTCACGCGGCTTCTGCAGTGCCACCTGCGCTTCGGGGCTCGGCCTCGCAGCGGGAGTGGCGGCCTTCTGTTGCTGATCCTGCTTCAGCGGCGCCGGCTCGGCCTTGTCCGGGGCGGCACCCGGCGCCGCGGCAGCCGGAGCGCCGGCCACCTCGATATAGCCGATCAGGTCGCCCTCGGAAACGGTATCGCCTTCCTTGACGGTCAGCTCGACGAGCTTGCCCTTGTAAGGACTCGGCACATCCATGCTGGCCTTGTCGGATTCCAGGGTGATCAGCGGGTCCTCCTCCTCGATCTCATCACCGGCATTGACGGCGATCTCGATGATCGGCACGTCGCTGGAGCCTGACAGGTCGGGGATGCGGATCTCCTTGCGCTGCGGCTCGCCCGTGGCGACTTCCTGCGGCCCGGGCTCGCCCGGAGCCTGTACCGCTTCCGCCGCGGAGGCCGGCTCGAAGGTCTCTTCGGCGACGTCGCCACTGGCGATCTCCATGGTGCCGATCACGTCGCCCTCGGAGACGGTATCGCCCTCCTTGACGGTCAGCTCGACGAGCTGGCCCTGGTAGGGGCTCGGCACGTCCATGCTGGCCTTGTCGGACTCGAGGGTGATCAGGGTGTCTTCCTCGGCGACCTCATCGCCTGCGGCCACCGCAACGTCGATGATCTCGACATCGCTGGAGCCGCCCAGATCCGGCACCCTGATCTCCACGGTGCGCTTGCCGCCGCCGGGGGACGGGGTCGCCGCGAGCTTTTCCTCGGCGGCCGGCTCGGGCTTGGGTTCAGGGGCGGCGGTGGCCTTTTCCTCGGCCTGCGCGCCGGTGCCTTGGGCTTCCAGTTCGACGATATCGTCGCCCTCGGACACGGTATCGCCTTCCTTGACCAACACCCTGAGGACCTTGCCGCCCTTGGGCGCGGGCACGTCCATGCTGGCCTTGTCGGATTCCAGGGTGATCAGGGTATCTTCGGCCTCGATGACATCGCCTTCCGACACCGCGATCTCGATGATTTCGACATCGGTGCTGCCGCCGATGTCGGGGACTTTGATGATTTCGCTACTCAAGGTCGCGCTCCTTTCGAATCGTGCTTGCCACAGGCGCCCCCTCGAGGGGTGGCATGGGGGCCGCAGTCCCCATCACGGCGCCTGCTGCGCTGGTCAATGGCTCAAGACACCAAGGGATTGGGCTTGTTGGGGTCGATGCCATACTTCTTGATGGCGTCCACCACGACCTTGCGGTCGAGCTCGCCACGGTCGGCCAGCGCCTTGAGCGCGGCCACGGTGACGAAGTAGCGGTCGACCTCGAAGAAGTGACGCAGCTTCTCACGGGTGTCGGAACGGCCGTAGCCATCGGTGCCCAATACATGATAGTCGGTCGGCACCCAGGCACGAACCTGATCGGCGAACAGCTTCATGTAGTCGGTGGAAGCAATCGCTGGCCCCTGACGACCCTCCAGGCACTGGGTCACATGAGGCTTGGCTGGCTCGACATCCGGCTTGAGGAATGCCTGGCGATCGATCTCCAGGGCCTCACGACGCAGCTCATTGAAGCTGGTCACGCTCCAGATGTCGGCACCGATGTCGTACTCGTCCTTGAGCATCCTGGCCGCAGCCTCGACTTCGCGCAGGATGGTGCCACTGCCCAGCAACTGCACATGGCCCTTGCTGCCCTGGGTCTCGCGCAACAGATACATGCCCTTGATGATGCCATCGACGGGAATCTCGTCGAGCGCGGGGTGCTCGTAGTTCTCGTTCATCACCGTCAGGTAGTAGAAGCAGTTCTCCTTGTCAGCGAACATGCGCTTCAGGCCGTCCTGGACGATCACCGCCACCTCATGGGCATAGGTGGGGTCGTAACAGCGGCAATTGGGGATGGTCGAGGCCTGGATATGACTGTGGCCATCCTGGTGCTGCAGGCCTTCGCCGTTGAGGGTGGTACGCCCGGCGGTACCGCCGACCAGGAAGCCCCGCGCCTGCATGTCGCCGGCCGCCCAGGCCAGGTCGCCGACGCGCTGGAAGCCGAACATCGAGTAGTAGACGTAGAACGGCAGCAGCGTCATGTTATTGTTCGAGTAGGAGGTCGCCGCGGCGATCCACGCCGACATGGCGCCGGCCTCGGTGATGCCTTCCTCGAGGATCTGACCCTTCTTGTCCTCGCGGTAGAACATGATCTGGCCCTTGTCCACCGGCTCGTACTTCTGGCCTTCCGAGGTGTAGATGCCGAGCTGACGGAACATGCCCTCCATACCGAAGGTGCGCGCCTCGTCGGGGATGATCGGCACTACGCGCGGACCGAGCTTCTTGTCCTTGACCAGGCCATTGAGCACGCGCACGAAGGCCATGGTGGTGGAGATCTCACGCCCCTTGGAGCCGCCGGTCTGGGAGGCGAAGGTCTTGTCGTCGAGATCGGGGATCGGCAACGCTTCGAAGTCACTGCGGCGCTGAGGCAGGTAGCCACCCAGGCGCTCGCGTTGCAGGTGCATGTACTTCAGCTCCGGACTGTCGTCGTCCGGCTTGTAGTACGGCACTTCCTTGAGCTGCTCGTCGGTCAGCGGAATCCCGAAGCGGTCGCGGAATTTCCTCAGCGCCTCGTATTCCATGCTCTTGACCTGGTGCGCCTCCATGGCAGCCTCGCCATCACCACCCCCCATGCCGTAGCCCTTGACGGTGTGAGCCAGGATCACGGTGGGCTTGCCATTGGTGTGGTTGACCGCCTCATGATAGGCCGCATAGACCTTGTAGGGGTCATGGCCACCACGGTTGAGGCGCCAGATGTCCTCGTCGGACATGTCCTTGACCAACTCGGCGGTCTCCGGGTACTTGCCGAAAAAGTGCTCGCGGGTATAGGCACCGCCGTTGGCCTTGTAATTCTGGTAGTCGCCGTCGACCGCCTCGTCCATGCGCTTCTGCAGCACGCCCTTCTTGTCCTGCTCGAACAGCGGGTCCCAGTGCCGCCCCCAGATCACCTTCAGCACGTTCCAGCCGGCACCGCGGAACACGCCTTCCAGTTCATCGATGATCCGCGAGTTGCCGCGCACGGGACCGTCGAGGCGCTGCAGGTTGCAGTTGATGACGAAGATCAGGTTGTCGAGGTTCTCGCGCCCGGCCAGCGAAATGGCACCCAGGGATTCGGGCTCGTCGCACTCGCCGTCGCCCATGTAGCACCAGATCTTGCGATCGTGCATGGACTTGAGTTCGCGCGAATCCAGGTACTTCATGACATGCGCCTGGTAGATCGCCTGGATCGGGCCCAGACCCATCGACACGGTGGGGAACTGCCAGAAATCCGGCATCAGCCACGGGTGCGGATAGGACGACAGACCATCGCCATCCACTTCCTGGCGGAACTTGTCCATCTGTTCCTGGCTCAGGCGCCCTTCGAGGAAGGCTCGTGCATAGACCCCGGGAGCCACGTGTCCCTGGATGTAGATCAGGTCGCCCTCGAAATCGCCCTGGGGGGCACGAAAGAAGTGATTGAAGCCCACGTCGTACAGCGTGGCCGCCGACATGAAACTGGCGATATGGCCGCCAAGCCCCGGGTTGGCGCGGTTGTTGCGGATCACCTGCGCGATAGCGTTGTAGCGAATCAACGAGCGTATACGCCGCTCCATGAACAGATCGCCGGGCATGTGCGCCTCGCGGTGCACCGGGATACTGTTGCGATGGGGGGTCGTCACCGAGAAGGGTACCCGCATGCCGTCACGACGCAGCCGATCGGCCAGACGGCTCAGCAGGTATTGGGCGCGTTCCTCGCCCTCACGATCCAGGACCGATTCCAGGGATTCCATCCATTCCGTGGTTTCGACCGGATCGAAATCTTCTCTTGCCTCCAGACTCATAGACGTCTCTCCGAATGAAGATATTGTGTCGGTCTGCCCTCACCCAAAGGTGGAGGGGCGTGTGGCGCTCTTCAGTGCGGGCGTGACCTTCTCTGGGTCACATCACCGTGGAAAAATACTCGATGTTGCTTACTTACAGGATGTAGGCAATTTACAGAAATGTTCATCGATCATTCGAATTCCGGCCCCGAAGATACCGTAAACGGGCCCTCATGCCAATTAGGATAAACATGGAAATTCTTTCCATTTGGCTTGCTGCAGCGCAATACACGCTATTTCAATGGGTGATTCCCTGTTTCACAAGGGTGAAATAGAATGTAGTTAAACTACGCAGTTCGCTGCGCCGACGGCGACCGTTCTGCGTACAGACAACGACGAAAATAGGCCCAGTCGAAAGCGGGCCCGGGGTCCGTCTTGCGCAGTGGGGCAATATGCGCATGGCTAGTGATGCGCTCGGGCGACAGTGCCGGGTAATGGGTCATGAGCGCGACCGTGACCCGCGCCAGGCTGCGGTACTGGGCATCGCGGTAAGCGCTGACCTCATCGCCTTCCAGTTCGATCCCGACCGCGAAATCGTTGAGTTCACACCGCTCGCGCTCGCCATCGAACCAGCGCGAACGCCCGGCATGCCAAGCGCGACGATCGAAAGGCACGAACTGCACGCACTCGCCGTCGCGGCGAATCAGCAGATGGGCCGAGACGCGCAGATCGGCGATCGTGGCGAAATAGGGATGGGCCCGGGGATCGAGGGTATTGGTGAACAGCCGCTCGATATGCTCCCCACCAAACTCGCCGGGCGGCAGACTGATCGAATGCAATACCAGCGCCGATACCTCGCCATGTGGCCGCGCATTGTGATTGGGCGACTCTACCCGACGCGCCGCTTGCCACCACCCTGCTTCGATCGGCATCGCTCCCCCTGACGTCGACGCTGTGAATTCCCTATAATGGCTTTATTGTCGCACACTTGAGAGCCAGGTCAGCCATGCACTATTACGAAGCCCTCGCCGAAGACATCCGCACCAGCGCCGCCAAGATGCTGGCCGAAGACGTCGGCCCCGGTGACATCACCGCCCAGCTGATCCCCGAACATCAATGGGCCAGGGCCAGCGTCACAACGCGCGAAGCTGCCGTGCTGTGCGGTGTCGCCTGGGTCGATGAGCTGTTCCGGCGTCTCGACTCGCGCGTCAGCCTGACCTGGCATGCCGCCGATGGTGACCACCTCGACGCCGACAGCGTGTTTCTCGAGTTGGAGGGGCCGGCACGTAGCCTGCTGACCGGAGAGCGCGCCGCCCTGAACCTGCTGCAGACGCTCTCATCCACTGCGACCCGCACCCGGCAGTATGTCGACCTGATCGCCGACACCGGGGTACGCCTGCTGGATACTCGCAAGACGCTGCCCGGCCTGCGCCTGGCACAGAAATACGCCGTGACCTGCGGTGGCGGCCACAACCATCGCGTCGGCCTGTATGACGCCTTCCTGATCAAGGAAAATCATATCGCTGCCTGCGGCGGAATCGCGGCGGCGGTCAAGGAGGCTCGCAACATCGCCCGTGACCTGCCGGTCGAGGTGGAAGTCGAGACCTTCGAGGAACTCGACCAGGCCCTCGAGGCCAAGGCCGACATCGTCATGCTCGACAACTTCGGGCTCGACGACATGCGCGAGGCGGTGCGCCGCAATGCCGGACGCGCCACCCTGGAAGCCTCGGGGAACGTCAGCGACGCGACACTGCGCGACATCGCCGAGACCGGGGTCGACTGCATCTCTTCCGGCTCGCTGACCAAGGATGTCAAGGCCGTCGACCTGTCGATGCGCATCACGCATACCGAGCGGCGCTGAGCGGGGCTCAGGTCTCGATCACGCTCAGCCGCTTGCTCAACCTCAGCCGCGGCAGGCACTCACCGCCGCGCTCGACCCACTCTTCACCGTGACAGGTCCAGCCGCGCCGCACGAGGCCTTCGCCCAGCATCAGGCTGGCCTCGATCTCGACCCGTGATACGCCCTGTTCACGCAGGAGGCGTTCGGCGTGAATCAATAGGGTGGACCCGATGCCGCGGTGCGCCAGCGACGGCCATACATACAGCGTCTCGATACGCCCATGGGGCACATCCAGCTCGAGAAACCCCACGCAGCGCCCATCGCAATCCGCCACCAGGGTGGTGAATAGCGCCTGCCGCGCGGCCCAGGCACTGGCATCCCGCGGCAGCACTGCTGCCCAGGCCTCACGCTGGGCGAGGCTATAATGTGCGGCTGCGCCCTGCATTACCGCATGGTGAAAAACCTCGGCTTGATCCAACGCATCCCGTGGCAAGGCTTCGCGATACAGGATGCGGGATGCTGCGCTTGATTTCGCCATCGGGAGTTCAATCATCGAAACGCACGGCAGTGAAGCTCGCGGCCATGGGATGGTCACCGGTTTCCATGCCTTCCTCGCGCACCAGTTGCACCGTCTGCAAACCGGCCGCCGCCGCCGCATCCAGTTCCGCCACCACATCCGACAGGAACAGCACCTCACCGGCCGGCACGGCGATGGCTTCGACAATGCGTCGATAACTCTCCACCTCGCGCTTGCCGCCGGTGGTGGTATCGAAGAAACCCGAGAACAGCGGCGTCAGATCGCCGAAGTCGCTATAACCGAACAGCAGCTTCTGGGCCTGAACCGAGCCGGAGGAGTAGACATAAAGGGCAATCCCCGCCTCATGCCAGCGCTGCATCTCCTCGGCGGCGTCGGGATAGACGTGGCCGGTAAACTCGCCGTCCTTGAAGCCCTGCTCCCAGACCATGCCCTGCAGGGCCTTGAGTGGTGTGGCCTTGCGGTCGGCATCGATCCAGCCCTCGAGCAGGGTCGTCACATGCTCCAGGTCGGCGTCCGGCTCGCCCGCCAGCTCGCGAGTGGCATGGATCTGCGCAGCCACCTCGGGCTCATCCTGGTGGCGACGTAGAAAGTCGCTCAGATAGGCACGCGCGTAGGGAAACAGCACCCGGTGCACGAAGCTGATGGCGCCGGTGGTGCCCTCGATATCGGTGACGATGGCACGAATCATCATGCCGTCCCCTGGCCTTGCTCGGTGGGCAACGCCTCGAAACGCGGAAAGTGTGAGGCGATCGACTCCCCGGTGAAATTGGCCACCCAGCCTTCGGTGTTGGTAAACAGGCGGATCGCGGTGAAGTCCGGCTTGGGGCCCATATCGAACCAGTGCGGCGTGCCCGCCGGCACCGACATCAGGTCGCCTGCCGCGCAGCCGATCACATAGACCTTCTCTCCCAGGTGCAGATAGAAGATCCCCTCGCCACGCACGAAGAAGCGTACTTCATCCTCGCTATGGCGATGCTCGTCGAGAAACTTCGCCCGCAGGGTGCCCTTGTCCGGATGATCCGGCGTCAACCCGATCACATCGGCAGTGGCGAACCCCGACTCGGCCTTGAGCCGTGCCACATCATCGGCATAGGCGGCCAGCACGGTTTCCTGATCGGCGTCCGGAGCCAGTTCGTCGTCCGTCGACCAGCGTTCGAAACGCACACCGTGCTCGGCCAACTCCGCAGCAATACGATCGCCCTCGCGGGTGGTCAGCAGCGGCTGCTGGCCGTCGCTCTCGTGATACACATGCAGAAAACTCATGGCAGTCGCCTCCTAGGAATCGGCTCAGCGGCGCAGGGCCAATTCACACTCGAACAGAAAATCCAGCGCCTCGACATGGCGCAGGCAGGATGGCATGTCGCGCGCCCAGGTATAGAGCCCATGGCCACGGATCAGGTAGGCGCAACAGTCCTCGTCGGCCAGCCGGTAACGCACCGCCTCAGCCAGGGCAGCGATATCCTGGGTATTATCGAAGATCGGCACCGCGACGCGGGCCTCGTGTGTGGTCACGTTCTCCAACGCCTTCTGCAACTCGTAACCCATCAACCATAGGGTAGCGGATGCTTCCAGACGCGACAGCACCGTCGCCGCCTTTGAATGGGTATGCAGCACCGCGCCGGCGGCGGGCCGGTCCTCGTAGAGCTGACCGTGCAGTCGCGCCTCGTCGGACGGCTTGAGGGAACTGCCGACCGGCGTCGCCGCGAAGTCGGTGACCAGGATGTCGGCCGGCGTGAGGCGCCCCTTGTGGCGCCCGGAAGCGGTCACCGCCATATGCTTGCCGTCCAGGCGCACCGAGAAGTTGCCGCCGGTGGCCGGTACCTGGCCGGCGGCATGCAGCTCGCGGCCAGCCTCGACGATGGTTTGCTGGGCACGCGCCAGATGTTCCAGATCGATCACCATGATCGCCTCGTGGGGTGGATATCAGGCGCAGCCTACACAAGCCTGGCCCCCTCGCCAATAGCTTATCGCACCTCGGCCCCAGCCACGGCATAATGCCCGACATGACCGACAAGACACCCTCTTCCGCCTCGCCCGAACCGCTGATACCGCCGTTTGCCCTGGACGTCATCGGGCGCATCGAAAGCGACTACCCGGACAAGTTCGGCATTCCCCGCCAGCCCGGCCTGGCGCGTGCCGCCCAAGCCCGGCTGGTTCTGCTGCCGCCCTTCGATGATCCATTGGCGGTGCGCGGCCTCGAACACTTCAGTCATCTGTGGCTGAGTTTCGTCTTCCATCGCAGCCCCCCGCGCTGGACCCCACTGGTGCGCCCACCGCGCCTTGGGGGCAATGCCAAGATCGGGGTCTTCGCCAGCCGCAGCACCCACCGCCCCAACCGCTTGGGACTGTCGCTGGTGGAGTTGACGGGGATCGATACTTCGCGGGGCGTACGGCTCGAACTGCGTGGCCATGACCTGCTCGACGGCACGCCGGTGCTGGATATCAAGCCCTACCTGCCATGGGCGGAGTCCCTGCCCGAGGCATGCGCCGGCTTCGCTCCCGAGGCCCCGCCTCAGCGCCCGGTGACATTCTCCCCAGAGGCCGACGCCGCCTTGGCCATCCGCACCGATCGCGACTCACTGCGCGAGCTGATCGTGCAGGTGCTGGCCCAGGACCCGCGTCCGGCCTACCGGAACGGCGCCGAGGAACGCCGCTACGGCCTGCGCCTACGCGATGTGGATGTGCGCTTTCGCGCCGAAGAGGACGAGGAAGGCAGGGTCAGGCTGCGGGTCGTGGAGATCGTAAACGTCCGAGGGGGCCCTTAGGCCCCCCTCGGTCTTGTTTGGCGCTCGCTCAATTGAAGTCGACACCGATGCGTCTGCCCACCTCTTCATAGGCCTCGATCACGCCGCCGAGTCCCTGGCGGAAACGATCCTTGTCGAGTTTCTCGCGGGTCGTGGCGTCCCACAGCCGGCAGCCATCGGGAGAGAACTCGTCACCGAGCATGATCTGGCCGTGGAACATGCCGAACTCCAGCTTGTAGTCGACCAGCAGCATGCCTCCCTCGCCGAATAGTGTCTTGAGCACGTCGTTGACCTGATAGGTCAGCGCCTTCATCTGCTCGAGTTGAATCGGCGTTGCCCAGCCAAAGGTCTCGGCCAGTGACTCGTTGATCATCGGGTCGTGCTGGGCGTCGTTCTTGAGGAACAGTTCGAAGGTCGGCGGACTGAGTTCGCGGCCTTCCTCGACGCCCAGACGGCGGCACAGACTCCCCGCGGCGAGATTGCGCACCACACACTCCACCGGGATCATGTCGAGCTTCTTGACCACACATTCGGTATCGGAGAGCAGGCCATCGAAGTGGGTGGGAATCCCCGCTTCCTCGAGCTTGCCCATGATGAAGGCATTGAACTTGTTGTTGACCATGCCCTTGCGGGCCAGCGACTCTACCCTTTCGCCGTCGAAGGCGCTGGTGTCATCGCGGAAGTGCAGGATCAGACGGTCCGGATCATCGGTGTGATAGACCGACTTGGCCTTGCCAGCATAGAGTTCTTGACGCTTTTCCATAGGAGTCTCCGAATATTGTGACTCAGATGACGGTCTGCCAATCCAGGCCCGAGTCCTGTGCAGCCACCAATAGCCGTGCTTCATCGCCATCGAGCAGCGGCACCAGGGCTTCCAGTACCAACTCGGGGCGGTTGTTGTGTTCCGACAGGTGCGAACAGACGATGCGTTGCAGGCGATCCAGGCCCAGCGTCTTGAGCAGCTGCGCCGCCTGGCTGTTGGCCAGGTGCCCCCAGTCACCACCCACGCGACGCTTGAGCCTGGGGGGATAGGGCCCTTCGGCCAGCATCCGCCGGTCGTGATTGCACTCCAGGATCAGGGCATCGCAACCGTGGAAAGCCTCCATCACATGGGCGCTGGGGTGCCCCAGGTCGGTCAACACGCCGAGACAGCGCCCATGGGCACGAAAGCGGAATTGTACCGGCTCGCGGGCATCATGGGGTACCGTCACCGGATCGATTTCCAGCCCCTTGATCGCGAAACGTGCCTGAGGCGTGATCCAGTGGTGGCGCGGCACTTCGCCCAGACGCCCCGACAACCAACTGCCGGGGGTGAGATAGACCGGCAACCCATGACGGCGTGCCAGCGCTCCGACACCGCCGATATGATCGCCATGCTCGTGAGTCACCAGGATCGCCTCGAGTTGACGAGGATGCAGCCCCACTTGCGTCAGGCGTCGTTCCGTCTCGCGCATGCCGAAACCGCAGTCGACCAGCACATGGGTCTCGCCATCGCTGACCAGCGTGGCATTGCCCTTGCTGCCACTGCCCAGGGAAGCGAAACGAAGTGCCCCGGGCGCCTGCACGCCGGCCGCCTCCTCGTTAGGCATCAGCGCAGCAGAGCCGCCACGCGTTCGAGGAACTCCCGTGAGTCGTCGGCCGTGAAGGCCCGCTCGCTCTCATTGCTCACCCGTACCAGGGTCTGGCCACTGGCCGGCTCCAGCGTCAGGCGCAAGCGGGCCGGCGACTGGTCGGTCACCGGGCTCAGCAGGGTCGACAGGATGCCACCGGCACGCCTGGCCCGGGGCAGATAGTCGACCACGAATGCCAGCGTCGCAGGATCCTGTTGCTGCAGCATTTCCAGGCCCTGCTGGTCGAAACTGGCCTCGAGCCGATCACTGAGTTCGGCCCAGGTACGCTCGGCATCGGCCTCGACCAGCAGCAGCCAGTCATCGTTGCGACGCTCCAGATGTACGGGATTCGTCGATGCCGTCGCCTGTCGGCTCGCCAACGACGAGGCGGTGGCGCTCTGACCTCGAGCACTCAGATAGCGTTCCAGTGCCGCCAGGCAGGCATCGTCGGTGCGCCCACCCTGTTCACAGCGCACCTCGCTGACCGAGGCTTTCAGCCCCGTCCGCACGCTGAGAGTACCGCTGTCGGTGGTCAGCACACCGCGGCTGGCATCGCTGGCGGTGACCGTCAGTCCCCGGCTGCTAGCGAAGTCCTCCAGGCGCGGCCACACTTCGCCGGGAGCGGCATCGACCACCAGCCAGCGTTGCGCGCCAATTTCGCGGCGTTCGACGTAGGCCTGCATGGCAACCCCCGCATCCTGCGGTCGCGGTGGCACGAAGCCGTCGTCGGGGGTGCGAAACTCGCGACTCGCCTCGGGAACCGGCATGAGCGAATGAGAGCGAATGGCATCGCTCGAGCGGGGCAACTGCAGGGGAGCTGCGTTATGCGCCTCGGTATAGTCGATATTGCGGTCATGATAGTAGCCATCTCGCGCGCAGCCGGTAGCCACCAGAGCGATCGATACCACCAGTGGCATCCATTTCAGCGCAGGGTTCATGCATCCACCTTGAGTCGTCTATCCGCCGTTGTGAAGTTGGCGCGTTTCAGGCCTCGACCACGCCGGCAAGCTGCAAGGCCTCGCCGACCGTGGAGTGATATTTCTCGGACAGCCAGGTCAGCGGCAAACGAATGCCGGCCTCGGCATAGCCCATGCGGTTCAGGGCCCACTTGACGGGGATCGGATTGGCCTCCACCCCCAGGACGGTATGCAGTGGCATCAGCCGGGTGTTGATCTGGTGGGCCTTGTCGACATCACCGGCCACGGCTGCGGCGCACAATTCGTGCATGGCGCGGGGCGCGACATTGGCTGTCACCGAGATATCGCCGTGCCCCCCCATCAGCATGAAATCGCAAGCCGTGGCATCGTCGCCGGAATAGAGCATGAAATCGCTGCCCTTGAGTCGCTCGACGAGCTCCTCGGCCCGCTCCAGATTACCGGTCGCGTCCTTGAGGCCAACGATGTTGTCGAGCTCGGCCAGGCGGAACACCGTCTCGTTGTAGAGATCCGAACAGGTCCGTCCAGGGACGTTATAAAGGATCACCGGTAAGTTGGCGCCCTCGGCCACGGCCCTGAAATGCCGGTAGAGGCCTTCCTGGGTCGGCTTGTTGTAGTAGGGGCATACCGACAAGCAGTAGTCGGCGCCCACCTCCTTGGCATAGCGTGCCAGTTCCACCGCTTCCGACGTGGCATTGGCCCCCGTGCCGGCGATGACCGGGATGCGCCCGGCGACCTCTTCCACCACGGTGCGAATCACATCGAAGTGCTCGGCGAACGACATGGTGGTGGGTTCCCCCGTGGTGCCGGCAGCGACGATGGCATCCGTGCCGTTGTCGAGGTGGAAGTTCACCAGACGACGCAGCGCCTCCCAATCGATCTCGCCAGCGGCCTTCATCGGTGTCGCCAGGGCGACGATGCTGCCTGTGATCATTCTGCGGATCCTCTTCGGTTCAAATGACGCCCAAGTCATGCATTGACAATGGGTAAATGGTACTCAGGCGGCGAAAGCCTGTACAGCGAGCAATGCCGTTGCTTGATGCTGACTTTACAGCGGCCCGCCAGTTGCGTGTAATCAATGGCGTCTTCGTGCGTCACCCACCATTCAAGGAGCAATAGATGAGCGTCACGCTTGGACAACCGGTTCCCGATTTCACCGCCCAGGCCACCAGCGACACCACCGTGAGCCTCGCGGAGCTGAAGGGAAAGCAGGTGGTGATCTACTTCTATCCCAAGGCCAGCACCCCGGGTTGCACCACCGAGGGCGGCGATTTTCGCGACCGCAAGGATGCCTTCGCTACCGCCAATACCGTGATCCTCGGCGTATCGCGCGACGGGCTGCGCGCCCAGGAGAACTTCAAGACCAAGCAGGGCTTCACCTTCGAACTGGTTTCCGACAAGGACGAAACCCTGTGCCGGCTGTTCGATGTCATCAAGCTCAAGAAGCTGTACGGCAAGGAGCACCTGGGCATCGAGCGCAGCACCTTCCTGATCGACAAGGAGGGCAGGCTCGCCCGTGAGTGGCGCGGGGTCAAGGTGCCCGGCCATGTCGACGACGTGCTCGAGGCCGCACAGCAAT
This sequence comes from Litchfieldella rifensis, assembly GCF_042646605.1. NCBI lineage: Bacteria > Pseudomonadati > Pseudomonadota > Gammaproteobacteria > Oceanospirillales > Halomonadaceae > Litchfieldella > Litchfieldella rifensis. The sequence continues at coordinate 187,129 of NZ_JBHRUG010000027.1, read as the reverse complement.
TGCATGCCGGCTGACATATCCCCGCCCTGCCCGACCAGGCGGCAGGGCTCTCATTCCTCCGAGAGCGCCTCGATGGACTCCTCCGCCTCTCCCCCCTTTGACTTGATGCTGCGGGGCCAGGCATACACCAGCGCCTTCAATAACGTGGCCAGGGGAATAGCGAAGAAGATGCCCCAGAATCCCCAGATCCCGCCGAAGAACAGCACCGCCAGAATGATCGACACCGGATGCAGGTTGACCGCCTCGGAAAACAGCACCGGCACCAGTACGTTGCCGTCCAAGGCCTGCAGCACCCCGTAGGCAATGATGACATAGAGGAACTGGTCACTGATCCCGAAGTGAAAACCGGCCACCGCCGCTACCGGCAAGGTGGCCACCGCCGCACCAATATAGGGCACCAGTACCGAGAAACCGACCGATACCGCCAACAGCGCCGAATAGGGCAAACCAAAGAAAGCGAAGGTCAAGAAGGCCGTGGTGCCCACGATGATGATCTCGATGAACTTGCCACGCACGTAATTGGCGATCTGGGCATCCATTTCATGCCAGATGCGCGTCATCAGGTCGCGCTTGCGAGGCAACAGCCACAGCATGAACCCCACCAGGCGATCGCGATCCTTGAGCATGAAGAACACCAGGATCGGCACCAGCACCAGATAGATGATCAGCGCCAGCACATTACCCAGCGAAGCCAGCGATAGCGTCAGGGCCCGTTGTCCCATCTGGGTCAGCTCGCGGCCGGCCGCGCCGATCCAGTCCTGGATCTGATCCGGTGTGACCAGATTGGGGTAACGCGCCTGGAGATCGTCCAGCAATTGCTGGCCACTGGCGAACATCCGCGGGGTTTCCTGCACCAAGCCGACCAACTGGTTCCAGATCAATGGCATGACAATGAGGGCCATTGCCAGCAGCATGCCGAGGAAGGCCAGGAACACCACGATTACCGACAAAAGATGGGGGATACCGCGTCGTTCCAGCCAGCTCACCGCCCCCTGCAGCAGGAAGGCGATGATCAGCGCGGTGAAGAACGGGGCCAACATGCGCCCCAACCAGATCACCACGGCGAATCCCAGCACCAGTACCACGAGCAGGATCACCGCTTCCTCATCAGAGAAATAGCGCTCGACCCAGCCCTTGAACACCGCGCGGAGGGTCATGCCCCCGACCCTCTGCCACCCTTGCGGATCCAGTAGCGATAGACCTCACCCTGCTCCTCGCGGGCCGGCATCTCATGCTCACTCTGAGCGATGAAAGTCTCGAAATCCCGCCATGAGCCGGCATCGGTGGCCAAGACCTCCAGCAGCTGCCCCGCATCCAGGCGTGACAAGGCCTGCTTGGCTTTCAACAACGGCAGCGGGCAAGGCAAGCCGCGGGCGTCGAGCACATCATCAGGTTGCAGGGCCATGCGATCTCCCGGGAAAATATCGAATCAGGGACGCCAGGCACCGCTGGCAACGAAATCCCTTGGAATTTAAAGGCACTTTGACCAATGAATCAATGTCAGAAGAAGGCTCGGGTAAAACGAGGCAACCCATGTTCCATACCCTGAAACCCTGGCTCGTCGCCGGGCCCTTGATACTGGCCGGCTTACTGGCATCGCCGGCCGTCGCGATCGACGACTATGGCCTGCCGCAGCTCGGCACCACTACTGCCAGTGTATCGGGCAACGAGGAATATCGCCTCGGCCGCGCCTGGCTGCGCCAGTTCCGGGCCCGCGCCTCCACCTGGCAGGATCCCATCGCCCAAGACTATGTCGAGTCGCTGGTCGACCAGCTCATCCCCCATAGCGAACTCTACAATACCCGAACCACCGTGACCCTGGTCGATAGCCGCCTGCTCAACGCCTTCGCCGTGCCCGGTGGCGTGATCGGCGTCAACTCTGGGCTGTTCGCTTTCGCCAAGGATGAAGCCTCGCTGGCCTCGGTGCTGGCGCACGAACTCGGCCACCTGTCACAGAATCACTATGCGCGGCGCATGGAGCGCGCCGAGGAAACCCAGATCCCCGCCATGGCAGCGATGCTCGCCGGCATGCTGATCGCCGCCGGCGGCGGTGGCGACGCCGGCATCGCCACCGCCATGGGCTCCCAGGCTGCCTTCATTCAGGACCAATTGGCCTATTCCCGGCGCTTCGAGCAGGAAGCCGACCGCATCGGCCTGCAGACCATGGCCCAGGCCGGTTACGACCCCCAGGCCATGATACGCATGTTCCGTGCGATGCAACGCGTGGCCGCCCTGCAGGGGGGCAACCCGCCAGAGTTCCTGCTGACGCACCCGGTGACCGAATCACGCATCAGCGACACCGAAGCCCGTGCCAGGCAGATCCGCGTGAGCCAGCCACGCGACACCGGCCCCTCCTTCGACATGATTCGCGCCCGAGCGTTGCTCGACCTTAACCGCAGCAATCCGAGCCAGGCGACCACCCAATTGGTCCAGGACGACCCCGACCCGATGGCCAGGCGCTATCTGGCGGCCCTGATCGACGCCGAACGCGGCCAGACCCAGGCGGCCCTGACAGCACTCGATGCGCTGGCAAGCGAACTTCCCGACCTGCCGTTGATTCCGGCGTCGGCGGCCGAAGTGTCCCTCCAGGCGGGGCGCTACGACGACACCATCGAACGCACCCGCCGACTGCTGCGGCTCATGCCCGACTACACGCCGGCCCAACGCCTGCTGGGCGAGGCCCTGCTGCAGCGCGATCCGGGCCAGGCCTTCCAGGTATTGCGCGAACTGACCGAGCAACGCCCTGAAGACCCGCAGCTCTTCGTGCTGCTGGCCGAAGCGGCCGGTCGCAGCCATCATGAGGCCTGGGGCCATCTGGCACGCGCCGAATACCTGCAACTGACCGGGCGCATCGACCGTGCCATCCGCCAACTGGATGTCGCCGAGGAGGCGGCCAAGCGTACTGGCGACCCTACCGTCACCAGCCGCATCGAGAAACGCCGCGAAGACTTCCTCGACTATCGCGAAACGATGGAGAAGTTTTGAGCCGCGAGCCGCGAGCCGCGAGAATGATGATAGCCCGCGATATTGTTGCGAGCTTAATTGCTCGTAGCCCGTAGCCCGTAGCCCGTAGCCCGTAGCTTAGGAATGGAAATTGAGCATCCGCTCAAGCGGCTTGAGCGCCTTGGTGCGCAGCTCGGTATCCACGAACACCTCGCCACTGCCGTAACGCAACGCACCGGCCAGGTTATCCAGCGCATTCATGGCCATCCACGGGCAGTGAGCGCAGCTCTTGCAGGTGGCGCCGTTGCCGGCCGTCGGCGCCTCGAACAGCAGCTTGTCGGGCACCGCCTGCTGCATCTTGAAGAAGATCCCGCGGTCGGTTGCCACGATCAGCTTGTCGTGGGGCAGCTCCTTGGCGGCCTTGATCAACTGCGAGGTGGAACCGGTCACATCGGCCAGCCCGACCACCGGTGCCGGCGACTCGGGATGGACCAGTACCGCGGCATCGGGATAGAGCGCCTTGAGATCCTCGATGCCCTTGGCCTTGAACTCCTCATGGACGATGCAGGCACCGTCCCACAGCAACATGTCGGCGCCGGTCTTTTGCTGGATGTAATTCCCCAGGTGCTTGTCCGGCGCCCACAGGATCTTCTCGCCACGCGCCTGCAGATGCTCGATGACATCGACGGCGATGGACGAGGTCACCACCCAGTCGGCACGCGCCTTGACCGCCGCCGAGGTATTGGCATAGACCACTACGGTGCGGTCGGGGTGCTGATCGCAGAAAGCACTGAACTCGTCGGCCGGACAGCCAACGTCGAGCGAGCAGGTTGCCTCCAGGGTCGGCATCAGTACACGTTTTTCGGGCGACAGGATCTTGGCGGTCTCACCCATGAAGCGCACCCCGGCCACGACCAGGGTCGAGGCCTCGTGGCGAGCGCCGAAGCGGGCCATTTCCAGGGAGTCGGCCACACAGCCCCCGGTTTCTTCGGCGAGTTGCTGAATGGCATCGTCGGTGTAGTAATGCGCCACCAGCACGGCATTCTGCTCGTGCAGCAGGCGCTTGATTTCATTAACGTGCGCCTCGTCCTCGGCGGGAATCCGAGTCGGGCAATAGGCACGGACCAGGTGCTCGCGCACCTCGGCTCGGGAGGTCATGATCGTCATCGTGTCTACCACTGTGACTGGCAGGGGCTCCCCCTGCATGGCACCAGATGCGTCGTAGGGCCGGCTCTCCGCCTGCCGCGACGCCCCTGACGGCGCGAGCGATGCGACTCCCGCGCCGCTCGGCCATTGATCATTCTAGACCATAACATACCGCGATTTCTCCCCTTTTCTCGGCACAGGGGGTTGTGGGCACCCACAGAAAAGCGCCCTCGCCTCCGCAGAGACAAGGGCGCTGATCGAAATGCTGGTGGGTCGTGTAGGATTCGAACCTACGACCAATTGGTTAAAAGCCAACTGCTCTACCAACTGAGCTAACGACCCGCAACGCCTGCGCCGGCTACCAGGCACAGAACGGCGGCGGTGATGGTGGGTCGTGTAGGATTCGAACCTACGACCAATTGGTTAAAAGCCAACTGCTCTACCAACTGAGCTAACGACCCGCCGCCGAACTATCGCGAGGGTTCACGTCACGTTTCCCCTCCCGACAGGGCGCACATAGTACTGGCAACGCCCCGAACTGACAAGTACTTTTTCAGCCAAATCAGTGCTTGCGCGGTGACTTGGGCTTGCGCATGGCCTGCACCGGGCGACGCTTGTGCTTGTCACGACTCCAGCGGTTCTTCTCGTCCGGGGTCAGTTCCGGCACCTTGCGCGGCGCGAGCCCGGCCAGGCTCGAGAGATCGTCGATCTCGTCCTGGTTGAGCTCCGTCCATTCCCCGGCCTTGGCACGCTTATCGAGGAAGATATTCCCGTAACGCACCCGTTTGAGACGACTCACCGTCAGCCCCTGGGACTCCCACAGCCGACGCACCTCACGGTTGCGGCCTTCCATGATCACCACATGGAACCAGGTGTTGATACCCTCGCCGCCGAACTCCTGCACATCGGTGAAGCGTGCCGGACCATCCTCGAGCATCACGCCCTCGACCATGGCCACGACGCTCTCCTTCTTCACCTCGCCCATCACGCGCACGGCGTATTCACGCTCGATCTCGGTGGAGGGGTGCATCAGGCGGTTGGCCAACTCCCCGTCGGTCGTGAACAGCAGCAGGCCACTGGTATTGATGTCCAGGCGGCCGATCGCGATCCAGCGCTCGCCCTTGAGGCGCGGCAAGCGCTCGAAGACGGTGCGCCGCCCTTCGGGGTCCTTGCGGGTGCACAGCTCGCCCTCGGGCTTGTTGTACATGATCACCCGGCGCGGGACTTCCTCGGCACCACGCAAGGTTATTGGGCGGTCGTCGAAAGTCACCTTGTCGCGGGCCTCGACACGGTCGCCCAGGGTGGCCACCCGGCCATTGACCTTGACGCGCCCGGCGCCGATGGCGGTTTCCATCTCGCGGCGCGAGCCCAGCCCGGCGCGGGCAAGAACCTTCTGCAGTTTTTCGCTGGTCGTACTCATGACTCGTCAGACATCTCATCGGTTGAGGTTGTCGCGCCCGCGTGTCCGTCTTCCTCGACGGTCTCGCGGGCACGTTCGGCCAGGCGGGCTTCGAGATCGGCGAAGCTCAGCCTGGACCGTGTGGACGCCTTCTCGGCGTGTACTTCATCGTCGGCCGTCCCGGCCGGTGGGTCGCCATCGGCGCCCTCCTCGCGGGTGCCGGCCTCGACGGCGGAGGCGTCGTCCTCCGCCGGCCATTCGTTCTCGTCTTCCTGCACGGGCTCGTCTTCTTTCTGGGCGGCACGCTCCTCGAACATGGCATAGCGCTCCTCGAAATCCTTCAGCTCGTGCATCGGCGGCAGACCGTCGAGGGTCTTGAGGCCGAAATCGTCGAGAAACTGCCGGGTCGTGGCGTATACCGCCGGCCGCCCGGGCACGTCGCGCTGCCCCACCACGCGGATCCAGCCGCGCTCCGACAGGGTGCGCATGATCGAGGAACTCACCGCCACCCCGCGCACCTCCTCGATGTCGCCGCGCGTCACCGGCTGGCGATAGGCGATCAGCGCCAGGGTCTCCAACAGTGCCCGCGAATAGCGCTGGGGACGCTCGTCCCACAGCCGCGACACCCAGGGCGACAGTCGCGAACGGATGCGCAGCTGGAATCCGGAGGCGGTCTCGACCAGCTCCAGGGCACCATGCTCCAGGCGTTCGTCGAGGCGTGCCAGGGCCGCGCGCAGGTCGCGACGTGGCGGGCGCTCGTGGTCGTCGAACAGGGCCTCCAGGCGCTCCGGCGACAATGGCTCGCCGGCCGCCAGCAGGGCCGCTTCGAGGATCTCGTCCAACTGGCTGACGGGTTCGTTCATCCTGTCACTCACTTTCACCGTGTGGCGCTGGCTGCACCGCGGGCAGCGACTCCTCGGCAGGGTCAACGGCAAAAGGGCTTTCGCCTGTTTCGTCTTCGTCCTCCAGGGCGGCTTCCTCGCCCCCGGCCGCAATCCTGGCACGCAAGTGGATCGGCGACAACGGCGCATTCTGCACGATCTCGATCATCGCCTCCTTGGCCAACTCGAGAATCGCCATGAAGGTCACGATGACCCCGGCGCGCCCTTCCTCCAGGGTGAACAGCGATTCGAAGGGCGTGTAGTGCTCATGGTTCAAGCGCCCCATGATCGCCAGCATCCGCTCGCGGGTCGACAGCACCTCGCGGCTGATCTGGTGCGACTGGTTCAGCTCGGCGCGGCGCAGGATGCCCGACAACGCGCGCAGCAGCTCATCGAGCTCGACCTCGGGATGCACCACCCGGGTTTCCAGCGGCGGCAACCCGGCCTGGGCGGGAAACCAGTCACGCCCCTGGCGCGGCAGCTCGTTAAGCGATTCCGCGGCCAGCTTCAACTGCTCGTATTCCTGCAGGCGGCGGATCAGCTCGGCGCGCGGGTCGCTCTCGTCGTCCTCGTCGTCGCCCTTGGGCGGGCGCGGCAACAGCGTCCGCGACTTGATCTCGGCCAGCATCGCCGCCATCAGCAGGTACTCGCCGGCCAACTCGATCTCCAGCGCCTTCATCAGCTCCACGTACTCGATGTACTGGTGGGTGATGGCCGCCACGTCGATGCTCAGGATATCCAGATTCTGGCGCCGAATCAGGTACAGCAACAGATCCAGCGGGCCTTCGAAGGTCTCGAGAAATACCCGCAGGGCCTCGGGAGGAATATAGAGGTCCTCGGGCGCATCGAAGATCGGCTCGTCGAACAGCCGCGCCAAGGCCTCCGCCTGCTGCGCGGCGGGAGCCTCCAAGGTGGCGGTCGAAGGCGTATCGCTCACGCGTGGCCTGGCCTCCTGTGATTCCCGGTCGACGGATTGATCGTGCAGTCTAGCAAGACCTGGGCCTCCAGGGTAAGCCGCGGCCTTTCATGGCGTCTCGGCGGCGCTGTCGGCCCGGCGATAACGCCCGATGTAATCGAACAGCTTCTCGCGCACCTGCCAGTGACGACCGACCCGGCGCCCGACGACGAAGTCCGGAGCGCGCAGGCGGCTCTGACCTTCGATCACCTCATGCGGTGAAACGGGCCGCCAGGCGACTTCCGGCGCACGAAGATGATCGCGCAGGAACACCGCCGCGAAGGCAGCCCGTTGCGGCGGAGTCTCCAGCGCGAACCATTCGTTGAGCGTGGCACCATCCTCGTCGTGATAGGTGACCTTGAGCCGCTCGAGCCCGCGCCCGTTGCGTGCCGTTTCTAGTTGCATGCCACTGACCCTGAGCACTAGCGCGTCCTTGAGACGCAGGGCCTCCTTGAGCTTGTCGTCGGGGTCGACCAGGCGCGCCTGACAGTCATGGCATTGACGGGCGGCGATGTCGTTCTCGGCCCCACAGCGATCACACGTCTTGAAGCGGAAGCGAAAGTCGCACTGATGCCGGCCGCCGTCACTTTCCACCAAACCCTGACAACGACGGCCGAAATGCTCGATGACGATCTCGCCGTCGCGCTTGCCCCAGAACAGGTTGGCATGGCCGCAGGCCGGGCATTCGACCTGCACCGGTTCCGAGCCGGAATCGGGCCTGGGCGAGCCGACCTCGGGAGCGTAGAGATCCCAGGGGTTGCCGGCGTAATCGAGGATCAGGCAGTCCGACTTGCCTGGTGCCTGACGCAAGCCCCGGCCGACGATCTGCTGATAGAGGCTCACCGATTCGGTAGGGCGCAGGATGGCGATCAGGTCGACGTGCGGCGCGTCGAAACCGGTGGTCAGCACCGCCACATTGACCAGAAACTTGAGCCGCTCGTTCTTGAAGGCGTCAACCAGACGCTCGCGCTCGCCGGACGGGGTATTGCCGATGATCAGCGCCGCTTCGTCCTTGGGCAGGTAACCGAGAATCTCCTCAGCGTGCGCCACGGTGGCGGCAAAGAGCATCACACCCCGGCGGTCGTGAGCGCGCTCGACGATCTCGGCGATGATGCCGGGAGTGACACGTTGGCCACTGACCACGCGATTGAGATCGTCCTCGCTGAACAGGCCGCGTGTCGACGGCACCAATGCCGAGAAGTCGTAGCGCTCGACGGCGACGTCGATGCGTTTCGGCTCAGCCAGATAGCCCTGCTTGACCATCAAGCGCAGTGGCTGTTCGAACACGCAGTCGGCAAAGAAGCAGTCCGTCTCGCCACGCACCATGCCGTGATGATGGCGATGATAGATGAAGCCCTGCCCCAGCCGAAAAGGCGTCGCGGTCAGCCCCAACACCTTGAGGCGCGGGTTGGCCCGGCGCAGGTGGTCGATGACCTGATGGTAACTGCTATCGGCCTCCAGCGAGACGCGATGGCACTCGTCGATCACCAGCAAGGTGAAATCGCCCCACTCGCTTGCTGGGGCAGCGAAGGCGTCGAGGTTACGCACCACCGACTGTACCGAGCCGAACACCACCTGGCGACCACTCTCCTTGCGCCCCAGGCCGGCACTGAAGATATCCGCCTCGAGCCCATAGGCCCGGTACTTGGCATGGTTCTGCTCGACCAGTTCGCGCACGTGAGCCAATACCAGCACCCGCCCACGGGCGAGCCGCGCCAGTTCGGCGATCACCAGTGACTTGCCGCTGCCAGTGGGCAGCACCACGACGGCCGGTTCGTCACTGGCCCGAAAATGCTCGACCACGCGACGAACCGCCTGCTGCTGATAGGGGCGTAGCGTAGGCGTTGGCATTGCTGCGTTGACGGTGTGGTTCATGCCACTCTTCAAGCCGAAAGAGAAAGCATTCTACGCGTCGCCGGTCACCGGCCGCTAGCCAGTGCTCGCCCTTGAGACTCCTGTTCCAGCCACACTAGCCCTGAGCCACTTGGCACATTCGTCGACTGCCAATAATGTGACGGCAATCCCCAACAGGCTGGCCCATGTCTGCAGCGAGACCGGCGCGACGCCGAGCACGTCGCTGAGTCCGGGGGTATACATCGCAGCAATATGGATGCCATGCGCGGCCAGGATGGACACCAGCAGCAGCGGGTTGCTGCGCACGGGTATCCGAAAGAAGGAGCGATATTCGGAGCGACAACTCAACAGATGAACATTCTCGAACAAGACCATCAACAGTAGCGTGAGGTTGCGAGCCTGGGTTTCGCCCATGCCCATCACGGAATGCAAGTAGAAATAGACGCCGAACGCCACGAGGCCGATATAGCAGCCGGCCACCAGCACGTTTTCTATCATCCTGCGGTTGAATATCGGCTCGTCGGGCGCACGCGGGGGCCGTTCGAGCACCCCCGGCTCGGTCTTCTCGAGGCCCAGGGCGACGTCCTGGATGCCGTTGGTCACCATGTTCAACCACAATAGTTGAATTGCGGTCAGCGGGATCGGTAGTCCGAAACCGAGGGCAAGAAAGAACAACAGCACCTCGGCGGCCCCTGTAGCCAACAATAGCCAGACGACCTTGCGCACATTGTCATAGGCCGTGCGACCCCATTCGATGCCGGGGACAAGAGAGGCGAAATTGTCATCGGTGAGGATGAGATCGCTGGCACTGCGCGCCACATCCGTACCGCTCTCGCCCATGGCGATGCCGATGTTGGCACGATTCAGGGCCGGGGCATCGTTGACGCCATCGCCGGTGACGGCAACGAAATGCTCCGCGCGCTGCAACGACTCCACGATCTCCGTCTTCTGCAACGGCTCGGTCCGGGCAAAGACGCGGGCCCGGCCGATACGCTCGTCGGCGTCACTGCCCGCTTCGGACAAGGCACTGCCGGTAAGTACCTGTTCCGGTTCATCGGCCAAGTGCAGGCTGCGGCCAATGGCGTAAGCCGTATCCGGGTGGTCGCCGGTGATCATGCGCACGCCGACGCCGGCACCGTGACAGCGTTCGATCGCCCCCGGAACCTCCTCGCGTACCGGATCCATCAGTGCCGCAAGCCCCAGAAACTCCAAGCCACGAAGATGATCCTCATCCGCTGAAGCCACCGTACCTTCGGCAACCGCCAGCATGCGATATCCTTCGCCGGCCCACTCCTTCTGCTGCTGTTCGATGGCGCGGCGCGTCTCGTCGTCGAGGGAGCACATGTCCATGATCGTCTCGGGCGCGCCTTTGGCATGCGCCTTGAGCTCGCCATGCGTCTCATTGAACACCGCACCAAAGAACTTGGACGGCTCGAATGGGAGTCGCTCGCGTTCAGGATAGTCATCGGCAAGTCGCGCGCGGTCGATATCCAGCTTCTCGGCCAGTATCAGGAAGGCGAGATCGGTACTGTCACCGTCCACATTGCGAATCTCGCCATTCTCGACCTCGAGCGAGCCCTCGTTGGCCAAGGCACCGACAGTGGCGAATGCACGCAGCTTATCGCGCAGCGTATCATCAGGCGCCTCGCCATCGGCCGTAACCTCGCCCTGCAGATCTTGGGCTTCGCCACCGATCTCGACACGCCGATCCGGCGCCAGCCATATGCGTTGCACCGCCAGTTTATTGGCCGTCAGCGTGCCGGTCTTGTCGCTGGCGATCACGGTGCAGGAGCCCAAGCCTTCGACGGCGGCCAGACGGCGCACGATCACATTGCGTTTGGCCATGCGTGTGGAAGCGACCGATAGCGCAACAGTGATGGCGATCGGCAGTCCAGCGGGGATGGCGGAAACCGCCAGCGCCACGGCCAAGGTAAAAATATCGGTGAAGCCCGCGCCTTTGAGATATTGGATCAATGCGACGCCAGCCACCGCCGTGAGCGTGAATATCGCGATCCAGTTGGTCAGACGCTTGAGTTTGTGCACCAGCGGTGGGGTACCGCTCTCCTTGCGAGCGAGCGATTCGGCGATCTGCCCGATCTCGGTGTCCTTGCCGGTACGAATGACGATACCGGTGGCGTGCCCACTCATCACGGCACTCCCCGAATGCAGCAGGGTCGAGCGCTCGGCCAAGGGTGTTTCTTCATCGAGATCGGCCATTGCGTCCTTTTCGACCGGTGTGGACTCACCGGTGAGCAACGACTCGTCGACCTGCAGTCGGGTGCTGTCGATCAGGCGCAGATCCGCGGGTATGGCATCGCCCGCCCCGAGTATCACGATGTCGCCCGGCACCAGGTCGGTGGCATCGATTTCCTCGCGCTGCCCATCACGCAGTACATGTGGACGCAAGCGCACCACGTCCTGCAACGCCTGAGCACTGGATTCCGCCTGGTATTCCTGAAAGCAGCCGACTAACGCGTTGATCAGCAACACAGCGCCAATGAAAACGGCATTGGCAACACTGCCGATGGTCAGCGAAACGATTGCGGCGATGAACAGGATGTAGATCAAAGGATCCGTGAATTGGTGCAGAAAGATGCGCAACAGGCCGGCGCGCTTGTCCTCGGGAAGTTCATTGACCCCGTAATGCTCGAGCCTTCGCCGGGTCTCCTCAGCACTCAGACCACGCTCTGTGTCGCTATTGAATCGGTCAACGACCGCCTCCACCGACTCGGCATGAAAGGCGATGCTGGCGTGCTCTTCGCTTCGTCCCTGATCCGCCATGACTCCTCCGTCATGTCCCGCTGCTGTGGCAGGCAGTGCGTCATAGGAAGGCGTGCTTCACAGCATCAGCGTGGATCAGCCACGCAAGAAGGCTGCGAGCTTAGGTACTTCGATGCCGTACAGCATAGCAACAAGCATCACACCGGATGTGTAAAGACAAAGCTACCGTCGGTAACCCTCTTGCACGTAAAAAAAGAAGGCGACCCATGGGCCGCCTTCCGTATCCTGACGCCGTGCGCGAAGATCAGCCCAGCCAGGTGCGGGCGTTGCGGAACAAGCGCATCCAGGCGCCATCCCGGGTCCATCCGGCCGGGCGCCAGGAGTTGGTCACCGCACGCGCCACCCGCTCGGGGTGGGGCATCATGATGGTGACGCGGCCATCCGGCGTGGTCAGCCCGGTGATGCCGGCGGGCGAGCCATTGGGGTTGGCCGGATAGCGACTGGTGACCTGACCGTAGTTGTCGACATAGCGCAGGGCGATCTGCGAACTCCCCTGCATGGCACGCAGATGGCCGCTGTCGCGGAACTCGGCGCGGCCTTCGCCATGGGCGACCGCAATCGGCAGGCGCGAGCCTTCCATGCCGGCCAACAGAATCGACGCACTGTTCTCGACCTGGACCATCGACAGGCGGGCCTCGAACTGCTCGGACTCGTTGCGCACGAAGCGCGGCCAGTTCTCGGCACCGGGAATCAGTTCCTTCAACTGCGAGAGCATCTGGCAGCCGTTGCACACGCCGAGCGCGAAACTGTCGTCACGCGCGAAGAAACCCGCGAACTGTTCGCGGGCATGGGCGTTGAACAGCACCGACTTGGCCCAGCCGCCACCGGCACCGAGCACGTCGCCATAGGAGAAGCCGCCACAGGCCACCAGGCCCTTGAAATCCTCGAGCGACACGCGCCCTTCGAGGATATCGCTCATATGCACATCGACGGTCTCGAAGCCGGCGCGGTCGAAGGCCCAGGCCATCTCCACCTGGCCGTTGACGCCCTGCTCACGCAGTACCGCCATGGCCGGGCGCGCGAGGTTGACCTGGGGTGCATCGACATAGCGCGCGGCGATGTCTTCGTCGATATCGAAGGAAGGCTGAGCAGACAGCCCCGGGTCACGGTCGTCGAGCAGGCCGTCGAACTCGCTCTTGGCACAGTCAGGGTTGTCGCGCAGCGCCTGCAGGCGGTAGCTGGTCTCGCTCCAGGTGCGCTGGGTCAGCAACCGAGTGGTCTCGAGCAACGGCTCCTCGAACAGCGTCACACGCACCTGGTCGTCGTAGCGCGGGCGGGCGATGACGCCGCAGGTATCGATACCGGCGGCGGCAAACTGGGCCAGCGTGTATTCGGTATCGGCGCGGTTGACCTGGATCACCGCCCCCAGCTCCTCGGCGAACAGCGCGTCGACCGCCTCGTGCGGCTCATCGATCAACCAGTCTAGCTTTATCTCCAGGCCGGCATGGGCGGCGAAGGCCATCTCCAGCAGCGTTACCAGCAGGCCACCGTCACTGCGGTCGTGGTAGGCCAGTAACTTGCCATCGGCGTTGAGGCCCTGGATCACGCTGAAGAAGGCCTTGAGGTCCTCGGCATCGTCGAGGTCGGGGCATTCGTCACCGACCTGACCGTAGACCTGGGCCAGCGCCGAACCGCCCAGGCGGTTCTGGCCGGCGCCCAGGTCGATCAGGATCAGGTCGCTCTCGTCCTGTTCCAGATTGATCTGCGGGGTCAGGGTCCTGAGGGCATCGGTCACCGGGGCAAAGCCGGTCACAACCAGCGACAGTGGCGCAGTGATGCTTTTCTCTTCCTCTTCCTCCTGCCAAGCGGTACGCATCGACATCGAGTCCTTGCCCACCGGTATGGCGATGCCGAGCGCCGGGCACAGCTCCATGCCGACGGCATGCACGGCGTCGTACAGCGCCTGATTCTCGCCGACATGGTCGGCGGCGCTCATCCAGTTGGCGGACAGCTTGATGTCGGCAAGCTTGTCGATCGGCGCGGCGGCCAGGTTGGTGATCGCCTCGGCCACCGCCAGGCGGGCGCTGGCTGCCGGGTCGATCAGTGCCACCGGCGGGCGCTCGCCCATCGCCATGGCTTCGCCGGCATGGGTGTCGAAACTCGCCGTGGTCACGGCCACGTCGGCCACCGGCACTTGCCAGGGCCCAACCATCTGGTCGCGGGCGACCTGGCCGGTGATGGAGCGGTCGCCGATGGTGATCAGAAAGCTCTTGGAAGCCACCGTGGGCAAGCGCAGCACACGATCCAGCGCCTCGCGCAGGTCGAGATTGTCCAGCGCCAGCCCCGGCAGGTCACGGGTCTCGCGGGTGAACTCGCGCTGCATCCTGGGCGGCTTGCCGAACAGCACGCTCATCGGCAGATCCACCGGCCGGCTCTCGAAGTGGCCATCGCGGACTTCGAGATGGTGTGCCTCGGTGGCCTCGCCGACCACCGCATAGGGACAGCGCTCACGCGCACACAGGGCATCGAAGGTGTCGAGATCTTGCGCTGCCACGGCCAGCACATAGCGCTCCTGGGCCTCGTTGCACCAGATCTCCAGCGGACTCATGCCCCGCTCGGCGTTGGGCACGGCGCGCAATTCGAAGCGTCCGCCGCGATTGCCGTCCTTGACCAGTTCAGGCAGCGCGTTGGACAGGCCACCGGCCCCCACGTCATGGATGAAGCGGATGGGGTTGGCCTCGCCCAGCGCCCAGCAACGGTCGATGACTTCCTGCGCACGGCGTTCGATCTCGGCGTTGTCGCGCTGCACCGAGGCGAAGTCGAGATCCTCGCTGGAACTGCCCGAGGCCATGGAGGATGCCGCGCCACCGCCCAAGCCGATCAGCATCGCCGGGCCGCCCATCACGATCAGCTTGCCGCCGACGGGGATTTCGCCCTTTTGCACATGGCCTGCACGGATATTGCCGTAGCCACCGGCCAGCATGATCGGCTTGTGATAGCCGCGCCGCTCGATACCGCCGGCGCCCACCGCATCCTGCTCGTAGCTACGGAAATAGCCGGTCAGGTTGGGACGCCCGAACTCGTTGTTGAAGGCCGCGCCGCCGATGGGCGCCTCGAGCATGATCTCCAGGGCGCTCTTGATGCGCTCGGGCTTGCCGTAGTCGAAGGCTTCCCAAGGCTGGACGAATTCCGGGATGTGCAGGTTGGACACCGCGAAGCCTGTCAACCCGGCCTTGGGTTTGCCGCCGATGCCGGTCGCACCCTCGTCGCGGATCTCGCCGCCCGCCCCGGTGGCAGCCCCGGGGTAGGGAGCGATCGCCGTCGGATGATTGTGGGTCTCGACCTTCATCAGGATGTGAATCGGCTCCCCATGGGTGCCGTAGGACGCCGTCTCGCTCCCCTTGCCGATCAGCGGCGCGGGGAAGAAGCGGCCCGCCATGGCCCCCTCGATCACCGCGGCGTTATCGCTATAGGCCGAGAGAATGCCACCCGGCGAGCGCTCGTAAGTGTGCTTGATCATCTTGAACAACGAGCGTGGCTGAGGCTCGTCGTCGATCAGCCAGTCGGCATTGAAGATCTTGTGGCGACAATGTTCGGAGTTGGCCTGGGCGAACATCATCAGCTCGACATCCGACGGATTCCGACCCAGCCCCTGGAAAGCCTCGAGCAGGTAGTCGATCTCGTCCTCGGCCAGCGCCAGCCCCAGCCCCAGGTTGGCCGTGACCAGTGCCTCGCGTCCTCCCTCGAGGATATCCACCTGGCCCAGCGGCGCCGGCTCGTGATGGGCAAACAACTTGGCGGCATCCGAGGCGTTGGCGAGCACGGATTCCGTCATGCGGTCGTGCAGGACGGCGACGATCGCGTTGAAGGCGTCCAGCGAGAGCGGCCCGCCGAGCTTGACACGATAGGCGATGCCACGTTCCAGGCGCCGCACCCTGGTCAGGCCACAGTTCCTGGCGATGTCGGTGGCCTTGGATGACCATGGCGACAGGGTCCCCAGACGCGGTACCACAAGAAACAGGTGCCCTTCACGCGAGGTCGCAAGGCCCGCCGAGTCTTGATCCCGAGAGGCGATGCCATAATCCAGCAGGCGCTCGAGCACCGCCTGATCATCACTGGTCAGATCACCGTCGTGATCGACGAAGTGCACGTACTCGGCACGCAGCGATTCGACCTCGGGCACGTGTTTACGCAGGGCGGCCAGCAACTTGGCATGACGGAAAGCGGAAAGGGCGGGCGCGCCTCGCAGTTCGAGCATGTCGATAGAGCCTCTGAAGAAAGCGAAAAACGGGGCCGCGGCCTGCGGCAATGAGCGCACATGATACTGGAAAGCGTAGGCATGGCGAAATCCGAGGTCGACTCGAGGTGACAGTTCGCTCGACGGCCGGTAAGGTAAAACGTCTCATCGCCATCGCACACTGCCCATGCCCCAGGCCTTGTTTCGCCACCTGTATCGTTATCGCCGGTGGTACCTCCTACTGTTGTCCGCTCTGGTGTTGGCGCTGTTTCCCAACCGACAGGCGCCCCCTCAAGGCCGACACCTCGATGACATACGTCATCGCGATTTCATCGCGGTATTCACCCGCAACACCCCCACGACCTATTACGAGGGTCGCCACGGCCCTACCGGTTTCGAATTTGAACTGATCCGGCGCTTCGCCGATCATCTCGGCGTCAGCCTGTCGATGGACGCCAGCCGCAATATCGAGGGTGTCCTCGATGCCGTGCGCAGTGGTGAAGGCGACCTGGGTGCCGCCGCCCTGCCCCTGGACCCGACCCTCGAAGGCCTGTACTTCAGCCGCCCGATTCTCGAATTGCAGCCCCTGGTGGTCTATCGCCGCGGATTGCCGGCGCTGCGCGAACCGGCCGACCTGATGGGACGCAGCGTGGGCGCCATTCGTGGCTCGGGGGCGGGATTGATCCTGCGCGAGCTGCAGGTCGAACTGCCCGAACTGAGCTGGAAGGAAGCCGCCGATCTGGAGGTCGCCGACCTGCTGCAGCGAGTGGAAAACGGCAGCCTGGACGCCGCCGTCATCTATGCCCACCAGTTCAAACTGAATCGCCTGTTCTTCCCCGGCGTGGAAAACGGCTTCGAACTCGGCGAGCCGCTCAGCATGGCCTGGGCATTGCCTTCGGGTCAGGGGTTGGGGCTGCTGGAGGAAGCCAACCGCTTCCTGTACGCCCTGCAGCTCGATGGGACCCTGGATGAACTGGTGCAGCGCTACTTCGGCCACGACGATTACCTGGAATACGTCGGGGCACGTATCTTCATCAATGACGTGCACGAGAAGTTGCCCGACTACGCCGACCTGTTCCGCAAAGCGGCCCGCGACACCGGCTTCGACTGGAAGTTGCTGGCGGCGGTGGGCTACCAGGAGTCTCACTGGGACCCGCAGGCGACCTCGCCGACCGGGGTGCGCGGCCTGATGATGCTGACCAACCCGACCGCCGAGGAAGTCGGCATCGCCGATCGCCTCGACCCCGCCCAGAGCATCGACGGCGGCGCACGCTATCTGCTCCAGACCATGGACCGCCTACCGGAGGAGATCACTGGCACCGACCGTCTGTGGATGGCCTTGGCCGCCTACAATGTCGGCCTCGGACATCTGTACGACGCACAGCGGATCGCCGAGCTGCGCGGTGGCGATCCCCATGCCTGGACCGACGTGCGCGAAGCGCTGCCGTTGCTGCAGAATCGTGAATGGTACAGCCAGACGCGTCACGGCTATGCCCGCGGCGGCGAGCCGGTGATCTATGTTCGCAACGTCCGGCGCTATTACGAGGTACTCAACTACGTCGACCGTAGCCAGCAGCAGTTCTTCCAGCTCAATCAACGTGTGCCCGACGAAGACGATGACAGCCTGTTCAATACCGTCCCCCCGGTGCTCTAGGATGACGGCACGGCTCAGCGTCGCTCGGTGAAGAAATCGCGCAACAGACGCTTGGCCTGGATCGCCAGCAACCCGCCTTCGACGTCCACCCGATGATTGTGCCAGGGTTGGGCGAACAGGTTGGCCCGGGACTCGACCATGCCGGTCCTGGGTTCGGCGGCACCATAGACCACCCGCGCCAGACGCGCGTGAATGATCGCCCCGGTGCACATCAGGCAGGGTTCCAGGGTCACATAGAGGGTGCAGTCGTCGAGACGGTAGTTGCCCAGATGCGCCGCCGCCGCACGCAAGGCACGCACTTCGGCATGGGCGCTGGGATCGTGGCAGCCGACAGGCGCGTTGTAGCCCTCACCGATTATCTCCCCCCCGCTGTCCACCACCACCGCCCCCACCGGCACCTCCCCGGCCGCAAGGCCCAGGCGCGCCTGGTCCAGTGCCCGGTGCATGTAATATTCGTCACTGCGCATCGGCGATGGTCTCCGGTATGCTGGCAAAATGAAACAGTCGAGTATTACCCTGCTAGAGGAATAGCGTCATGACTCAAGCCCTGGATGCCTTGGTCGCCCTGCTGGGCCTGGAGATGATCGAGGAAAACCTGTTCCGAGGCCATAGCCAGGACCTGGGGTTTCCTCAATTGTTCGGCGGCCAGGTGCTTGGACAGGCCCTATCGGCGGCCAGCCAGACGCTAACCCCCGAACGCCGCGTGCACTCCCTGCACGGCTATTTCCTGCGTCCCGGCGATGCCAAGCGTCCGGTCGTCTACCAGGTCGATAGCGTGCGTGATGGCGGCAGTTTCACCACCCGCCGCGTCACCGCCATTCAGAAAGGCAAGCCGATCTTCTTCTGCAGTGCTTCCTTTCATGGCAAGGAAGAGGGCTTCCATCACCAGCTTGCCATGCCAGGACAGGACGATCCCGATACCCTGATCGCCAACGGCGCCGAAGTACAGAGCTTCGAGGGCCATCCCATCGAGTTCCTGCACCTCGGCAACGAGCCGGGCAATGGTAGCGACCGGCCGCCACGCAAACGGCTATGGTTCCGTCTGTCCGGGCCGCTGCCCGACGACCCGGCACTGCATCGTTACCTCCTGGCCTACAGCTCCGACTTCAACCTGCTGACCACATCGCTGGTGCCCCATGACATCCAGTTCGGCGATCCCAAGCTGCAGATCGCCAGCCTCGACCATGCGCTGTGGTTCCATCACGACGTACACGTCAACGACTGGCTGCTCTACGACATGGACAGCCCCTGGGCCGGCGGCGCGCGCGGCTTCGCGCGCGGCAGCATCTACGATCGCCAGGGCCGCCTGGTCGCCTCATCCGCCCAGGAAGGCCTGACGCGGCTGCGCGACTGACCTCTGTCAGACCTGCACGAAGTAGGCCGTGGCATACATGATCACGATCCCCAGCGCAAAGCCGGCAACGGAAGTGAGGGAAACCAGGACGCCTTCGTGGGCGATGGTACGTCGCAGATAATCGCCCACCTCGACGATCACCTGCAGGATGGCGCCGGCACCCAACCCAAGCAGCAGGGCCGACCAGTGCGGTGCGTACGCATAGGCGCCGAGCCAGGTTCCCAGCACCGCCGGCAGGCCGGCCAGAGCGACCAGGCCGACCCACGATGACCAGCGTACCCGCTCCCGGGTCAGCGGTGCCGCGATACCGATGCCCTCGGTGAGATTGTGCAGGGTGAAGCCGATGACCAGGAAGGTGCCGAGCGCCGCGGCCCCCGCCGCGAACGAGCCGCCGATCGCCAGACCTTCCCCAAGGTTGTGCAGGCCGATCCCCAACGCGATGTAGCGGGCCAGGGCCAACCCCCTGGGTGGCTCCCGATGGCGACGACCGATAGCCATCAGCGCACCGAACATGATCAGTGACGCCAGCCAGACCAGCGCCGTCCCCTGGAACAGCGAGGCGGCCTGTTCACCCAACTCCAGCCCCTCATCGACGGTGTCCACCAGCAGGAACACCAGCAAGCCAAGCGTCAACGCCAGCGCGAATTCGAGCCCCCGAGCCCCGGCTCGCTGCAATGCCGGGCGGAAGAGCATGCCGAGTGCCACGGGTAGCACGCCGACATAGAGACCAAGCAGGCCGTAGCCGATGAACTGTTCGGCACTCATCTCGGGGGTCGACTCGGCAACCTCGATGGTATGGACGAAGGTCGCTCCCGTATTAGTGACGAAGGTGACCTCATGAAGTTCGTCTTCCATCCAGTGATAGGGCAAGCGGATCCAAGCACTCTCACCACGCGCAAGCGCCCCAGCAGGCTCTTGGGTAAAACGCCAGTAGGCGCCATCGACTTGCACCTGGGCGATATGCATGGCCTCCGAGCCACTGGCACGAACCTTGAGGCCAATGCCCTCTTCGTCCAGCACGGTACGCTCGACCGTGAGCTGCTCGATCGGCGGCGGCGAGACACCAAGCAGCGATAGTGGCTCGGTAACCAGGAAGGCGGCTATCGCCCCGCCCAGCAGTACGATCGGCAGCAGTAGCGAACTCCAGAAGCGTGCACTCATTCGACCACCTCAAAGAACCCCATCCAACCGAGTTCCACGAATTCGCTCTGGTGGGCGTGGAACATGTACAACCCAGGTTCGTGATCGGCGAAGGAGAACTCCAGGATCCCGCGCTGCGCCTGGCACTGCATGATGGTGTCCACGGTATGCAGCGTCGGGGTGAGCGTTGTGCCATGGTCGTAGTAGTCGAAGAAGTTGGCATGCAGGTGCAACGAGTTCACGGGGTCGAACTCGGTGGTATTGACCAGGTAAAGCCGCACCGGCTTGGCCCGTTCGATACGAATCGGGTGGTTGGCATAGGCATGGGCCACCGTATTGACGGCATATACCTCATTTTCCTCGTCGAAGTTGGTGTCGAAGCCATTCATCACCATCACGAATTCCTGCCAGCGCCGGTTCTCCTCGCTGCCGAGCAGCCTTGAGCGGGCGGCGTCGCCATGGTCGGGATGGCGACTCGGGTCGGGATCGACGATGAAGGCCCCATAGAGCCCCTTGTGAATATGCCGTTTCAGTGGCACCGAGTGACAATGGTAGAGATGACAACCGAAAGGCTGGGCGTCGAACTCGTAGGTGAACGATTCCCCGGGTTCCACCTGGCCTAGGCCGGGAACGCCGTCCATGCGCGCCGCATGGATGCCGTGGAAGTGCATGGTATGCGGGTGGCTGCCATGGTTGACGAAGTGAATGCGGATGCGATCCCCCTCCACCGCCCGCAAGCTAGGCCCGGGGACTCGGCCGTTGTAGGTCCAGGCAGGGAAGAAGAGGCCTGGCGCGATCTCGATTTCCTTGTCCACGGCGACAATGTTGTATTCGCGCAACGGCTGCCCGTCGGGCAGCCGCCCGATCTCCCCCGTCTCCCAGTCGGTCAGGATAGCGGTCGGGTCGAAGCCGTTGCGTGCATGATCGACCTTGCCCACCGTCATCATGCCACCGGAAGTAGGCGCACCTGGCAGTGCCGGCTTGTCTCCACCGTGCATCGAATAGGCCTCCGAGTCGGCTGTCGCCTGCCCCCCGATGCCGAGCAGAGAGCCGACGGCACTCCAGAAACCAGTCTTCAGGAACCCGCGACGGTTGAACATCGGCACTTTCATTGGCACTCCTGAACGAGCTGAAAGGGTTCTGTTTTTCTTAGATTAATACAAGCTAATTATATGAGGATGCGCTCACTTTCGATCTCCCCCGATCCTCGGATCCTTGGCGCCAAGCTGCAAGCACGATCTCGTCGTGATGGATCGTCCTTGATCAGGAGGAAACCATCCACACCCCCTGGACGAAGTAGAAAGCGCCGATCGCGGTGACGAGCCATCTCGTCCAATAGCGGAAGTTGGCATCGGTCAAGCGTCGCAGTATTGCATTGCCCGAGCGCGTGCCAAGGATGGCAAAGGGAATGGCCAGCAGCACCACCCCCCAATGCGTCGCACTCAGCGTCAGGGCCGCCCCCGCATAGAATACGATCTTGATCGAATGCGAAATGACCTGGACCGCTGCCTTGGTCGCAACGATTTGGCGGCGGTCCATATGGGTGCGAATGAAGAAGATGTCGATGGTCGGCCCCGAGACCCCGGCGGCGATGGTCAAACCGCCGGCAACCACCCCGCAGCAGAAGGCGTGACCGGGACGAGCGGCATCGAAGCGAAACCAGGCCTTGGGAACCCACACCAGCAATGGCATCAGCCCGATCAGCAGCGAGACGATGGCCGTGTTGGGTGTGTAGTTGACCAAGGCCAGGCCCAGTGCGGCGAGCGCCCCGCCCGAAGCGATGATGGCAACGATGCGAAAATCGATGTAGCGACGCGACAGCCAGGCCCGTGAGGCATTGGCACAGAGTTGGATCACGCCGTGCACGACGATCGCCGAGGTCGCCGGCAATGCCATCAGCAGAAACCACAGCAGGATCAGCCCGCCCGCCATTCCGAAAACGCCTGACAGCGCGGATGTCAGAAAGACGATAACCAGAAATGCAACTGCTGTGAGTATCGACACCTTGGCTTTTCCACAACACCGCTGACTTCGTTTCCCCGGCTCACCGCCAACCAGCGGATGGAGCGGGTACCCGCGAGGCAGGCATCATGGGGCCACCTCGGAACAAGCCAGCACCCTGGCATTGCCGGCGCTGGCCTTGGCGGATCATGGCAACTCACCGGATCACTTGGACGTATCGTTCTCCTGCAACCGGCGCTGCAATTTGACGGGGGCGCGGGTTTTCGAACGCATCCGCAGGTTGAGCATTTCCACCCCAACCGAAAAGGCCATGGCGAAGTAGACGTAGCCCTTGGGAATATGGAAGTGGAGACCCTCGGCCATCAGCATGACGCCGATCATGATCAGAAAGCTCAGTGCCAGCATCTTGATGGTCGGGTGACGATCGACGAAGTCGCCGATCGCCTTGGCGGAGAGCATCATCACGCCGACCGACAGCACGATGGCGATGACCATCACCTGCACATGGTCGGCCAGGCCGACGGCGGTAATCACCGAGTCCAGGGAAAAGACGATATCGATCAGGGCGATCTGGATCAGCACGGAATAAATGCCCGCAGACCCGGCCGAGGACTGCTCGTCGGGCCCGCCCTCGAGACTCGCATGGATCTCGTGGGTACTCTTGGCCAGCAGAAACAGGCCGCCCAGCAGCAGTACCAGATCGCGTCCCGAGACCGACAATCCGAAGACCTCGAACCATGGCGCCGTGAGCCCCATCACCCAGGCCAGTGAGAGCAGCAGCAGGATGCGCATGCCCATCGCCAGCGACAGACCGATCAGCCGCGCTCGCTGACGCTGTGCGACAGGCAATCTCCCCACCAGGATGGAGATGAAGATGATGTTATCGATACCGAGGACGATCTCGAGTGCCGTCAGCGTCGCCAGGGCCACCCAAGCCTGAGGGTCCGAAAGCCATTCCATTGCGTATCCCTACCCTTGCCAAGAAGGTTGTGATTACCGTGAACTCAAGGGCAAGTGACGCACGAAAGGCAACGGCGTCCCTGCCTGTCGGCCAGCATACCTCGCTGGTGCGCTGATGGCAGCTTTCATCGGTTCGACTCATAATCACCAAGGGGATGCTGACACCGTGCCCGTTTTGTTCTTATCCTTCAGCCAGCCCCTATCTGCCGCAATAGCTCAGTTGGCAGAGCAGCGCATTCGTAATGCGCAGGTCGGCGGTTCGAGTCCGCCTTGCGGCACCATTCGGATCCAGGGGCCAGGTCAGCGCTTGCCGCGGAACAGCTCGCGCCAGAAGTCGAAGGCAGCCAGCAGCACACAGCCGACCGTGAAGATGATCAGGTCGATATGCGGCACGAAGATCGGCACCGTGATGAGGAAGGCTATCAGTCCAAGCAGTGCGATGATGGCCAGCACCTTATCGGTCATTCGTTCCCCTCCCCGGAGAGCGTGCGTACCAGCCAGCGCGCGGTTCTGAGCAGCCGTGCGTCCTGTCCGTACTGGCCGACCAGTTGCACCCCCAGCGGCATGCCGTTCGGCCCCGTCATCAGTGGCAGACTGATGGCCGGCAAGCCACAGAAGGTCCAGAGGCTGCAGAAGGTCGGGTCGCCCGTGCTCTCCAGCCCCTCGGGTGCCTCGCCCGGCGCCGCCGGCGTGACGATGACGTCGAAGCGGTCGAAGATGGGTCCGAGTGCATCGCGCAGCACCCGGCGCATATCGCGCGCCGCCAGGTAGTCGGGGGCCTTCATCGCTCGCCCGTCGGCGACCAGCCCGCGGAATTTCTCGCTGGTCTCGTGAGGCGCGCGATCGGCATAGTGACCGAGGTTGCGCGCCATCTCGGCCGCCATCACACCCTCTAGCCAGCCGGCACCACGGACGAAGATCTCGGGCAGCTCGACCTCGTCGACCTGCTCGCCCAGCGCTTCCCCGAGCTCACTGAAGGCGGCCTGCGTCTCAGCGTCCGCACGCTCCCAGAAGGGTGTCTTGACGAAGGCCAGCGCCGGCGTCACCGGCGGCTCGGCCAGCGCCGTGCCACTGAGCGGTCCCGGGCTCTCCAGGGCGTCCACGTCCTGCCCATCCGGCCCCATCAGCAGTTCGGCCAGCGCCACGTCCTCGATCGTGCGGGCGAAGACACCGACCTGATCGAGGCTCGGCGCCAGCGTCAGCATGCCGGTGCGCGGAACGGCACCGAAGGAGGGCTTGAACCCGACCACGCCGCAAAACGAGGCCGGCCGGATCACTGAGCCATTGGTCTGGCTACCGAGCGCCAGTGGCACCATGCCTGCCGCCACCGCCGCCGCCGAGCCGCTCGACGAGCCACCGGGCGTTCGCCCCGCATCGTGCGGGTTTCGTGTCTTGCCCGGGTGGTAATAAGCGAATTCGGTGGTTACCGTCTTGCCCAGGATCACCGCCCCGGCGGCCCGCAGCCGCCGGATCACCGCGGCGTCCACGAATGGCCGCTTACCGGCGTCGATTGGCGTACCGTTCCCCGTCGGCATGCCCTTGACGTCGACGATGTCCTTGATTGCCACAGGCACGCCATGCAAAGGCCCGAGCGGCCACCCGCGCTGGCGGCGGCGGTCACGCTCCTCGGCTTCGGCCATGGCCTTGTCGCGGTCGAGGAACTCCCAGGCCTGGACCCGCTCCTCCTCCGCCGCAATGCACTCCAGGCAAGCCGCGACCAGGTCAGCCGAGGTAAGCGCGCCCTCGGCAATACGTCGAGCCGCCTCGCGTGCCGTCAACTTGGCAGACTCCGCCGCCATGATCCGCTTAACGCCCATAAATCATCTCCGGTAGCCAGAACACGATGCCGGGCACGTTGTAGAGCACGATCATGGCGAGGAATACCATCGCCAGGAACGGCATGCAACCGCGGAATATCTCTACCAATTGCACGTGTGGCGGCGCGATTCCCTTGAGGTAATAGGCCGACATCGCCATGGGTGGTGTCAGGAACGAGGTCTGCAGATTGAGCGCCACCAGAATGCCGAAGAACAGCGGGTCGACGCCGAAAATCGACAGCAACGGCAAAAAGATCGGCACGAAGATAATGATGATCTCCGACCACTCGAGCGGCCATCCCAGGAGGAAGATGATGAGCTGCGCCATGATCAGGAAGGTGAGCGTCGAGATGTCGAGCCCGGTGACGAACTCGGTGATCAAATGCTCGCCGCCCAGATAGGAGAACACTGAGGAGAACGTCCACGAGCCGACGAATAACCAGCATACCATCGCTGTCGTCTTCAAGGTCAGATAGACCGCCTCGCGTAGCCGCTGCCAAGTCAACGCCCGGTAGACTGCCGCTAGCCCCAATCCACCGAGTGCGCCCGCCGAGGCCGCCTCGGTCGGCGTCGCCAACCCGAACAGGATCGATCCCAGCACCGCCATGATCAGCACCGCCAGCGGCACGAACGAGGTCAGGATCATCAGGACCAGCCGGGAGGTGGGAATGTCGCCGACCTCCTCCTCGCGCGGCTTCGGCGCCACCGAGGGCTGCAGCATGGAGCGCCCGATGATGTAGAGGAGGTAGAGCCCGGCGAGCAGGAAGCCAGGGAGCAGCGCTCCGGCATAGAGCCGCACGATCGAGACTCCCGAAGCCGCTGCGTAGACGATCAGCATGATCGAGGGCGGGATCAGGATGCCGAGTGTGCCACCGGCGCAGATCACGCCCGAGGCGAAGCCGGTATTGTAGCGGGCCTTCAGCATCGCCGGGAACGCCAGCAACCCCATCAGTGTCACCACCGCACCGACGATACCGGTGGCGGTGGCGAACAGCGCACAGGTAATCAGTGCCGCCACCGCCATGGCGCCGGGCAGCCGTTTAGCCGCAATGTAAAGCGTCGAGAACAGCCGGTCGACGATATTGGCGCGCTCGACAATGTAGCCCATGAACAGGAACAGGGGCACCGCGGTCAGCACCTCGTTCGCCATCACCGAGTAGGTCTGGTTGACGAACAAGTCGAAGATCCGGTTATTGAAGAACCCCCCGACCCAGGTTTCCAACAGCTCCCAGTTGTTGGCACCGGCCTCGACGGCTCGGTCGTAATCGCGCCACATTCGTCCCGGATTGTAGTAGGCGTAGTAACCGAAGATGACGCCCAGCGCCATCAGAGTGAAGGCGATCGGGAAACCGAAAAATATGATGAGGATGAAGATCCCCAGCATCATGATGGCGATCTGAGGATCCGTCATGCGTCGTCTCTCCCCTTCGCGATCTTCTCCGCCTTGTCTCTCTCTCCGGAGGCCGCCTGCTTGACCAACTGATCCTCGAGCTCCTCGACATCCTCTTCGTGCGGTAGCCACTCGCCGGTTCTGAGGCACAGGATGCAGCGGCAGACCTGGGCGATGCCCTGGAGAAACAGCAACGTACCCGCCACCACGAGCATGGTCTTGAACTGGAACACCGGCACGCCGGCGGGCGAGTTGACGCTTACCTCCATATAGCGCCAGGAGCGCCCCGCATACTGGGCGCCGGCAACCATCAGTGCAGTGATCCCGGGGAAGAAGAAGATGAAGTAGAGCACCAGCTCGACGGCGGCCTGAGTGCGCGGCTTCCACAGGCGATAGAGGAAGTCGCCGCGTACGTGGCCATTGCGCGCCAGCGTGTAGGCACCGCCCACCATGAACAGTGTGCCGTAGAGGATGTAGGACATGTCGAAGGCCCAGGCGGTCGGAGCGTTGAAGACATAACGCACCAGTACCTCATAGCCCATGCCGAACGCCATCAGCAGGATCAGCCAGGCGAACGCTCGGCCGAACCACCCTGTGAGGCGATCGATGAACTGGATGACTTTGGTCAACACGCGGATACACCTGCCGGATAGGCCAGCGCAGCTGCCAGAGGGCTGCTGCGCCGGGGAGTTGTGGGAGCTGTCGTGCTATTCATGGCTGGAATTGTCCACTGCCCTCCCCTCGGCACCAAGGCCGAGGGGCAGAGACAGGCGGGTACCTTCAGAGCTTCAGCTTGCCCGGGAAGTAGTGCTCGTAAGCCAGGGCAAGGTCAGGCTTGTTCATCAACTCGTAGAAGACGACGCGATCGACCCACTCGCGCTGGCTGTCGAGGCATCTCTTCATGAACTCGTCCTGCTCCAGTTGAGGGATCAGTTTGTCCCAGGCCTTGAGCTGGGCATCGAGAATCTCCTGCGAGGTACGATGCACGGTGACGCCATGTTCCTCTTGTAACGCCCGTAGGTCCTTCGAGTAGTTGTGGAGCGCCGCCGCCGTGTTCGAGGTCGACGCCGCCTCGACCCCGTACTGCAGGATCGCCTGCAGATCCTCGTCGAGGTCGTCGAAGAAGTCCCGGTTGAACAGGAACTCGAACGATTCGCTCGCCTGGTGGTACGAGGAAAGATAGTAGTTCTTGGCCACGTCCTGTGCCCCGAAACGCATGTCGGAAGACGGGTTGTTGAACTCGAAGGCGTCGATGACGCCGCGCTCCATCGCCGGCACGATCTCGCCGCCCGGCAACTGCGAGACGCTCATGCCAAGCTCCTGCATGAGGTCGGCCGCAAGCCCCACGGTGCGGTACTTGAGGCCTCGAATATCCTCGACCGTGGACACTGGGTTCTTGAACCAGCCGAACGGCTGGGCCGGCATCGGGAAGCCGTAGAAGCCGTAGACGTCTAGCCCGAGGATGTCCTGGGTCAGCTCGCGATAGAGTTCCTTGCCGCCGCCTTGGTGGAACCAGGCCAGCATGGTGGTAGCGTCACCACCAAAGACCGGACCGGTACCGAATAGCGATGCCGCCTTGTGCTTGCCATACCAGTACACCGGCACGGTATGGGCAGCATCGATGATGCCGTCATTGACCGCATCCAGCACCTGGAAGGCCTGGACTACCGCACCCGCAGGCAACAGGTCGATCTGTAGCCGGCCACCGGACATCTGTTGGACGCGCTCGACATACTCGCGAGCGAAGTCCATCCAGATGTCCCCCGAGGGCCACGAGGTCTGCATCTTGATGACGATTGGCTGCTGCGCCAGTACCGCCGGCGCGGCCAACGTACTTGCCGCTACGCCGCCAGTGGCCAGTAGCCCGCCTTTCAGAAACTGCCGCCGCGAGGTCGGCTTCGTATCCATGCTGGCGTCTGTCGTGTTCTTCATTGTGTGTTCTCCCATTGCACGCAACGTCATTATCATTATCGTTTGCGGTCCGGTCGCCACGAGGCCGACGGGCCACTTACGTCTCTGCAATGCTTCGAAGTATAGTCAAGAACATCTTAATAAAAAGCGCCATCCAGAAACTTCAACGCGAGCATCCGAGCGCAGGAAAGCGAAGGGGGCGCCGCCTCAACTATCTGATTTAGCTACCTCCACACGAGCTACGGCTGACGCGGCATGATTCACAACTGTCTTATAATGAATAAGGCTCAGGCCATTGGCAGTGGATCCCCACGGCCATGTGGCGAAGCACGAGCAACCCAAGAGGCCATCACATGTCATCCGACCACGTAGGCAAGAGCATCGATCTGGCCCTGCAGGGCGGCGGCTCCCATGGTGCCTTCACCTGGGGGGTATTGGACCGGCTGCTGGAACATGAACGGGTAGACATCGGCGGAATCAGTGGCACCAGCGCCGGAGCCATGAATGCCGTGGTCCTGGCGACCGGCTGGGCCAAGGGCGGCAGGCAGGGCGCGCGCGACGCGCTGCAGGCCTTCTGGCGAGAGGTGGGGCGCAGTGGCGAGAGCGGCATACCGGGGGTCAACGCCGCGCAATTGATCTTCGGTCGCTGGGGCCTTTCCTTCATTCCCTGGTACCGGATGCTGGATGCGTTCTCGCGTCTGGTGTCCCCCTATCAGACCAACCCATTCAACGTTAACCCGCTGCGTACGTTGCTCGAGCGCCATGCGGATTTTGAGCGGCTGCGGCAGTTCGATGAGATCCGACTGTTCGTGACCGCTACCAACGTGAGCACCGGCGATCCACGCGTGTTCCGCAATCACGAACTGTCTTGCGATGCGGTGCTGGCCTCGGCCAGTCTGCCGCTGCTGTTCCATGCCATCGAGATCGACGGCGAAGCCTACTGGGATGGTGGCTACAGCGCCAACCCGTCTCTGCTGCCGCTGGTCGAGGAGAGCCCACCTGGTGACCTGCTGCTGATACAGATCAACCCGGTGGAGAGCCCCAAGGTTCCCCGAATGGCCCATGAAATCATCGATCGTATCAATGAAGTCAGCTTCAACAGCAGCTTGCGCCAGGAGCTACAGACCGTGGCGTTGATCAAACGACTGCTGATCGAGGAAGAAAACGCCGGCCACCACTATCAAGGGGAGCTGTTCCGCAAGATCGATAGCCTGCATCTCCATCGTATTGCAACAAACAAGGAGATGGATGACTTCGATGCCATTACCCGCTTGAGCACCAGGATGACCTTGATCGAACGCCTGCATGACATCGGCTATCAAGCGGCGGATCGTTGGTTGAACGAACACTTCGTCGACCTGGGCAAACGCTCGACCATGGACTTAGTCGACGCATGCAGGGGTTCCATTGAAGGAAAGTGAACCAGGTCGCGATACCCGCCGTCGATAACGCGATCGCCGGATTGATCGTGAAACTCACCCCGGCGTCGGGCCAGAAGCGCCCAGACAGGCGGATCGGCACGTCGCCCGGAGGGCCGCCTTTCGCTGGCAAGATCGATCGTCCCTAACGTGACCGGTTCGATTCATGAGTTGCATTCGCAGGCGCATGGGACACCTCGGAGAACTCGTCTCTCAACCATGCTTCCACCTGATCCAGAGCGACATTACCGAGGCTTTCCCGCCCTCTGAGAAGATGGTAACGCAGCCCCGGCAGTAGCGGTCCGAAGGGCACATGCAGTACCCCTCGATCGAGTTCCGCCTGCACCAATGTCAGCCCAAGCAGCGCCACGCCTTGGCCGGCAATGGCGGCCTGGATGGCGTGGCTCTCGTCGGTGAAGGCAAGACTGTGGCCCAGGTCCGTCATCGAGCATCCCGCTTCGCGACACCAGTCCGACCAGGTGGGCAAGCCGAGGTTCGAACGGTACCAGTCGAAGCGAATATGGCGCACGCCGCTCAAGTCCTCGACGCTGGTGAGGTTCAGTTGTGGGCTGGCCACTACCGCGAAGGCATCGGTCGCCAGCTCCGTGACCTCGTGTCCCGGATAGGGGCCAACGCCATAGCGAATCGCCAGGCAATCCCCACGAGACAAATCGACAGTCGCTTCGCTGGCATGGATACGCAGATCGATCTCGGGATGATGCGTATGGAAACCGGCAAGCCGCGGCAACAGCCACTGACTGGCGAAGGCCGGGGTGCAGGAAATCGTCACGCTGCTCGGTGTGGCGCGCTCGCGCACCACCTCCAAGGCCTTGGCAAAGTCATCGAACCCCTGGCGCAGCACGGGATAGAGGTGCTCCGCCGCCGCCGTCGGCACGACCTGGCGGGTCCGGCGCTCGAACAGCGCGACACCGAGCAGGCTTTCCAACTCGCGAACCTGATGGCTGATCGCCGCGGGTGTGACCGCCAGTTCTTCGGCAGCCTGCTTGAAGCTGCGCAAGCGCGCGGCGGCCTCGAAGGCACGCAACTGCGAGAGCGGCAGGGAGCGTCGGCTCATGGCAACTCCACAGATGAATTGAACTTATCCATCTGTCTAGAATATATCGTTTGTCAGCCAGGTGGTATCGGGTGAATTCTGTCAGCGAGAGCAGCATATAAATGAGTAAAACTTGACAGTTGACCCAGGAGACCACCGATGACCACCCTACTGCATATCGATGCCAGCGCCCGTCCCGGCCGCTCCGGGGAACAGCCCCACGGCTCGCACTCCCGCCGGCTGACCGCCCGCTTCATCGAACGCTGGCGACAAGCCCGCCCCGGCGACCGGATCCTCTATCGGGACGTTGGGCAACATCCGCCCAGCCCCGTCACCGGAGAATGGATCCACGCTGCCTTCACCAAGCCAATGGAGCGCGAACCCTGGATGCACGAGGCACTGGCCGAGAGCGATGCCCTGGTCGACGAACTACTGGAAGCGGATGTGATCGTGGCGGGAGTGCCCATGTACAACTTCGGCGTACCCGCCGGGTTCAAGGCCTATATCGATAACATCGTGCGCGTCGGGCGCACTTTCGGCTTCGACCGCTCACGCCAGGGCGTGCCCTACTGGCCACTACTGGCCGACATGGGCAAGCGTCTCGTGGTACTCAGCGCCCGAGGCGACTTCGGCTATGAGTCCGGGCAGCGCATCGCTCACATCAACCACGTCGAACCCCATATGCGCACGGTCTTCGGCTACTTGGGCATCGACGACATGCACAGCATCGCCGTCGAGTACGACGAATTCGCCGATGCGCGCCTGCAGGCTTCCTTGAGTCACGCTGAGCAGCGCATCGAAACCCTGGTGGAAGAACTGACGATCAGCCTGGCCGCTGGGCACGAGGCCAGGAACCCAGCGTACTCCTGAAACAACGTCGGGCCACCCGGCTTTCGCAACGCAGCACATGGCACAGCAGATGGCCCACGGCATTGGATCAGCCAGTCCGGGGGGCTTGCCCCCCGGACTGGCTGACAAGAGCCATCCTGGCGCGGGATCACTCTTCAGGAATGTCCTCCGGCGACTGGATCTGCAAATCCTCGATGCCACCGTCGGTGTACTTCCAGATGGCGATCGGAGTGATCACGTCGCCATTGTCGTCGAAGTCCGCCGGCCCGGCGGCACCGATGTAGGCGACGTCCTCGCCGTTCATGATCGCCTCGACCCCGGCGGCGATGCTCTCCGGATCACCGGCGATGATCTCCGTGCCAGGCGGATTGGCGACGTCGCGAAGGCGATCACGAAGCACCGGGCCGGTGATGGCCTCGACGCTGTCGTGCCCATCGGCGATGGCCTTGACCGTGGCCAGGCCGATCAGCACGGCGGCGTCATAGGCCGACTCGGTGAACGGCGGAATGCGGTCACGACCATAGGCTTCGCGAAACGCGTCGGCGAAATTGCTGAAGCCAGGGAGGCTCGGGTCCTGGCCGGGGGCGGTGCCGATGAGGCCCTCCAGATCCTCGCCACCCACCGCATTGATGACCTCCTGGGAACGGTTGCCGTCGACGAACTGCCAGGTGGTCTGGCCGAAGATATCGCGCGCTTCCTGGAGGAAGGTGGCGCTATGCCCGGGGTAGCTCGCGGCGAACAGCATTTCGGGATCGCCCTGGAACGCCTGGGCAAGTTGCGAGGTATAGGTGGGCTGCGGTTCCTCGGGATGCGGGACCTGGGCGTTGACCGTGCCGCCGCGGGCCTGGAAGGCCCGTGCGAAGGCGTTGGACAGGCCCTGGCCGTAGGGATTGTTGATGAAGATCGTCGACGCGCTGCCCACCTTGTAATCCTCGAAGATTTCACCGCTGGCGAGCTGAGCGGCGACCACCCCCTGCAATGCATCGGAGGCCGTGGTACGGAACAGCATGTCCGCATCACGATCCTCCGGCAGGACCGAGATCAACGGCGAGGTGGAGCCGTTGGAAATCTGCAGCACCTCCGACGGGATCGTCACCGACGTGGCGACCGCCACGGTCACGCCGCTCGACCAACCGCCGATGATGGCGGGCACGCCTTGGACCTCGACGAGTTGGCGCGCCGCCTCGATCGCCGGCGTGGGCAGCGTGTTGGTGTCCTCACTCAGATGCTCGGCGATGACGGGGCCACCGAGAACCTTCTCCGCAGCAGCATTGATATGCTCGACACCAAGGGCCGCTCCGTCACGATAGAACTCACCGAACTCCGCCCCGGCACCGGTGAAGGGGGCGATCTGGCCGATCGTGATCGCCGGCGGGCTGTCCTGGGCGATGGCAACGCCCGTCATGAGCGCCGCACTCAAGGTGAATACGCTGAGGGCGGCCGACACGCGCGCACCACCGTGCCGCATGCCAGGTTGTCGTGTATTTTTCATTGGTTTTTCCCTCCTGCGTCCGTCAATTGCCTACGGGGCTCCTCGTCCGCGGAAACCATTTCGGGAAACGGCGCACAGCGGTGCATGCCCCTAATAAAGGAGTGTAGACGCCAGGGCGCGTCGAGCATTGCCGTGACGCCGGTGCCGTTCGTCGACACGCTGCCCGGGTGTTGCTATGTTCAAAAACAGTGGTGCATGTCCGCCTCTTCGGGAGATGGCATGACGAGAGAAACCGTGGAAGGTGAGAGGCCCCATGTCACGACGTCACGAGCCGATGGCGCAGTCCTTCTCAAGGTGCAGGGCCTCGTACGTGATTTCGACAGCCTGCGCGCGCTCGACGGTGCGGACCTGGAAGTCCGTGCGGGCACTATCACCGGCTTGATCGGCCCCAACGGCGCCGGTAAGACCACGCTGTTCAACGTCGTCACCGGTTTCCATCTCGCCCAGGGCGGACGCGTCACCTTCAACGGCCAAGACATCACCAACCTGCCGCCTCACCGCATCTTCCAGCATGGTCTGTGCCGTACCTTCCAGATTCCGCGCGAGCATCAGAGCCTGTCGGTGCTGGAGAACCTCATGCTGGTCCCCACCGGCCAGCGGGGAGAGAGTCTGTTCAATGCCTGGTTGCGGCCAGGTACGGTACGACGCCAAGAGCGAGAGAACCGCGAAAAGGCGCTGGAAGTGCTCGAGTTCGTCGATCTTTCCCACGTGCGCAATGAGTACGCCCGCAACCTCTCCGGCGGTCAGAAGAAACTTCTCGAGCTCGCGCGCACGCTGATGACCGATCCCTCGCTAGTGCTTCTCGACGAACCGGGCGCTGGTGTGAATCCCACCCTGATGCATCGCCTCACCGACAACATCCGCTATCTCAACCGCGAGCGCGGGATCACGTTTCTGGTCATCGAGCACGACATGGACATGATCATGTCGTTGTGCGACCCGGTGGTAGTGATGAGCGAGGGGCGGCAACTGATGACGGGCTCGCCGGCGGAGGTACGTCGCGACCCACGAGTCCTGGAGGCCTATCTCGGAGGTCAATATGCCGCTGTTGAAGGCTGAGGGCATCACTGCCGGATACGGCGACACCGACATCCTGCACGACGTGCATCTGGAGGTGAACGACGGCGAGATCGTGTCGCTGATCGGCCCCAACGGCGCCGGCAAGTCCACGCTGATGAAGGCAGTGTTCGGGCTGCTCCATCCACGCCAGGGATCGATCCGTTTCCAGGACAAGGAAATCGCGGGACGTTCTCCCTACGATATCGTCAAGGAAGGCATGTGTTACGTGCCTCAGGTCGCCAATGTCTTTGTCCAGCTCACTGCGGAGGAGAATCTCGAGATGGGCGGCTATCTCCTCGATGAGGGGGTACTGCCCGAGCGCAAGGAACGGGTCTACGAGCTGTTTCCCAAACTGCGTGAGCGCCGTCAGCAGCG
The DNA here is from genome assembly GCF_042646605.1 of Litchfieldella rifensis. Lineage (NCBI taxonomy): Bacteria > Pseudomonadati > Pseudomonadota > Gammaproteobacteria > Oceanospirillales > Halomonadaceae > Litchfieldella > Litchfieldella rifensis. Next base: position 152,558 of record NZ_JBHRUG010000027.1, on the reverse strand, counting down.
CGTCGGCAAGATGTCGGGCGGCGAGCGTCAGATGGTCGCCATCGGCAGTGCGCTGATGCTCGAACCGGCGCTGCTGTTGCTCGACGAGCCCTCTGCCGGGCTATCGCCGAAGCTCGTCGACGAGATCTTCGACAACATTCGCCACATCAACGAAATAGGGCTGGCGGTGCTGATGGTCGAGCAGAACGCGCGGAAATCATTGGCGATGGCCACACGCGGCTACGTGCTCGCCAGTGGACAGAACCGGGTGGAAGGCTCGGGACAGGAACTGCTCGACGATCCCGAGGTGGGCCGACTGTATCTAGGGGGCTGAGGATGGACGCAGGCCACGAAAGCCAAGAGCTGGCACCCGTCAAGCGCGACAAGCGTCTCGGCGAACGCGTGCGCGATGTGGTGCAGACGCGCGCCTTCCTGCTTGTCTCGATCGCCGCAGTGTTCGTGGCGCTGCTTGTGCTCGCCCGGTTCCAAGGGGTAGGCGGCGAGCGGCTGCTGTCGCTTGCGGCCTGGGGGATCATGCTCGGCGGTATCATCGGTCTAGGTAGCATCGGACTGACGCTGGTCTATGGGGTGCTCAAGTTCCCCAATTTCTCGCACGGGGCGCTTGTCACCCTGGGCGCGTATTTTACCTTCGCCTTTCTCGCCTGGCTGCCACAGGGCGAACCACTGCGGCCCTTCTCGTTCGGCTGGGAATTCCCGGTCGCGCTGGTGCTGTCCATGCCGCTGGTGGGACTCGTGGCGGTGGCCGTCGACCGCGCCGTCTACCGCCGCTTGCGCCGCCAGAACGCCCATCTCGTCCTGTTCGCGATGGCCTCGCTGGCAATGGCGTTCTTCCTGCGCAGTATCATCTACATCGCCTGGGGACCGGACTTCCACTTCTATTTTCCCGGGCGCGCCAATCCGGCCCTGGAACTGCCGTTGAACATCCGCGTGCGTGCCGATCAGCTCTTTATTCTGGTGCTGGCCCTGGTACTCATGCTCGGCGTATATGTGCTGCTCGAGCGCACGCGCATCGGCAAGGCCATGCGCGCGACGGCGGACAATCCGGAGCTCGCCCAGGTACGCGGCATCAACACCGAGCGGGTGATCGCCTGGACATGGTTACTCGGCGGGGCGCTGGCCGCCGCCGGCGGGACCATGTACGGCCTGTCCTCGCAGTTGCGCCCCGAAATGGGCTTCTGGCTGCTGCTGCCGATGTTCGCCGCCGCCATCATGGGCGGCATCGGCAACCCCTATGGCGCACTGGCGGGCGCGCTGATCATCGGCATCACGCATCAGGTGTCCACTGCCTTCCTGGACCCAACCTACGGGCCGGCCGTGGCCTTCGTGCTGATGGTGATCGTGTTGCTGGTACGCCCGCAGGGCCTGTTCGGGCGCGGAGGAGGCTGAGCGATGGAAACGCTGATTCTGGTCAAAGGCGTATTGCTGATCATCCCGATCGTGCTGCTGTTGCTGCTGTTGCTGCCTGCACGCCCCTGGCGCCTGCCGGTGGCAGTGGTCGCCGGTGTGGTGTCGGCCTTCGCGCTGAGCGCGTCACTACCCAGCGGCATTCTCGCCTACTCCGTCTCGTTCGCCATCATGGGCTGCGTGTATGCGCTGCTGACGCTCGGATTGAATATCCAGTGGGGTTACACCGGTCATCTGAACTTCGGCGTCGCCGGTTTCTTCGCGATCGGGGCCTTCACCTCCGCACTGATGACCGTCGAGGCCCCCACCGGCATCGCCGCGCAGTACACTCAGATGGCGTTCGGCCTAGGGCTGCCGTTCCTGGTCGGAGTCGCCACCGCGGCGCTGGTGTCCGCCGTGGTGGCATTTCTGGTGGCCGTTCCCGTGTTGCGGTTGCGCATGGACTTCCTCGCCATCGCTACCATCGGTGTGGCGGAGATCATCCGGCTGATCTTCCAGAACGAGCGCTGGCTCGCCAATGGGCCACAACCACTGCGGGGCATTCCCCAACCACTGCGCTGCCTGGTCGAAACGCAGGGTTGTGGCTGGTTGCCACCTTGGGCAACAACGGTGTTGGAACCGCTCACACCGCGCGATTATCCGCTGTTCTACCTGACGATCATCTCGCTGTTCGTCGCTGGCGCCTATCTGCTCATGGAGCGGGCCTGTCGCTCGCCGTGGGGGCGGATGTTGCGCGCCGTACGCGACGAGGAGGCGTCGGCGGCGATGAACGGCAAGCCCATCACCTACGTGCGCATCCAGTCGTTCGTTGTTGGAGCCGTGATCATGGGCATCGCCGGCGCGCTGTATGCCCACTACACGGTCACCATCGATTACAGCCACTTCCACGCCCTGTTCGCCACCTTCCTGGTGTGGGTGATGCTGATGCTCGGCGGCAGCGGCAACAACCGTGGAGCCATTATCGGCGGCTTCATCGTGTGGGGCGTGTGGAGCGGCACCGCCTTCCTCGCCAACGCCATCGAGCCGCTGCTCGCGCTGATCGCCGACGATCTGCCGCGACGCGCGGCCTACTTCCGCTGGCTGCTGGTGGCCTTGTTGCTGGCGGCGATCGTGCTGTTTCGGCCCCAGGGGTTGATCCGCGAGGAGAAGCGCGTCTCCCGCTATCTGCGAGAATGACGTTGCTCCCAACCTGCGCTTCACTGCCGCTCCTCCGGCTGCCTGAATACCAGCGCCAATCCCAGCAGGATGCCCGCCATGCCCAACAGGCTGAGCATGGAGAGGGCATTGCCCAGGAACAGATAATCCATGGCCGCCGTCACCGCCGGCACCAGATAGAACAAGCTGGTGACGTTGACCAGGTTGCCGGCCTGGATCAACCGGTAGAGCAGCAACTGCGCCACTACCGAGATGACCAGCCCCAGCCATAGCAGCGGGATCAGAAAGCCGAGCGTGAGTTCGAACACAACGGGCTGGCCCGTCACGAACATCAGACACAACAGCAGACTGACCGCGTACTGCAGCGGCAGGATCTCGGCGGGCGCCTGTTGCACGCGCTTCTGCAGAATGGCGCCGCACGTCATGCTCGCCAGAGCCCCCATTGCAAAGCCCATGCCTTCGACCGAGAAACGCGCCAGTCCGATACTCTGGTAGACCACCAGTACCAGGCCTCCCAAGGCGAGGCCGAGCCCTAACACCCGGGTGGCTGGAAAGCGGCGCTCGAGCAATACCAGCGTCAGTATGGGTTGAACCCCCAGCAAGGTGGCCAGCACGCCGGGGGTAATGCCATGGTCCAGTGCCAGGAAATAGCAGATCGAATAGGTTCCGATCAGCAGCAGGCCGATGGTGGCCACGCGCCGGCGAGTCCCGGGTGTCGGCAGCCACCGCCGTCGACACAGGCCGATGATCATGAGTACGGCGAACGCCAGGGCGAAGCGCAACACCAGGAAGGCAAAGGCGGAGGCATGGTCCAGCCCCCATTTGGTGAAGATGGCGCCGCTGCCCCACAGCAGCACGAACAGCGCCGTCGAACCGTAACCGGTCCATGCGGTTTTGTGGAATGTCATGACGAGATTCACCTGTCGAGAAACGCACAGGCCCCAGCGAGCCATCGGACTCGCGATATAATGAACGCGGTAAAAACGCTGGAGCCGCTTGGCGGGCTGCGATCAGCCCGGGACGCGCGTGGACGGCGGGCAGGCACCGGCCACGACGCCACCCACCGACGAAACCGGAGGGGCGACAGATGAAACAGGGGGAGGGGTTGTTGCACGCACCGGCACTACGGCGACAGCCGCCATGGTCACGGGAAAGCGAGTGCGTGCAGTGGTCGTCATGTCAAGGTCCAGTGGTATGGAACGGCTCGCCAAGCGAGCCCGTCCTTGAAGGTAGCACGCCGGCGCCCATCGTCAATGGAAAGTTGGGGCGGTCCACCGGATGCCATGCCTACGGCACGACGACGATGGGAATGGGAATACGGTTGATGAGCTCGGAATCTTCGTCGACCAGATGCTTGAGCTGGGTGCGGTCAAGCAGCAAGGCACCACGGCGAGCGTGGGCAAGACGATGTTCGAGGGCCAGCGCATCGGCTACCGACAGGCGTTCAAGGGTATCGAACAGGCCGCTGTCGGCGAGCCAGCCCAGGGCAGGCGGTTCGGGATGTTGCTGATCGCTGACCACCAGCAGCGGACCGCGTTGCAGGGGGTGGATCTCGTCCCAGATCAGTACCGGACATGGCGCCTCGAGGATCAAGGCCCGACTGGTGGAGCCCAGACGCACCCCCCATTGCCCGGAGGCACCGGCCTTGCCCATCACCAAGACATCGTCGTCGCCGGCGAGTGCCAGGGCCTCGGCCACCACGCGGCCGCGACTGACCTTCAGTGAATGGCGCAGCTCCCGGCCGGCCACGGCGGCATCCAAGGCCTGATGGATACGTTGCACCTGGCGCTCCAGGCTGGTCTCGAGCCCCCTCAGCGACAGCGGCCGGGCCATGCCGGACTGAGCTCCCACCTCGCAGGAGAAGGGAAAGCCGGCGCAACGCAACAGGTCCAGGTCCTCGACGAACAATGCCACCAATTCGGCCTGGCGGCTGGCAGCCAGGTCCACGGCGGCGGAAAGCGCAGCCAGGCTATGACGCGAAGCGTCAAGCAATGCCAGCACCCGCGCCGTCGAGGGCGCATGCTCGTCTCGTTCGGCGGCGGTTTCGCCATGCCCCGAAGCATTGCGCTGGTCAGGCCTCATCGCCGTTGTCCTCCCCTCCGTTGCCGCTATTCGTCTTGGTGTCCTCGGCCCCACCCTGGAGCTTATCACTCGCCTCGCGCTCCCTGCGCTTCACTGCGCGCCGAAAGTCTTCCAGTCGCTTCACCACCCGGGCGTTGAGACTGCCCTGCGGATAGCGTCCCTTGTCGTCGAGCTCACCCGGCGTCAGGCCGGTAAGCAATGCGAGCGCCTCGTCCACGTGGGAAATGGCGTAGATGGAGAAGTGCCCCGCAGACATGGCCTCGCGCACTTCGCGCTTGAGCATCAGGTGCTCCACATTGGCGGCCGGCAGCAATACGCCTTGGCCAGCGAGTTTTCCGGCATTCCGGCACACTTCAAAGAAGCCCTCGACCTTTTCGTTGACCCCGCCAACCGCCTGTACTTCGCCATGCTGGTTGATGGAGCCGGTCACCGCCAGCGACTGTTTCAAAGGCACCTCAGCGATCGCCGACACCAAGGCACAGACCTCGGCTACCGAGGCGCTATCGCCCTCGATACCGGCGTAGGACTGTTCGAAAGCCAGGCTGGCGGACAGCGATAATGGCATCTCGCCGGCGTAGCGGCTGGCCAGATAGCGCGACAGGATCATCACTGCCTTGGAGTGGATGCGCCCGCCCAGGCGCGCCTCGCGCTCGATATCGACCACCTGCCCCTGACCGGGGCGCGCAGTGGCGGTAATCCGGGTCGGCTGGCCGAAGCGATAGTCCCCCACTTGCAGCACCGACAGGCCATTGACCTGCCCCACGGTCTCACCGCCGGTGGCGATCATCACCGTACCGCGGGCGACCAGCTCGTGGCTGCGCTCGCGCACCCGACTGGCGCGCCAGAGCTGCTGCTCCACCGCCTTCTCCACATGCTGCCGGCCAATCACCGCGGCCTCGTCTTGTGCTGCCCAGTACTCGGCTTCCATCAGCAGATCGCCCAGCGACCGATGGTGGGCGGTCAGCTTGCGCTGATCATCGGCCAGGCGGCTGGCGCGCTCGATCAGCGCCGCCACCCCGGAACGGTTCAGCGGTCGCACGGCGGCCTCGCGGACCAGGGTCGCGATCACCTGCGCGTAGAGCGTCTGGGTCTCGGCATCTCGTGGCAGCACATCCTCCAGATCGGCCTGCACCTTGAACAGCTCGAGAAACTCCGGTTCCTGCTCGCTCAACAGGTAGTAGAGCAAGCGGTCGCCGAGCAGCACTATCTTCACGTCCAGGGGCACCGGCTCGGGTTCCAGGCTCACGGTACTGATCAGCCCGTAGGCCTGCTCCAGGGATTCGGTACGGACCTCACCGGCACGTAGTGCCCGCTTGAGAGTCTCCCAGGCACCGGGCTGCAACAGCAGACTGCGCGCATCCATGACCAGGTAGCCGCCATTGGCCCGGTGCAGCGCACCGGCGCGGATCAGCGAGAAATCGGTCAGCAGCATGCCGTTGTGTACATGGTGCTCGATGCGTCCCACCAGGTGCTGGTGGGTGGGCAAGTCCTGGTAGATCAGTGGGGCGCCCCGGCATTCGGCATTGTCGACCAGCAGATTGATGCGAAAGCGGCTAAACACCGCCTCGGGTGAAATCTCCGGATTGCTCGCATGGAAGGAATCCACGTGCAACAGGATAGCCTCGCGTATGCCCTTCAGGTGGGCCAGAACGCCCTCCTCCTCGACATAGCGTTGCTCCAGCTCGTCCAGCGGCGCGCCGATGGCGGCCTGCAGCATCTCCTCGTTCAGGGCGTTGATCTGTTCGCGCAGGTCCTTGGTCAGCCGTGGCATCTGGCGGATCGCCTGCTGCAGCTTGCGCTGCAGGATGGCTACGCTGCCCTCGATACGCTCGCGATCCTCCTTGGGCAACTTCTCGTAAGTCTCCGGCGACATCATGCCCTCGCCTTCGGCCGGCGCGAAGGTAAAGCCGTTGGGCGTGGACAGCAGCAGGATGTCATGCTCGCGGGCCTCGCGCCGCACCCTCTCGATGGCATCGCGCTGGCGTTCGCCCATGGCCTGTTTCAGCTCATGGAGGCGATTCTGGTACTCCTCGCTCTCGAATACCGCGGGAATGGCACCACGCAGCTCCTCCACCAGTTGGTCGATGTCGGTGCGCAGTTGTCGGCCAATGCCCGGCGGCAGCGACAGGTGACGCGGCGCCGCCGGGTCGTCGAAGTTATGCAGGTAGCACCAGTCCGGCGGTGCCGGCGCCTGCTCCGCCCGCTCGGCCAGGAATCGCCCCACCAGGCTGTGCTTGCCATGGCCCGGCTGCCCCAGCACATAGAGGTTGAAGCCATCGCTGCGAATTGTCGTGCCGAAATCCAGGGCAGCCGCCGCTCGCGTGTGTCCACTGAGCAGATCGAACGATTCCAGCTCGCTGGTGACATCAAAACTGAAATCCTCGATCGGGCATTCCCGGTATACCTGCTCGACCCTCAGGGGTTCCACCATGGCCATCCTCCTTTGCATGACTGCATTATGGAAGACGCCAGGCACGCCTGCCTGATTCAGATCAAGTCAGCGAAAAGCCAAGACTTGCGAAGGGACGAGTACCTAGCGGTAGCGTCGGTCGTGCGAGAGTTCCTCCTCGATTGGCCGCACCTCGATGCTGCCGATGCGTGCCGAAGGCCACTCCGCTGCGATCCGTGCGGCTTCGTCGAAACCCTCGGCCTCGATCAGGAAGAAGCCGCCGATCTGCTCCTTGGTTTCGGCGAAAGGGCCGTCGGTTGCCGACAACTTGCCGTTTCGAACCCGTAGGGTCGTGGCGCGCGTCGCACTCTGAAGGGCCTGGGTCATGATCAGGTGTCCGCTTTTGCGTAACGCATCGACGTAGTCCAGAGTCTCCTTCCGAAGTGCTTCCCACTCGCTCTGCGACAGATCGTTGAGCTTTCTTTCCTCCTCATAGGCCAGGCATAGATACTTCATTGAGCGCTCCATTTCGGTCAGAGGTCGGCAACTGCGTCGCTGAGTTGCTGGGGATACTGATCACTGATCGGCCGCACCTCGACGCATCCCAGGCGCCCCGGCGGGAGGTTCGAAGCGATGCGGATGGCCTCGTTCAGATCGCGAGCCTCGATCAGGTAGAACCCACCCAGCTGCTCCTTGGTCTCGGCGAACGGCCCGTCGGTGACGAGAGGCCGACCATTCCTCGCCCGTACCGTGGTGGCGGTCTGCACGGAGCCAAGACGGGCACTGGTGATCAGATGGCCACTTTCCTTCAGGGTTTCGCAGTGTGCCAGGCATTCGTTGGCAACAGCCTCGATCTCATGGTCTGGCATGGTGTCGAGGATCCTTTCTTCGTTATAGATAAGGCACAGGTATCTCATGGGGCACTCCCGAGCGTGGTGAAACGAACGTACTCAACGGATAGTCGTGCGACGACACCGAAAATCGACATCGTGTCCGTGGCGGGAGTGGAAATGACTATCGCGTGTCCTCGGCAAGGCGTGCCTGCTCACGCCGCCAGGTGGCCGGGGGCAAGCAGGTTTCGCGCCGGAAGGCGCGGCTGAACGCGGCTTCCGACTCATAACCGACCTCGAGCGCAATCGAGGCGACAGGGGCGCTCGACTGGCGCAGCAGCCCAGCGGCGACCTGCATGCGCCACTTGGCCAGGTAGTGCATCGGCGCATGGCCGGTAAAGCGGGCGAAGCGCTCATGCAGGGCCGAGCGCGACAGGCCGATGCGATCGGCGAGCTTGTCGATCGTCCATGCGTCGCCAGGCCGCTGGTGCAACAGCGCCAGCGCACGTCCCACGTAACGATCGTGCAACCCCGCCAGCCAGTTCGGCTGCCCTTCCGGCAGGTCGTCGAGGTAACGACGCACCAACTCGACGAACATCGCCTCGCTCAACCGCTCGAGCAGGGCCTCCCCTCCCGGGCGTTTGAGATTCGACTCGGAAAGCGCGAAACGGATGAAGTGGGCGATCCAGTCATCATCGTCGCCGTGTCTGGCGCGCACATGGAGCAGGTGCGGCAGGCTGTCGAGCAACGGGTTGAACGGGTGCGCATCGCAGCCGAAGAAACCGCACACCAGGGTCGCACTGTGCTGCTCGCTGTCGCGGTCCAGGCGCGCCATCGACAGCGACTCCCCCTGCCGGCTGGCAAAGAACGGCAGTTGCTCCGGTCGCGGTAGCCCGTAGGGGTGCAGGTCCACCGAGCCGCGCATGCCCGGCTCACTCGACATCACATGGGGATCGCCACGCGGAAACACCACGACATCCCCTTCCTGCAACGATACCGGCGTTTCGCCGACCACCGTCGCCCAACACGAGCCATGGGTAAGCACGTGATAAGCCATCACGTGCTCGACCCCCGGCATGATCAACTCAGCGATCTCGGCCGCCGGCGGCGCCTCGCTCACCCAGCGGGCATTGCCCTCGACGTGATAGAACACCGCCCCCCGCAAGCGAATACTACGCAATACCTGAGACAAGGTGTCCTGACTCATGTCCACCTCGTGGGGAACGGTAAGGGGGATACACACACCGACCTGAACAAGTATTGCGGACGATCCCACCCGCTGCCACGACAAACCGGATTCCCGGTCAAGTCCGATGGAGTTCGGGTCAGTCGAAAGCGATCCCGAGTGCACATACTTCAACTCGTGACAACACCCTCTCACGGCGCCGCCGGTGCAGGGCACATCCACAAGGAGACAACAACAATGCAACACTTGACCTATCAGACCCTCGACGGCACCTCGGCCTCGCTCTCGCCCGACGAAGTCGATACCTTGTCCCACGGTATTCGCGGCGGAGTACTTACCGCCGCCGATGCGGCCTATGATGAGACACGCAGCGTCTGGAACGGCATGGTCGATCGCCATCCCGCCTTGATCGCCCGCTGTCTCGGCACTCGCGACGTACTCCATGCGGTCGACTTCGCACGCACTCATCGCATGCTGGTGAGTGTTCGCGGCGGTGGCCATCATATCGCCGGCAACGCCGTCGCCGACGGCGCCCTGATGATCGACCTGTCACAGATGCGCAGCGTGCGCGTCGACTCGGAAAAGCGGACCGCACGCGTCGGTGCGGGCGCGCTACTGGGCGATGTCGACCACGAAACCCAGGCCTTTGGGCTGGCCACGCCGTTGGGCATCAATTCCACCACCGGAGTGGCCGGGCTGTGCCTGGGCGGCGGCTTCGGCTGGCTGACGCGCAAGTATGGCCTGACCGTCGACAACCTCGTCTCCGCCGATATCGTGACCGCCGACGGGACACTGCACGTCGTCTCGGCGACCCAGGAGCCCGAGCTGTTCTGGGCCATCCGCGGTGGTGGTGGCAACTTCGGTGTGGTGACCTCCTTCGAGTTCCAGCTCCACCCGGTCGGCCCTCAGGTGTATGCCGGCCTGGTCGTTTATCCTTATGCTCAGGCCCAGCAAGTATTGCAGGCCTGGCGCGATTTCAACGCCGGCGCGCCACGCGAACTCAGCGTCTGGACGGTGCTGCGCCAGGCGCCGCCGTTGCCCTTCCTGCCTGAGTCGATCCATGGCAAGGAGGTGGTGGTATTCGCACTGGTCCATAACGGCGACCTCGAAGAGGGCGAACGGCTGGCAGCCAAGGTGCTCGAGTTCGGCGAACCGGTCGGCAGCATGCTCGGGGCGCAACCCTATGCCGGCTTCCAGACCGCTTTCGACCCCCTGCTCACCGCCGGGGCGAGAAACTACTGGAAATCGCACAACTTCAACGAGATCACGGACGACTTGATCGACGAGGTGATACGCGGCGCAGCGCAACTACCCAGCCCGGAATGCGAGGTCTTCATCGCCCAGCTCGGCGGTGCGGCCGGTGAAATGGCGATAGAAGATACGGCCTACGCGGGGCGCGATGCCAACTTCGTGATGAACGTTCACGGCCGCTGGCAAGCCGCCGCCGACGACGACAAGGTGCGGGACTGGGCGCGCAACGTATTCCGCGATACCGCGCCGTTCGCCACCGGTGGCGGCTACGTCAATTTCCTGACCGAGGACGAAGACAACCGCGTCGACAGCGCCTATGCCCAGAACTACGCCAGACTTCAACAGATCAAGCAGCAATTCGACCCCGAGAACCTGTTCCGCGTGAATCAGAATATCGCTCCAGCAGCGCTGGCCAAAACGGCATGATCCGGTGTCGGGCCCGTCCCCGGGCGGGCCCGACGCCTTATGCGGTCATGGCACTATTCTTCTCCTCCCAACTCGTCTTCTCCTGCCAACTCGGCCTGACGCTGCCTTACCGCCTCGACCGCATAGGCCATGAAGGCACGGATACGGGCACTGTGGCGCAGATCCGGGTGCACCAGCAGCCACAGATCGGTCGCCACCTCCGGGCCGATCGCCAGCACGCACTCCAGCTCGGGTTCCTGACGAGCCATATAATGCGGCAATACCGCAAGCCCGGTGCCCGCGCGGGCGGCTCCCATGGCCGCCACGACGCTATTGGTCCGTAACGCGAATGCCTCCGCCGGCACCCGCTCGTTCAGCCATCGGCTGCTGGTGAGGTGGCCGATCTGCTCGTTGCCGCCGATAAAGCGATGGGCTCCTGGCTCGCCGGGATCCGTGAGAGAGGGCCGTTGCCGCAGGTAGTCGCGGGCGCCATAGAGCCCCCAGCGGATGGCGCCCAGCTTGCGTCCGATCAGCGTCTCCGGTGGCGCCTCCGTGGGGCGAATGGCGACATCCGCCTCGCGGCGAGCGAGATCCAGAAAGGCGCTGACGATCAGCAACTCCAGCTCGATGCCCGGATAACGCTCGCAGAAGCCCCGGAACAGCGGCGCGAGGAAGCCATTGGCCAGGGTGTCGGTAGTGGTGAGCCGTACCCGGCCCGACAATCGCACGTCTCGACCGCTCAGTTCCCGCTCGATCGCCTGGGCCTCTTCCTCCACACGCTCTGCGCGTCGCCATAGGGCCTCACCCGCCGATGTCGGCACATAGCCTTCCGGCAGTCGCTCGAACAACCGTACCTCCAGACCGGCCTCCATGGCATTGAGCCGGCGAAACACGGTCGAGTGGTTGACACCAAGCGCGCGTGCCGCGCCAGCCAGCGTGCCGGCGCGAGCAATCGCCAGGAAGAGACGCAGATCGTCCCAGTCGAAACGCATGTCTTGCACCTTTGCAATAAAGCTTTGCAAATCTTGCTGATTTCATTGCCAACACGCAAATCCTACGCTGATTGTCACGTTGCCGAAGCAACGGATTCACAGCACTTGGAGCATGAACCATGAAAACGATCGATCGTGAAGCCCTTACCGCGCGGCTCGATGGCCCTGAACGGCCGACATTGGTGGAAGCTCTGCCGGAGAAGTATTTCCGACAGTGGCACCTGCCCAACGCCGTCAACATCAACCACGACGAGGTGAAGCAGCGCGCGCCTGAGTTGCTGCCGGACAAGAATGCCGAGATCGTGGTGTACTGTGCCAGCGAGACTTGCCAGAACTCGCATATGGTAGCCAACCAGCTTACCGCGATGGGCTATACCAACGTCGCCGTCTACCAGGGTGGCAAGGCGGATTGGGAAGCGGCCCAGTTGCCCGCAGCAACGACCTAGCCAGGCTTTCACCATCCTCAGGGGCCTGCCACTGTTCGGATCCGGCAGGCCCTTTTTATTGGCTCATTACGCTTTACCGGAAACACCCGATGGTCGCCGATCCCCACCCAATACTGGACAGGCCCACGCTTGCCCCTCTATACCACAAAGACAAGCGCCACTGTTCCCAGGTGGCGTGCGGTAACGACAGGATGCGCAGTATCGGTATCAGTGGTCCGGGCAGCGGGCGGACCGACACGGTGAGTCATGTGTTTCCACGTGACCTCGCCGGCACCGATCCATTCCAGAAGGAGGGGATATGGCGAACGAATCCGTTACCTCGCAGCAGCCGCCGGAGCCGAAGCGCGACCGCATCAATCCGGTGGTCTTCTACGGTTCGGCGATCGGGATCGTGGCCTTCGCGTTGTGGACCATGGTCTTCACGGAACCGGCCAGCACGGTGATCAACACCGTCCTGGCCTGGATCTCGGACAGCTTCGGCTGGTTCTATTTCGTGGCCGTGGTGCTCTACCTGGTCTTCGTCATCTGCATCGGCCTATCCCGCTACGGCAGTCTCAGGCTGGGCCCGGCCCACTCCACACCCGACTTCAATGTGATCACCTGGGCCGCCATGCTGTTTTCCGCCGGCATCGGCATCGACCTGCTGTTCTTCTGTATCGCCGAACCGATCACCCAGTTCCTGGCCCCGCCGACAGGCATGGCCGGCACCCCCGAAGCCGCCCGCCATGCCATGGAGTTGACCTTCCTGCACTGGGGCCTGTCCGGTTGGGGGATCTACACCCTGGTGGGTATGTCGCTGGCCTTCTTCAGCTACCGTCACGGCCTGCCACTGACCATCCGCTCCGCCCTCTACCCGCTCTTCGGCCATCGCATCCACGGCACCATCGGCCACGGCGTCGATATCGCCGCCGTGCTGGGCACGGTCTTCGGCATCGCCACCAGCCTCGGCATCGGTATCATCCAGCTCAACTTCGGCCTCAACTACATGTTCGACATCCCGGAGAGCACCGCTACCCAGGCGGCGCTGGCGATCCTGATCGTGGTCTTTTCCGCCATCTCCGCGGTGACCGGGGTCGACAAGGGCATTCGCCGGCTGTCCGAGTTCAACATGCTACTGGCCTTGTTGTTGATGCTGTTCGTGCTGTTCAGCGGCAAGACCCTGTTCCTGCTCAATGCCCTGGTGATGAACGTGGGCGACTACCTGGCGCACTTCGCCAGCCTGTCATTCAATACCTACGCCTTCGACCCGCCTACCGATTGGCTCAATGCGTGGACGGTGTTCTTCTGGGCCTGGTGGATCGCCTGGGGCCCCTTCGTGGGCCTGTTCCTGGCGCGTATCTCCCGGGGCCGCACCATCCGCCAGTTCGTCGCCGGCACCCTAATCCTGCCACTGTCCTTCATGATGGCGTGGATGTCGATCATGGGGAACAGCGCCATCGATCTGGTGATGAACGACGCCGGCGTCGCCGACTTCGGCCAACAGGCCATGAACAATCCCGGGTCCGCCATCTACCTGTTCCTGCAGAGCTATCCCTGGGTGGGGCTGACCACGGTGGTGACGACCATCCTCGCCATCGTGTTCTTCGTCACCTCGGGCGACTCCGGCTCGCTGGTGCTCTCCAACCTGACCTCGGTGCTCAGCGACCCCAACCACGACGCACCGGCCTGGATGCGCATCCTGTGGGCCGCGATCATCGGCATACTGACCCTGGCCCTGCTGATGGCCGGTGGTCTCAGCGCCCTGCAGAGTGCCGTGGTGATCATGGGCCTGCCCTTCGCCCTGGTGCTGTTCCTGATGATGCTGGGCCTGTTCAAGGCGCTGAAGGTGGAAGGCCTCAAGGAGGACAGCCTCCGCGGCAGCATGGCCGGCCATCTGTCGGGTCGCACCAGCCCAGGCGAAGGCGCCGCCCGCAACTGGCGCCAGCGCCTGGCCCGGGCCGTCAGTTGCCCCAATCATGAACAGGTCAGCCGCTTCCTGAGCGAGGTGGGCAAGCCGGCCATGGAGGAGATCCGCGAGGTGCTGAGCGAGCAGGGCTTCCCCGTGGAAATCGTCGAGGGCAGTGGCAGGAACGAGCACCTGGCCCTGAACGTGAGCCTGGGCGGCGAGCCGGACTTCACCTACCAGATATGGCCCCACCGGAGTGCCATGCCCGCGTTCTCCATTCGCGACACGCACGCCGGCACCCATTACTACCGCCTGCAGGTGCACATCGGCGAGGGTGGCCAGGGCTATGACGTCTACGGCTACACCCAGGAACAGCTGATTGCCGATATCCTCGACCAGTACGAGCGGCACCTGTTCTTCCTGCACAGCCAGCGGGAATCGCCCGGCGGCGAAGCGATCATGCCGGACGATCCCACCACGGCAGGGCGCTAGGGCTACCGAGCCAAGGAGGATGCGATGAGCGACCAAGCCTTCGACCAGGCCGTCGATTACGTCATCGTCGGTGCCGGCTCGGCCGGTTCGGTACTGGCCGACCGCCTGAGCGCCGACGGCAACCACCAGGTACTGGTACTGGAATTCGGCGGCAAGGACAACTCCCTCTACATCCAGATGCCTACCGCCTTTTCCATTCCTCTCAACAAGCCGCGCTTCGATTGGGGGTTGTACACCGAGCCGGAGCCGGGCCTGGGCGGACGACGCATCCACCAGGCGCGGGGCAAGGTGATCGGCGGCTCATCGTCGATCAACGGCATGGCCTATGTGCGCGGCTGTGCCGGGGACTTCGACGAGTGGGTCGAACTCGGCGCCAAGGGCTGGAGCTATGCCGAGGTATTGCCCTACTTCAAGCGCGCCGAGGACTGTCTCTATGGCGCCGACGACTACCGGGCCACCGGCGGCCCGCTGGGGGTATGCAACGGCAACAACATGCAGAACCCGCTCTATCGCGCGTTCATCAAGGCGGGGCGCCAGGCGGGCTACGGCGAAAGCGAGGACTACAACGGCTATCGCCAGGAAGGCTTCTGTCGCATGGACATGACCGTGCGCGACGGCGTGCGCTGCTCCACCGCCAATGCCTATCTCAAGCCGGCGCTGAAGCGCGCCAATCTCAGGCTCGAGATGCATGCCCTCACCACCCGTGTGCTGCTGGACGGCAAACGGGCGGTGGGCGTCGAATATCGTCAGCACGGCAAGACCGTACGCGTGCACGCCAAACGCGAAGTCATCCTCGCCGCCAGCGCCTTCAACTCGCCCAAGCTGTTGATGCTCTCCGGCATCGGCCCCGCCGAGCACCTCAAGGAACAGGGCATCGAGGTGATCCACGACCTGCCCGGTGTGGGTCACAACCTTCACGACCATCTGGAGGTCTGGGTCCAGCAGACCTGCACCCAGAAGATCACCCTCAACGGCTGGCTCAACCCCTTGGCACAGTTGTGGATCGGCGCCCGCTGGTTCTTCTTCAAGAGCGGCCTGGGCGCCAGCAACCACTTCGAATCCAACGGCTATATCCGCAGCCGCGCCGGGCTCCAGTACCCCGACCTGCAGTATCACTTCCTGGCCGGCGCCATCGCCTACGACGGCTCCAGCGCCGCCGAAGGCCACGGCTTCCAGGTGCACCTCGGCGCCAACAAGCCCAAGAGCCGCGGCTGGGTACGCCTGACCTCCCGCGACCCGGCCGCGGCGCCGGAAATCCTCTTCAACTATCTGCACGAGGAGGAAGACAAGCAGGCCTACCGCAACGGCCTGCACCTGACCCGCGAGATCTTCGCCCAGCCGGCCTTCGACCCCTACCGCGGCGAGGAGCTCTCCCCCGGCCAGGGCGTCCAGAGCGACGACGAGATCGATGCCTGGGTGGCCGAAACGGCCGAGACCGCCTACCACCCCTGCGGTTCCTGCCGCATGGGCACCGATTCCATGGCGGTGGTCGATCCCGAGTGCCGGGTGCACGGCATCGACAACCTGCGCGTGGTCGACTCGTCGATCATGCCCAGCGTCACCAACGGCAACATCAACGCCCCGACCATCATGATCGGCGAAAAGGGCGCCGACCATATCCTGGGCCGGGAACCGTTGGCGCCGTCCGAGGCGCCGGTGTTCACGGTCGCGACATGGCAG
This sequence comes from Litchfieldella rifensis, assembly GCF_042646605.1. Taxonomy (NCBI): domain Bacteria; kingdom Pseudomonadati; phylum Pseudomonadota; class Gammaproteobacteria; order Oceanospirillales; family Halomonadaceae; genus Litchfieldella; species Litchfieldella rifensis. The sequence goes on along the minus strand of NZ_JBHRUG010000027.1, from coordinate 136,361 downwards.
GAGAAACAGCGCGAAGGCGCACCGGAGAGAACGCTGAAAGCCTAATCGATCCCCTTCGCATCCCCGCTCATGCCAGGAAGACCGCCGTGCCCGTCACGATGATGCCGCCGGTCTCGGGGATCTCCACCGTCAGCCGGCTGGGGCGCCCCATCGCTTCGCCCTGGCGGATCAGCAGGGTGGCGGGCGGCGTTACGACCCCGGCATCGCGCAGATACCCACCCAGCGCAGCGGCGGCCGCCCCCGTGGCGGGGTCCTCCACGACGCCGCCGACGGGGAAGGGATTCCGTGAATGAAACACGTCCGGCCGCTCGCGCCACACCAGCTGCAAGGTGGTGAGTCCTTCGCGCAGCATCATGGCCTTGAGCCCGTCGAAGTCATACGTCAGCGTGGCCAGCCGGCGCGCCTCGCCGGCGGCTAGCACCAGATGCCAGGCACCGGCATAGGCCCTGGCGGGTGGCAGGGTGTCATCCAGATCGCTGGCCTCCCAGCCCAGGGCAGCGAGCGCCTCGCCGACCAACGCCTCCGACGCCGGCACATGGGTAGGGGCCACCGAGGTGAGCGAGGCCTCGCGCACGCCATCGTGTGTACGCACGGCTACCGGCACCTCGCCCACGGCGGTCGCCAGGCGATAGGTCGCGTCTCCCTCGCTCTCACCCAGCACCACACCGGTGGCGATGGTGGCGTGACCGCAGAACGAAACCTCCGCCTCGGGACTGTAATAGCGTACGCGGCGCTCGCTCCCGCTGGCCGGCGCCACGAAGGCCGTTTCCGAGAACCCCACATCCGCCGCGATACGCTGCATCTGCTCGACAGGCGGCAACGTTTCCCCAATCCACACGCCTGCAGGATTGCCCCCCTCCGGGCGGTCGGCGAAGGCGGCGAGGCGATACAAGGTGCCGGATGCCACCGGCGCTCCCGCACTAGTCACTGTGTCGTTGGCCATGATTCCCTCCCTATTTCCCCACGCCTGGCGCTGACGGCGACTCCGGCATGAAAAGTGGCGCGGCTGTCGTCGCTATCCTCGACGTTTTCTGATAAACCGACAAACGAGTTATTGCCTATTCATGAGATAGAAAAGCGACCACTCCGGAGCCGGCTCATGAACCAACGCTGGCGGCCCGCTCGATAACCGGTCGCCAGGCGGGCTCCACGGCCAAGCCGAACGTCTCGCTCAGCGACCGCTCGATCTCGTCGGCGCTCAGCATCCGCCGTTCCGCCTCGCCTTCGGGCGTGCGTATGGTCAGCCGTCGGTCCGCGAGGGCGTAACGCGCCTCCGGCGTCGTGCGCGCGACGCTCAGGTTATGCCGGAAGTGCGAGGTGGGATGGGTCGCCGTGAACCAGTTCGGCAACTCGTAATCCACCTCGAGCTGCAGTTCCGGCGACAGCTCGTAGAGTGATTGCCACTCCTCGCCGAGGCGCGCCTGGACCAGCCATCCGTCGCCGAAGGGCAGGATGCGATACGTCTCGTGGCCAGTCGGTTGCGGGTCGCCGGTGTCCATGCGCAGTGGCGCCGTCGGCACGCAGCCGCCGAAGCCCACATCGGCCAGCCAGGGCTGGCCATCGACCGAGACCCGCAGCGCCATGTGCGTGCGCGGCTGTGGTGGAGCGCCCGCCGGCGCCATCCAGCGGACGCGCGCGACCAGGCCCTCCACCTGGAAGCCAATGGCCGTCAACACCCGCTTGAACAGGCTGTTGTGCTCGAAGCAGTAGCCGCCTCGGCGTCCCGCGATCAGTTTGGCATCGACCGCAGCCGGCGAGATATCGACGCCGCGGTCCAGCAGGACGTCGAGGTTCTCGAACACGATGGCTGCCGGATGCCGCTCCTGCAAGGCGCGCAGGGTCGCGATCGTCGGCGTCAGCGGCCCGCGATAGCCGATGCGGGCACAATAGGCGTCGAGGTCGACCAGCGTCCGGGGCCCTGTCATCTGGCTCGACACACGCTCGGCCCCGCTCATGCCACCACCTCCGAATAGCTCCTGACGGCGCGGGCGTCACGCAGCGCGTGTGCCCACCAGCCCAGGCGCGACAGCATGGTTGCCATCCCCCGTTCCGCGCGGGCCGGATGCATGAGGCCCCCTTCCGCATCGAACTGCTCCCAGGCATTGGGAAAGCTCACGCTGTCGCGAATGCCGACGGCGTGCAATTCGGCGAATACCGTCCGCAGGTGTTCCACCGCCCTGAGGCCACCGGAAGCCCCTCCATAGGAGACGAACGCCACAGGCTTGGCGTGCCACTCCGCGTTGACGGTATCGATGAGTGCCTTGAGTGCTGCCGGATAGGAATGATTGTACTCGGGGGTTACCACGATGAAGGCGTCGGCCGCTCCAATGCGTTGCCGGAGCGTCAGCCCCTCGACACCGTCGTCAGCGACGTCACGCCGCGCCGCAGGGTCGATGATATCCAGGGCGAACTCGGTTCTGGCGTGGACCTGTGCCACGACCCATCCCGCGACGGTGTCGCAGAAGCGTCCTTCGCGCACGCTACCGTAGATCACCGCGATCCTGATGTTTCCATGCATCTGTCACATCCCCTTCGCTTGCGGTTGGAAGATGCGTCCAGTTATAAGACCTAAAGCAAGCTTGAGGTCAAGGGCATGGAAAACGATCTGTTCTCGATTTTCCCAATGACCGGGGGCATTCGCCTCACATCTCGATACCCGGTTCCTCCTGCTCAGCACGTGGGCGGGGTGTCGGGATATCGGTCGACAGGTCGAGCTCGTGGACCTCGCCAGCCTGCCAATAGCGGAGGCGTGCCTCCTTATCCGAGGGCGTACGGCGTACGAGCTCGAGAAATTTCATCGGGGTTTCCGGCGTCTGGTCATTTACCTCGAGCAACAGTGCACCGGGTTCCATTCCCGCCTGTTCGGCCGGTCCACTTACGCCACTGACCAACACACCGTCCCGGTCCGGCAACTCGAGTGCATCGCGAAGATCGTCCGTGACAGAGATGACGGTCACCCCAAGGGCAGTGACGACTTGTTCATCCAGCCCTTCGTATTCGATCCGTCGCGCGGCATCGAGCACCTGCGGCGCAACGTGGATGGTAGCACCGGAGAACAGGGCCAGCGCGATCGCGTCACTTGGCCGGCTATCGATGCGAACCGGGTTGTCTCGCCCTTCCACTCGCAACTCGAGCATGCCCAGGAAAATATTGTCGACGATGGCATCGACGTAGATCCGCTCCAGGCGCACTTCGACACCGTCGAGCACATCGCTGAGAAGCTCATGCGTCATGGGTCGACGAGGCTGGTCACCACGCAGGCCACGCAGGATGGCACCGGCTTCGATGGGACCGATGAAAATCGGGATCACTTCTTGCGCCCCCGGCCGCCGCAGCAGCACGACGGGCGGACCGGCGGGTCCCGCAATGGCGACGGTCGCGACCTCGACTTCGACCATGTCGTCGATATCGGCGGCAAGCTCACGCCCGGCAGCGACATCCAACCAGCAGAACAGCAGGAGTCCGCTGAGCAAGGGAGCTGAAAGGCGCATGATGGCTGGTACCGACATAGGATGCCTTCATGGTCGGCAATCGACGGTATGTCTATCAGGATGGCACCGTTGTGGGTTGGGTGCCATCGATCATGTTGAATAAGTCGGTGACCCCTCGATGCTGAGCAGGTAATCGCGCAAGCCGGGCAGGAGCCGACGAGCGCATCGCCCACACCAAGCAGGTCGGACCTCGTATCCGCATGATCTTCGGCTATCCTGGCAATCAATGCCGCGCACGGATCGAGGATGTGCCTGTGCTGGATGAACAGGCCGTCAAGCTCGAAGGCATGGCACAATCTTCTCCGGGAGATGCTTCGAGGCATCTCCCGGCGTCCCGGGCATCTCGATCACGGCACAGGAGCCCGACCATGGAGTTTCTCGTCAATCTTGATGTGGACGATCTAGAGCGTGCGATCGACTTTTACGCTGCCGCCTTCGGGCTGCAGGTCGGTCGTCGCCTCGGCGATGAGGCGGTGGAAATGCTCGGCGGTCCGGCGCCGCTCTACCTGCTGGCGAAGGCCGCCGAGTCCCCCGCCTTCGATACCGGCGAACAGCACCGCCATTACGGCCGCCATTGGACACCGGTGCATCTGGACTTTGTGGTCGACGACATCGAGACAGCCGTCGACAAGGCCGTGAACGCCGGTGCGGCACTGGAGCGTCCGATCGCGACGCACGAATGGGGCAAGCTGGCGCTGATGGCCGACCCCTTCGGCCATGGCTTCTGTTTTGTGCAGTTCCTCGGTGAAGGCTACAACGCGATCGCTACGCTGTAGCCGGCATAGACTCGACGCATCAGAAGGCCATCGCTGCGGGAATTCGCTGCACCAGTTCACCGACCTGCCGGCCGCCTTCGATCGCCTCGATCAGGGCCCCTTCGGCAAGGTCGTGGTACGTGTCGGCACATGACACAGCACGTGCTCACGGCAGGAGCGAGGCCGTTGGAATTTCCAAGCTTGTCAGACACCTTGCCGTTGCTCCGTCGCCAGCTTGGCCGCCATTCCGGCCAGCACGGAGGCCATCACATAGCGCTGCACGGCAAGCCATGCCGGGTTGCGCTGGAACCAGCTGGCCATACCTGCTGCCGACAGCGCGATCGCCAGATTGACCGTGAAACTCACGCCGATCTGAGTGAAGCCGAGCACCAGGCTCTGCAGGAAGACGGCGCCGTGCTCGGGGGAGACGAACTGCGGAAAGATGGACAGGTAGAAAACCGCGATCTTCGGGTTGAGCAGGTTGGTCAGGAACCCCATGAGAAACAGCTTCATGGGACGATCCTCCTCGAGCTGGCGCGCCTCGAAGGGCGAACGGGCACCCGGCTTGACGGCTTGCCAGGCCAGGTAGAGGAGATACAGGGCGCCGGCCCATTTGAGCACCTCGTAGGCCAGGGGGATGGCCAGGAATAGAGCGGTGAGGCCAATGGCGGCAGCCAGCATATGCACGAGGAAGCCGGCCAGCACGCCGAACAGTGAAATCACTCCCGCCTTGCGACCTTGGCAGATCGAGCGGGAAATCAGATAGATCATGTTCGGCCCCGGTGTCAGCACCACGATCAAGGCCGCCACAGAAAATAACAGCAGATCACTCATCGGCACCATGGGAACCCTCCTTGAGAGCCGGCGCTTTACTTCATGCCGAGCGTCTGGCCATCAGTGTCCATACTCCGGCTGCCGAAAGCAGCGACCCACTGGCAAGACTGAAACCACGCTGGGCGCGTGGTGATGACAGCGCCTTACGGGCAGAGGCTGCAAACAACGCGTACAGTGTGGCGTTCAGTGTCGCCAACATGACAAAGGTCACGGCCAATCCCCAAAGCTGTGGAGCCGCTGCAGCATGAGGATTGATGAACTGGGGCAGAAAAGCCATGAAGAACACGATGCCCTTGGGATTGAGGGCCGTGACGAGGTAAGTGTTGGCGAAGAGCTTCCAGTGTGATGCCGGCCCCGACGGAGAAGCGAGAACGGCCGGGGCCACACCCGCACGCAGCAGCTTGATGCCCAGGTACAGCAGGTACAAGCCACCGATCCATTTGACCACAGTGAACCAGAAGGCCGATGTCGCCAGCATCGCGCCGAGACCGAGCAGCGACATCCCCAGTGCGGTGGAGTCGCCCAGCGTGACGGCAATGATCAAGGGCAAGCTGGCACGTCGTCCCGAGGACAGGGAATAGCTGATGACGGTGAAAATCGTCGGTCCCGGGATTATCAGCATCACACTCGATGCGGCAACGAAAGCGAACCAGAGTTCGATGGACATGAAGGAGCTCCTCTTGGGGATGGTCGCCGCTGTCCGGTCATGGTGAGCGAACAACGGTGTCAGTTCTGTTATGGCATGCCCTGGCGGCCCATTCTGCTGCTATTCGACACCCCTGACCTTGCGCCTCCGACCGAATAGCGCATCACTTCCGGGGCTCTCCTCACCCCTGGCGAGAGCTCAGCATCCCCACCCCGGCGGCGGTCAGCAGACCTGCGCAAGCCCGGTTGAACACCCGCTTGCGCCCCGGCCGCGAAAACCACTGGCGCAGGTTCAGGCCGACAAAGGCATAGCCGGCGATGGCAATCCATTCCAAAGCCAGAAAGAGGGCCCCCAGCATGGCGAACTGCACGGTGACGTTGCCTGCCGGATCGACGAACTGTGGCAGGAAGGCAGTGAAGATCAAAATCGCCTTCGGATTTCCAGCGGCGACCAGAAACTCCTGTCTAGCCAACTGGAGCAACTGGGCATCGCGATGCTTTCCATCTCCCTCGACGCTGTCTTCCTCTGTGGCATTCCAGAGTGTGAACGCCAACCAGAAGAGATAGAGCGCACCCAGCACCTTGATGACGAGGAAGATGCGTTCGGAGGCATAGAGCACCACGGCGAGGCCGGAGGCCGCCAGTCCAATCATCACCACGAAAGCCATCAGGCGCCCCAGGCCAGCCAGGCACGCGGTCCGGTAGCCGTGGTGCTTGGCGTTCGCCATGGACAGCAGGTTATTGGGTCCGGGCGCCATGTTCAGCGCGAAGCAGGCGGGAATGAACAACAACAGCGTGTACAGCTCCATGGCACCCTTCTCCTAGTTCAGAAATTCGATTCTAGCAGGCGCGAGGTCATAACGCCGCGCCTGTGGGGAAGACATTATGCGCCTGGCAAATGATGGATGAGTCCGACCGATTGATTGTCGAATCCGGACCTTCCAAGACGACTATTTCGTGCAACGACAGCAACAGGAGAACTCCTTATGTCAGCGCACGATGAAATATCCCAACCCGTCGTTTCCCGTGACGAATGGCTCGCCGCCCGCAAGGAGCTACTGGCAAGGGAAAAGGAACTCACCCGCCTGCGCGACGACCTGAATGCCAAGCGCCGCGCCCTGCCATGGGTGAAGGTCGAGAAGGAATACGTCTTCGACACGCTCGAAGGCCGCAAGACGCTCGCCGAGCTGTTCGAGGGTCGCAGCCAGTTGATCGTCCACCACTTCATGTTTGGGCCTGGCTGGGACGCGGGCTGCGTCGGCTGTTCCTTCTCGGCCGATCACATCGAAGGCGCATTGGTGCATCTCGAGCACCATGACGTGAGCCTGGCACGGGTCTCGCGGGCCCCGCTCGCCGAGATCGAGGCCTACCGGCAGCGCATGGGCTGGCGTGTGAAATGGGTCTCCTCACACGACAGCGACTTCAACTACGACTTCCATGTTTCGTTCAGGCCCGAGGAAATCGCCAAGGGCGCGGTCGAGTACAACTACACAACGACCGACGTCTCGATCGAGGATCTATCCGGTCTCAGTGTGTTCTACCGGGACGCCAACGGCGATGTCTTCCATACCTATTCGACCTACGGCCGTGGCGACGAACTCATCGACAGCACCTACATGCTGCTCGACATGACGCCGAAGGGTCGTAACGAAACGGGCCCCCATCACAACCTGATGGACTGGGTGAAACGCCACGACGAATACGAACCGGCAAGATAGGGTGGGCGAGCCACGTCACTGTCGATTCCGAGACCGCCCGAACGACTATCTCCTGAAACGATGACAACAGGAGATAGCGTCATGGCACACAACGAGATTGCACATCCGGAAATCGTTCCCCGCGACGCCTGGCTGGAAGCGCGCAAGCGGTTGCTGGCGAAAGAGAAGACCCTGACTCGCCAGATGGATGCGTTGAACGCCGAGCGTCGCCGGCTGCCGATGGTGAAGCTCGACAAGGACTATGTCTTCGACGGCCCAGACGGCAAGACTCGCCTGCTCGACCTGTTCGAGGGGCGTCGCCAGCTCATCGTCTATCACTTCATGTTCGACCCGGAGTGGGACAAGGGCTGCAGCGGCTGCACGGGGTTCGTGAACACCCAGGGCGATCTCTCGCTGCTGCACGATCGCGATACCAGCTTCGCACTCGTCTCCCGCGCGCCGCTGGCCAAGCTCGAGGCCTACAAGGCCCAACAAGGCTGGCGCTGGCCCTGGGTGTCGTCCCACAGCAGCGACTTCAACTACGACTTCCACGTTACCCTCGACGAGAGCGTTGCCCCGCCCGAATACAATTACCGCAGCAAGGCGGAACTCGCGCAGCGCACGGACGAGTCGCACTTCATGTCGGGCGAATGCCACGGCCTGAGTGTCTTCTTCCGCCTTGGCGACGAGGTCTTCCATAGCTACTCGACCTACGCCCGCGGCTGCGAAAGCCTCACCGATGCCTATGCGCTTCTCGACCGAACCCCATACGGCCGCCAGGAGGATTTCGAAGACTCACCACCAGGCTGGCCCCAGCGGCCGACCTACGGTTAGCCCCCTAGTTAAAAGATTCCACCGGTGTGTCGAACTCGCATGATGCCGCTCGACTAGTGTGTGGAAACCCATTCGGAGGACAAGATCATGCGCCTGAGTACCTATCTCATCTTCAACGGCAACTGCAAGACCGCCTTCCAATTCTACGCACGCTGTCTCGGCGGCAATATCGTGGCAATGCACTCCTATGCCGAAGCCCCGGAAGAGTGCGCCCAGGAGACGCCACCGGAACACCGCGACAAGATCATGCATGCTCGACTGGAGATAGACGGCCAGTGGCTAATGGGCTCCGACATCACGCCACAGTGCCCAGCCCCCTACGAGGCCATCAAGGGCGCCCATATCACGCTCAATATCGACACCCCGGAGGAAGCCGAACGCATCTACCAGGCGCTGGCGGACAACGGCACGGTGCAGATGCCGCTCGAGGAAACCTTCTGGGCCAAGCGGTTCGCCATGCTGACCGACCAATACGGCGTACCTTGGATGATCAACTGCGAGAAGGAGGGGTAACGATGCGCTTCATGATTCTGGTCAAGGCCACCCTGGACTCGGAAGCGGGCGTAATGCCCGAGGACAGGCTGATTGCCGCCATGGCGGACTATCACGAGGAACTGACCAAGGCCGGCGCCCTGCTCGATGCCTCGGGGCTGCAGCCGAGCGCCAAGGGCTGGCGGATCCACTATGACGGTGACAAGCGCAGCGTGACCGATGGCCCCTTCGTCGAAACCAAGGAGCTCGTCGCCGGCTACACCCTCATTCAGGTGAAGTCGAGAGAAGAAGCGCTCGAATGGACGAAGCGCTTCCCCAATCCCGCCGTCGATGGCGGAAGAGCCGAGATCGAGGTGCGCCAGCTGTTCGAACTGGAGGATTTCGGCCCCAGTGAGGCGATCGAACGCTTTCGCGACATGGGCACACTCTAGAGGAGAGCCGCAATGACATACATCGACAGCTTCGTTCTGCCGGTTCCCACGGAGAATTGAGCGCCGCGTCACCGCATCCTTCTTACCTGGACCGGCGAATGAAAAGCCTTAGCGTTCAAGAGATTCGATATCGTCATGATCCACGACGTTCCACTCGCCGCTATTTCGATACAGCCGCTTGCTCTGACGTGGATAGTCGGTAACGTCCTGGGCGAGCCGCTGGCCAACGACCAGGCACACCAGCGGCTCGTCCTCGTCTCACCCGCGCCTCACCTCAGGACTCAGTCACGATATCGTCACGGGTGGTGCCCAGCAGTTCCAGTAGCTCCTGGGACTCACGCTCTGGAACATCGTGCTCGTCGAGTACCCCGACGAAGATCTCGACCATGCGATCCCACTCCTCCGCGGTGATGTTCAGGTGGGCGTGGGATTCCTGCATTCCACGACCGTGGTATTGACAAGGCCCGCCCGTGGCCTCACAGACGAAGGCCGTCACATGGTACTTGAGATAGGCCGCCGGGACTCGTTGGCGCGCCTCGTCGATGGCTGGGTTCTCGTTCAGCTGCGGGTCGGGGATCAGCGCATCCAGGAAATCGCTGACCACCACGCTGATGGACATCAGTCCGCCGAGGCGCTGATAAAGCGACGCCTCCTCGTCGTCCTGCGCGAATGCCAGGGCCGGCATACCCAGGGCGATGACGGTGAACGGCACGATAAGCCACTGCAACATCTTGCGGTTGCCTTTCATGATCTCCCCCTTGCGCCCACTTCGACGGTCTCCCTTGCCGGGCCGCCGGCGATAGCGCCGTTTCATGGTCTAGGTTGGCCGGCACGTCGCGTGCCGGGTATGGGCAGGGACGCAGGTGAAGGCGAAAGGGTTCCCGACCACCTGCCCGTTCGACGGCACCTCTATCTGGCTCATCCCAGAAAACCGCTGGTGAGTCCCGCCGCTGTACCGTCAGGACCTGGATCATCGAGACATTGGGCGAAAAATAGCGATGCCCACGGCGATTGAACTGACCTGGCAATACGCAGTTGGCAATACATGGGGCTTTAGATTTCCAGGCAGATCTTGCCGAAGTGGCGTCCTGCCTCTTCATGGCGGAAGGCGTCGGCGATTTCCTCCAGCGCGAAGCTTCGGTCGATCACCGGGCGCACGTTGCCAGCCTCGAGGGCACGGATCATCTCGACCTGGTGCTGGCGGCTGCCCACGATCAGCCCCTGGAGACGAACCTGCTTGGTCATCAGCTTGGCGGTGGGTACCTCGCCGGCGCGACCGCTCAGCACACCGATCAGCGAGATATGCCCGCCGATGCGCACGGCCTTGATGGACTGCGGCAACGTGCCAGAACCACCGACCTCGACGACATGATCGACGCCGCGCCCGCCGGTGAGCTCCTGCACGCGCGTTCCCCACTCCGGCTCGCGCTTGTAGTTGAGTGTATGATCGGCACCTAGCTTCTCGAGTCGTTCGATCTTGTCGTCGGACGAGGACGTGGCCAATACCCGCGCGCCCATCAGCTTGGCGAACTGCAGGGCGAAGATCGACACACCGCCGGTACCCAACGTCAGCACCGTGTCGCCGGCCTTGAGACCACCATCGACCACCAAGGCGCGCCAGGCAGTGAGCCCCGCCGTGGTCAATGTCGCCGCCTCGACATGACGGTATCCTTTCGGCGCATGCGTGAACCAGGTCGCTGGGCGTACCACCTGCTCGCAGGCATAGCCATCGACGCCATCGCCGGGCACGGTGATGAAGTCGCCTATCCGCGCCGGGCCGTCCAGCCAGGTCGGGAAGAAGGTGGAAACGACCGCATCGCCCACCGCGAACTCCTCGACACCCGGGCCCACGGCCTCGACCACGCCGGCCCCGTCGGACATCGGGATGCGGCCGTCTCCGGTCGGCTTGCTTCCCGAGACGACGCCGTAATCGTGGAAGTTGAGCGAGCTGGCATGGACGCGCACACGAATCTCGCCTGCTCCCGGTTCACCGGGTTCTGGCCGGTCGGCGATCTCGAGACGATCCAATCCACCGGGACTGCGTAGCGTTACGACCTTCATCGGAGCCCTCCTCTTCATCGTTTCCATGTCATCACACTGCCTTGCCAGCATCCCCTAGCGAATGGCAGGACACCGGAAAGCGGAGATGTTCTACGCTTAAGACATGACAGCGGGGCGCCTGATCGCCTCGATGCAGTCCAAGGCAGGACGCATCGACGCATGTGCGGGGTGTCAAGCTGTCCCGGGTGTCGCAACCCCACACGTCAGCAGGAGAAGCCCAATGGGAACCATCGAGACTCTCACCGTTGGCCTGGCCGCTGCAGCTATCCTGGTCATCGCCATCCATGCCGGCGCTGAAGGCAAGCGGCGCCCGATCCGCCAGCAAGTGCGCATCGACGAGCAGGAACGCACCGCCCATCGGGATCGCCTCAATCGGCGGTAAGCGTCAGACGCATGGCGACACGCTCGCGTAGGCCGCGGCGTGCTTCCTCTCGCAGCAAGCGTGCCAGGTCCACGCTGAGTTCGCTTCGTGTCAGCCGCTGGAATCCCAACCGTTCATAGAAAGGGGCATTCCACGGCAGATTGGCGAAGGTGGTCAGTGTGAGTGCCGGAAAGCCCCTGGCGGCGGCCCATTCCGCCGCTCGTTTCACCAGCGCCCGTCCCAGCCCCCGGCATTGGTGGTCGGGATGTACGTCGAGTTCACTCAGAAAGGCGACGTCGCCCCACTCGCGGGCGATGACGAATCCGACCGGCGCCCTATCCGGCGCCAGTGCCACCCATAGCCGCCCCTCGCGCTGGGCAGCGGCAAGCATCTTCATGGGCAATACACTCTCGCGCAGTGCCTGGGGAATCACCCAAGCCGGGAACAGCTCTGCCGCTGCACGTTCGATGGCCTGCAATGTCGGCAGGTGTGCCACCTGCGCCGGCTCGATACGATAGCCTTTGCTTTCCATACGGTTGCGGTACCGTCTCTTCTTGCCCCGCCAACCGGCTCGGCCGCACTTGCTTACGGCGTATTAACAAAGGCGACCACCGGCACCGGCTACTGGTCCTGATACGGCAGGGCCCACACCTTCTCCGGCTCATGGCGCTGGAGGATCGTCTCCACTTGATGCTGGATATCCTCCGGAACGATCACCTTGAGTTGGTTGGTCTCCTTGTCCAGGAACAGCTTTTCCCGGTCAATCCCTTCGGATACCAATTCGTCGAACGCATTGGTGGCCTTGAGGATGTTGCCATAGCTGGCAGTTACGGTCTGGGTCATGGTGTCCTCCGACGAGCAGGGATGAGGGAGGGTCGCTACCTGATCATGCCTCCTCTTCCTTCTGTGGCCGATACTCCTGCATCAATCGCCGCTGGACGTTGTCGGGCGATGGTTCGTAGTGGCTGAACTGCAGCGTGTAGGTGCCGGAACCGCCGGTCATGGCATTGAGACGGTTGGGGTAGTCCGCCACTTCGGCCAGCGGCACTACCGCCTGGATGCTGACCTGATCGCTCATGGAGCGGGTATCCTGGATACGCCCACGGCTCGCCGAGAGATCGGCCGTGATATCCCCCATCGCCGTGCCCGGAGCCTCGACCACCAGCTCCGCCATGGGCTCCAGCACGATGGGTCCGGCCTTGTGCACGGCATCCAGGAAGGCCTTGCGACCGGCGATGATGAAGGCGATTTCCTTGGAATCCACCGGATGGGTCTTGCCATCGTGGACGGTGACCCGGACGTCCTGCAACGGATAGCCGGCGATCGCCCCGCTCGCCATGGCCTGGCGGACGCCCTTTTCCACCGCCGGCAGCAACGAGCCTGGAATGACGCCGCCGCGGATCGTATCCACGAACTCGAACCCGGCGCCGCGCGGCAGAGGTTCCACGCGCAGGAACACCTCGCCGAATTGGCCGGCCCCGCCGGTCTGTTTCTTGTGGCGGCAGTGCCCCTCGGCAGCTCCGGTGATGGTCTCCCGATAGGCAATGGAAGGCGGGCTGGTCTCGACCTCCACGCGGAAGCGCTCATTCAAACGCTCCAGGGCCATGCGCAGGTGCAGCTCGCCTAGTCCGCGCAGCACCGTCTCCTGGGTGGCGGGATCCTGTTCCACCCGTAACCCCGGGTCCTCCTCGACCATCTTCGCCAGTGCTTCCCAGAGCTTCTGCTCGTCGCCGTGGCGCGTCGCCTGGATCGCCAAGCCGAACACCGGGGCGGGCAACTCCACGGGACGCAGGTGGATATGGTCCTCGTCATGGGAATCGTGCAGCACGGTATCGAAGGTCACCTCGTCCACCTTGGCCAGGGCGCAGATCTCGCCGGGGCCGCAACGCGCCACGTCCAAGTGCTGTCGCCCCTGGAGGCGAAACAGGTTACCCACCCGAAACGGCTTGCGGGCATCGCCCGCAAATAGCCGGGTATCGCGGGTGACGGTGCCCTGGTGGACGCGGAACACCGCCATCTTGCCGAGGAAGGGATCGTGCTCGATCTTGACCACATGCGCCAGCACGTGGGCATCGGGATCCGGACGAGCCTGGTATTCGCGGGTGCCCTCGGCGTCCTGGCGCAGAAAGGGCGGCGGGTTGCCCTCCAGCGGGTTGGGCATCAGCCGCGAGAAGATCTCCAGCAACTCGCGTACGCCGGCGCCGGTGGTGGCCGAGGTAAAACAAACGGGCACCAAGTGCCCGTTGCGCAATGCCGCCTCAAAAGGCTCGTGCAACTGCTCCGGATCGAGCTCCTCGCCCTGTTCCAGATACAACGCCATCAGTTCCTCGTCCAGCTCCACCACCTGGTCGACCAGCATCTCGTGAGTTTCGGCGACGGAGGAAAAATCCGCTTCGCCGTCGGGGGCGAAGAAGCAGTCCGAGACTCGCTGCGCACCTGCCGCCGGCAGGTTGAGCGGCAGGCATTGCGGGCCGAAGGTGGTGCGGATCTCGTCCAGCAGCGCGGCTAGCCCGGCAGGCGCGGCATCGATCTGGTTGACGACGATCAGCCGACACAGCCCTCGTGCCTCGGCCCACTGCATCATCCGCCGGGTGGCGGCATCGATACCACTGCGGGCATTGACCACCACCGCCACCGTCTCCACGGCGGGCAGGATCGACAGGGCGGCGCCCTGAAAATCGGCAAAGCCGGGCGTGTCGATGAGATCGATCCACGCCTCCCCCCACTCGACCCCCATCACCGAGGCGGTGATGGAATGCTGTAGTGCCTTCTCCTGAGGGGCGGTGTCGCTGATCGTGGAGCCCTTCTCCACACTGCCGGCACCATTCACGACACCGGCCGTCGCCAACAAGGCCTCGGCCAGAGTCGTCTTGCCTGCGCCGGCCGAGCCGGTCAGCGCAATATTGCGGATACGCTCAGGGGATCGTGCGGACATGGTTTTTCCCCGATGCTGTTGGCGTGCCATCAAGAACTGGTTTCCTAGAAAAGGGTAGCAGGCGCGGGGAAAGTTAGCGGTGCACTTGGCGACAGATTTATTGCCTTCGAGATCACAGGGGCCGCGATTCAGGTCCACCGGCTACCGGATGAAGCCTCTTCGGTCGTGACCGCTGCCAGGCTGGAGCAGAGGCGCACGACGATGGCCATCGAAGTGGTGCGGGTGCATACCATGATCCTTCTCATGTGGCCGCCACTTGGACGGATGTCCAGGCCATACCCTGTGCTCGATGCGCGCGCCACCGATGGAATGCCTCTCTTGAGGCCAGATGACGACAGTCCCTCGGGAATGTATGCCGTCAGCGTCGTCCCACCCTCGCGTACCGAAGTGGTCGACACCGAAACGTGGCGACCGATGCCGCTCACGATCGAATCCATGGGGAGTGACACCCATCCGCTGTACGTCACTGTGACGGGAACTGGTGCTCCAGACACGGTGAGTCTTCCCATCACGGTGCAGACGGTGACTCATGCCCGGAGTCGTACCGAAGCGCACCGTATCATGTCCAATACCATGCCCATGCCGCACGCCAGGGTGCCCGCGAAAGATGATGACCCCATGGCGCCGCTCGAAGCCGCCTCCCACGACACTGATTTGCACTCCGGGTACCGACACTACCCGGTCACCGGCAGGGAGCACGATTGGTGCCAGCACCTGACCGGACTCGGCGTCGCGTAATGGCAGTTCGCGCTCATGAGCGGACAAGGGAGATGTCCAGACCAACAGACCCAGCAGGAGAGCAAGAACAGGCCTGACGAGAACGTTCATGGGGCACTTCTCCCCGGTGGGCAGGCTTGATCGGGGGAGAACCGTACCACTCATTCTCACATCAAGCATGCACGCCGTATTTCTTCATCCGAGGCGAGGAGCAACCACATATGATGCTCTGTTTGAATAGGACGCCACGCCTCGCGCATCGTTCCCACATCACGCCGTGTGAGATGTCCGGCTTTCCGGGGACAGTGGACGGTAGCCGGGACCGCGCCGCAACTGTTCCGTCACCTGCCACAGGGTCGCGGCGGACAGCGGCTCCAGCGCGTGGACGTCGCCATTCTGCAGCACGGCCTCCGGCACACCATCGCGATAGAGCAGACGATTGCCCGCTACCGCCGGCAGGCGTGAACCCGGGGTCAGAACTCCCAGCAGGTTGAGCGGGTCGGCGGCCGACACCACCACCCGGGTCTCGTCCGGGTCGCGCTTGCGCATGGCCTTGAGCGCGCCCACCGCCTCCGGCAACGCGAACTGCTCGCCCGAGAACTGCTGCACGAAGCGTCCGCCGCGGATCTCGCCACGCGCCTCCAGACGACGATAGACATACAGCAGTTCGCGCCAGGGCGGCAACGCCGGCTCGCGCTCCAGCACGCGTCGGAACACTACGCCATAACGGTGCAGCAAGACCCAGGCGATATGCTCCAGGCTGTCGATGTCGGTGGTGATCCGCCGTCGCTCCGTAGTTTCTTCGCGCTCCGACGCCGGCAGCCAGGACCAGCGTCCCGCGGCGTCCACCCCCGGCGCCTGGCGACGGCGGCGCCGACCACCCGCACCGATCGGCGGGCGCTTGTGGGCGGGGGCGATCAAGGCGCGCAGCCCGTTGAAGGTGTCCGAGGTCACCAGCCCCCAGGCGGCCAGCTCGCCCAACGCTTCCTCCACCTGGGTACGTAGCATCCGCGTGGGCGCCAGCAGGTCGGCAAAGAACATCGCCCCGCTGGCCTGCAGCGCCTCGAGCACCCGACGGGCGCCAGCGGACAGCGGCAGCGCTTCGGGATCCGGACCCGGTGTCGCCGCCCGCCAGTCGCCCAAGGCCTCCCGGGTCACCAGCGCGATCGGCGTGTTGCGCAGCGGTCCCGGCCGCTGGCGCTCGTCATCCGCCGCCACGCGCGGCGCCACCAGGCGCAGCCACACGAAACGGCCACTGGCGAGCAACTGGTCCAGCAGATAGGTTGCATAGGCCGCGACACGCGACGGCAGCACATCCTGCTCCCAGGCGCCCGCCGCGACCGGGAAGCCTTCCAGGCGCTCCACCGCCGCGGCCAGGGCTTCCACCCCCTCTGGCCGGTCCGTCAGGCCATGCCAGTCGAACAGGAAGCGCAGGTAGTGCTGGACGCTGACGGGTTCGATCTCCGCGCGCCGACGGTCGACGGCGTAGCGGTGCATCCGCGCCAGTAGGCGGCGTTCGCACCACTCGACCTCGCTGGTGGTCGCCGCAAAATTCCCCTGGAGCACGAATCCTTCGGCCTCCAGCCGCGCCAATGCCGCCATGGTCCGTTCGAGCGGAATACCCAACGGGGCGGCAAGCGCCGTGGCAGTCGTCGGGCCGAGCGCTTCCAGCCGCGAGCGCAGTACCTCGATCAGCGCCTCGTCGGTGTTGGCGGGTGCCGGCCCCACCGCTTCGACGGTCGGGTCGAGCGTTGCGCGTGGCTGGATTTCACGCAGCTCGGCCAGCCGTTCCGCGGCAACCCACAGCTGTTCGCCTTCCGGAACGACAACAGCCGTCGCGCGCCACGCCACGACCAACCCCTCGAACCAGTGCCGCCACTGCGCTCCCTCGGCAGCGGTGAGGAACCCGCTCAGCACCAAGGCGTCGTGGAGTTCGTCGGCATCGCGCGGTTGCGGCCAGGCCTCGTCACGCACGCGGCGAATGACCTCGGGGTCGTAACGTGACGACGCCGCCACATCCGCCACGTCCAGCGCATCGCCGCCGGTGCGCACGCTGAGGGTGCGCCGCTCCTCCTGGGCACCGTCGTCGAGAAAGGCATAGGGCCGCGCATTGACCACCTCCTCCGCCAGCGGCGACGGCACGGCGAGATCGCGGCCGCTCACCGCGATGTCCCTCTGCTCCAGCCGTTCGAGCAGGCGTTCCAGCCCGGCCACGTCCATGGCTTCCGTCAGGCAGTCGTGCAGGGTCTGGGCGACCAGCGGGTGATCGGGGATCTCGCGCGCCCCGGCCAGGTTCTCGGCACAGGCCAACTGGTCGGGGAACACCACCGACAACAGGTCTTCGGCATCCTGTCGCTGCAACTGGGGCGGACGCCGGCGACCGTTGCGGGTGCGCGGCACCGCCAGGCCGATCGAGGCATTCCAGCGCCAGCGCATGCCGAACATCGGCGCATCGAGCAGCGCCTGGATCAGCACCTCGCGCACCGTCTTGCGATTCAGGTAGTGCCATACCTCGTCGAGCGGAAAGCTGTGGGTGGAGCCCAGCGACAGCACGATGCTGTCCTCCAGCGCGGCCGCCTGCAGCTCGAAGTTGAACTTGCGGCAGAAGCGCTTGCGCAGGGCCAGGCCCCAGGCACGATTGAGCCGCGAGCCAAACGGCGCGTGCAGCACCAGGTGCATATCGCCGGCCTCGTCGAAGAAACGCTCGAGCACCAGGTGCGCCTGGCTGGGTACCACGCCCAGCGCCGCCCGCGCCCGGGCGAGATAGGACGCGAGTTGTTCGGCCGCCGCGACGGAAAGCCCATAGGCCGTTTCCAGCCACGCCCGCGCCGCCGGCTCTTCTCCTTGTGCCAGTTGCCGGTCGATGCCGGCCCGCAGACGCGACACCGCCTGGGACAACTCCTCGGTGCGCGCCGGCGCCTCGCCGAACCAGAAGGGGATGCTGGGTGGCGCGCCCTTGGCGTCCTCGACGAACACCCGCCCGGTCGCCACCTTGAGAATCCGGTAGCCCTGGTTGCCGAGCTGGAAGACGTCGCCGGGCATGCTCTCGAAGGCGAAATCCTCGTTGACCGTCCCGACCCGGAGTTCCTCCGGCTGCAGCATCACGTCATAGTCGAATTGATCGGGGATGGCACCACCGTTGGTCAGCGCCACCAGTCGCGCGGCTCGCCGCGGCCGCAGGCGACCGTTGACCCGATCGCGGTGCAGGTAGGCACCACGCCGTCCACGCCGCGTGGTGTAGCCGTCGGCGAGCATCTGCAATACCGCGTCGAAGCTCTCCCGAGGCAGGGCGCGATAAGGCCACGCTGCCGTCAGGCGCTGGAACAGCGTGTCTTCGTCGCACTCCTCCGCGCCGGCGACCTCGGCCACCACCTGCTGGGCCAGCACATCCAGTGGGCCCTGGGGGATATGCAGACGATCCAGCTCGCCTTCTTTTACGGCCCCCATCAACGCCGTGCACTCCAGCAGGTCGTCGCGGGTCAGCGGGAACAGGCGGCCCTTGGGCAGCCGGCCGACACCGTGGCCGGAACGCCCCACCCGCTGCAGGAAGGCGGCCATCGAACGCGGTGATCCGAGCTGGCAAACCAGGTCGACCTCGCCGATATCGATGCCCAGCTCCAGCGAGGCGGTGGCCACCAAGGCGCGCAATTCCCCGCGCTTGAGACGCTGCTCCGCCTCCAGGCGATGCTCGCGGGCCAGGCTGCCATGATGCGAGGTCACCGCTTCCTCGCCCAGGCGGTCGGCCAAGTGGCGCGCCGCTCGCTCGCAGACCCGCCGCGTGTTGGCGAAGATCAGCGTGGTGCGGTGCTCCTCCACCAGCACCGCCAGGCGATCGTAGATCTCTTCCCAGACCTCGTTGGCCATCACCGCGCTCAAGGGCGAGCCGGGCACCTCGATGGCCAGGTCGCGCTCGCGCATGTGACCGGTGTCGATCACCGTGCAGTCGGTACCGCCGGTGAGGAAGGCGGCGACGTCTTCCACCGGCTTCTGGGTGGCGGAAAGCCCGATGCGCTGCGGCGGTTCGTCGCTCAGGGCGGCCAGACGCTCCAGCGACAACGCCAGGTGGGAGCCGCGCTTGGTGCCGGCGACGGCATGGATCTCGTCGACGATCACCGAGCGCACGCTACGCAGCATGCGCCGGCCCGACGCCGACGTGAGCAGGATGTAGAGCGATTCCGGCGTGGTCACCACGATATGCGGCGGCCGCTTGCGCATGCGCTCGCGGTCCGAGGACGAGGTGTCGCCGGTGCGCACCCAGGCACGGATCTCCGGCTCGGGCAGGCCACGTTCCGCCAACTCCGCACCGATGCCCACCAACGGAGCCTGCAGGTTGCGCTGGATATCGTTGGACAGCGCCCGCAGCGGCGATACATAGAGCACCGCCGTCTCGTCGGGCAACGCCTCTTCCAGGGCGCGACGCACCAGGCCATCGATGGCCGCCAGGAAGGCCGCCAGGGTCTTGCCGGAACCGGTGGGGGCGGCGATCAGCACGTGGCCGCCGTCGCCGATCGCCGGCCAGGCACGGGCCTGAACCTCGGCAGGCACACCGATATCATGCTGGAACCAGGCCATTACGGCGGGATGAAAGGCGTTGAGCGGCATGGTGGCCCCCTGTTTTCAGACGCCTTAGGGCATATCTCCTGACACAGCGCTTGCGAAAAAGGGTCGATTGACAGCATAAACCGCCAAACCTACACCTTAAATCATATCGGAGCATCCGCGGGGCAGCGCGAACTCTGCCTATTCACCCACTCGGAGGAGCACATCATGGCGCGACAACGGGCGTTATGTCGGAGCCTCGCGGTTGCCGCTACGTCGCTGGCGGCAGTCGTCGCACTGGCCGGTCCGGAGAAGGTGGCGTTCCCGGAGAACTACGCCGGGACTTTCGTCCGCTATACGACGGTGGACAAGCCGGAGCGTGATCCCCCCATCATACGCTTCATGTACATCAACACCGACGCCTTGGCGGCGGCGCAACCGAACGAGCCCCTGCCGCACGGAACCGTCGTGGTCATGGAAGATCACGAGGCGGAACTGGCGGATGACGGCAAGCCGGTGCGGGACACAAATGGGCGTTTCATCCCCACGGATGAGATAACCAACGTTTTCGTGCAGGAAAAGCAACAAGGCTGGGGGGCCGAATATCCGGAAGAGAAGCGTAATGGTGAATGGGAGTACGCCTGGTTCCAACCCGACGGAACACGACAGGCCGACCAAAGCATGGATTCCTGCTTCGAGTGCCATCAGCAGGTCGCGGATCAGGATTTCACCTTTACGACCTGGCCGTTCGTCACGCGCATCAAGAGCGAGTAGCCCGGCCGCGCATGCCGCCACTCCCGGTGACGGCAAGGGGCAGCACACCGTTGCGCTGCTCGCGAGCCGGTCCGGCGCCAGCGGGTAGCCAAGGGATCACTGGGTCAGCGGCGCCAGCAACTCCGACAGGAAACGCTGCACCAGCCGCGGCTCGAGCCAGACCATGAAGGCAATCCCCCAGGCCCCGCCCCACAGGTGGGCAGCGTGATTGATATTGCTTTGCCCGCGCCGTGCCGCCCAGATCGAGTACGCCACATACACCGCCGCGAAGACGATGGCCGGCACCGGCACGACGAACACCAGCAGCATCGCCCATGGCTGCAGCAGGATATAGGCGAAAAGCATGGCGGAAACCGCGCCGGAAGCCCCCAGGCTGCGATAGCAAGTATCCCGCCGGTGGCGAAAGTGGCTGGGCAGTATCGCGATCACGATGCCGGCCAGGTAGAAGAGCACGAAGCCGATGGTTCCGATGGGCGGGGTCAGTACCTGCTCCATCACCGACCCGAAGAAGTACAGGGTGACCATGTTGAACAGCAGATGAGCGCCATCGGCATGGATGAAGCCATGGCTGAGCAGTCGCCACCACTGGCCACGGCCCACCCCGGGCGGCCAGTAGATCAGGGCATCGAGCAGCCGCGGTTGCTGCCAGGCCAGCAGGGAGATGACAACGGTGATTGCGATGATTCCGAGGGTGATGCTCATCGGAGCGGCTCCCAGAGGCGAATGGCGGCTGTCTTGCACCCCGTACATACACTTCCCGACCCGGCATAGGCAATAGCATCTTCTTGCCTACCGGCATGCCCCGTATGCGGTAACCGCCAGCGACACCTCGGCGGGGTATACGACAGGCCATGAAGCGAGATCAACTCCGCCCGGGGTCGGCCCGAAATCGCTGAATGCCGAGTGCCCATCCCAGGGCCGGCGCGATGCAGGCGGCCGAGACGAGTGCACAGGCAGCGAAGCCGAAATGCTCGAAGATCGGGCGATAGAGTAACGCCCCAGCGAAAACGCAGAGATAGGTGATGGCGCTATACAGCCCCATGATCGCACCGCGTTGCAGAGGGTCGAGTTCCGTGAGCCGGCGGACAAGCAGGTTGAGCCCCACGTGGTTGGCCAACCCCCACACCACACAGAGCGCCAGCAAGGCAACCGGGAAACCCGCGGTAGCCGCCAGGCCGAGGTAGGCGAGCGCCAGGCTCGCGAAGGCGGCGGTCGCCGCCATCAGCGTCCCGTAACGGTCGATCAACCGCCCCAGGGCGGCGGCCAGGCCAAAGCCCATGCCATAGGCGAAGGTCGCCAGGCCGGCGAAGGCGGTCGGCAGCCGCAATGTCCCGCCGAGGTGCGGTCCGAGATAGGTATAGAGCCCGTAGAAGGCCGTCATGTAGGCGGCGACATTCAACAAGGCTGCGGTGATGCCGGGCACCCGCAGTGCCGTCAGTGGCGACGTCGGCCTGGTGCCGCGCGCGGCAGTCCCCCAGTTCTTGCTCCTGCCAACGCCAAGCGCCAGCCCAGACGCGCCCACGGCCAGCACGGAGAATACCGCACGCCAGTGCAGAATGTCGGCCAGCACGGCCGAAAGACTGACGCCCGCGACGAGGCTCAGCGTCCATCCCGTCAGTACGAACCCCAGCGTCTCGCTCTCACGGCCTTTCTCGGCGACCTGGGCCGTCAGCACGTATATCGCGGGCAGCGCGGTTCCCGCCGCCAGGCCGGCCAGCCCCTGTGACAGGCAAAGCATCAACAGCGAAGGGGATAGCGCCGCGCTCGCCAGCGCCACGACGAAAACGAGCAGCGCGCGTACCAGCGCACGCTCGGCGCCGATCCGGTCCACCGTGGAGGCCAGCGTCAAGGCGCTGACTGCCGTCGCGAGCCCGTAGCTGGCTGCCGCGGTCATGACGTCGGCAGCGTCGACACCTTCAAACGACCGAGCGACCGACGACGCGATCGGGCTCAGCACCAGGGAATTGGCACCGATGACGGCAATCGATCCGGTCAGCAGCAGGACATTGCGGGTGAACATGACTCGCTCCAAATTAGATTCGGAATTATGATTAAATTGTCGAATCTACTTCGGAGCAATTGAAAAAATGCCGAACGACGCAAAAACAGAAGAGGTTCGGAGTCACGCCGCCGACACGCGTCCACTCGATGCCTTCGACCGAAGGATATTAGGCGAACTCGCGGTAGACGCCAGTCTCAGCTACGCCGAATTGGGGCGTCTTGTCGGATTGTCGGCCCCCGCGGTCCACGAACGTGTGAAGCGACTCCGTGCTTCCGGGCGAGTGCGCGGCACCGTGGCGGTATTGGACGGTCCATCGACAGGCAAACCATTTCTTGCCTTCGTGCATGTCGACACCACGGGATGGGGCAAGACCCACGAGCTGATGGCTCTCACCGAACTCCCGGAACTGGAAGAGATCCACTCGGTCGCCGGGGATACCTGCATGCTGCTCAAGGTGCGCTGCAAGAGCAGCCGGGCGCTCGAAGGGTTACTCGCCCGGCTCTATGCCATGCCATGTGTAAAGGCGACACGCAGCTATGTCGTCCTCTCGACCTATCTCGAGCGCACGCCACAGGCGGACATCACTGACGCTCTGGAAAACGATCGCTCGATGGCCCATCCCGGGCAATGACGCCCTCTTCCGCTTGGGTAAAACCCTATTGCCCGATGGAGGCAAGCCGGTTATCCGGCGGATTGACGGCCATAGCCGGCCATCACATGCTTGGGCCCCCTATCGACACAAGCGTCCAGACTGTCTTGCAGGATGCGGCATTCGGCGCGCTTCTGCTTGACGAAGGCCGTCAGCATCGGATCCAGTTCAGGGGTGGCATTGGCGTCCAGCAGATGCTCGGAGAATCGTAGCGAGTAGTCGGCGACCGCGATTGCCTGCGTCAGCGTTTCCATGGCCATGTCACGGTTGACGACAAAGAAGTACTGCTTGGCATGGCGGGTTTCGTGCGCAGTGAGCGTGTCCGGTAATGCCAAGCGTTGTGAGGCTTGCCGTTGCTCGTCGAGACGTCGCTCGCATTCGATGCCTAATGCGGCCATTAGCTTGCTCATTCCCAGATCGAAGGGCAGGAAGCCAAAGGCTAGGCGGCGATAGTGATTCATTTCCTGCCTTTCGTGAGCATTGGCCAAGACCAGCAGTTCCTCCGGCAGAAGAACCAGTTTCGCGACGTCAGTCTGATCATGTGGCATAACAACGGTCTCCTGTGGGTTGGGAGCCGATCCTGACTCCATCCCATGAAGGTAGGGGAACTTCCGTCGAACCACCCTTGATGGCCGTCAAATTTTGGCGTTTCAATTCCAATGAACCAGACATTTCACCCATCGAGTACGAGGGAGATCAACGCGTCGGCAGAGCGGGCCGCGCCTCCTTACTTAACGGTATATTTCGCCGCCTCCCAGATAGAGCGACAACCCATGGCACCTAATCGCACCAGTACTGTCTCAAGGTCGGGCACATCGATCATGGCTGGCAGTGCCAGCCACACTCGGGTGTCCCAATTCCACTCGTCAGGAGGATAAGCCCATGGGAGCCATCGACGTCTTTGCCATCGGACTCACAACGGCAGGCCTCCTCGCCATCGCCGCCTACGCCGTCATGGAAAGCAGGCAGCATCTCATCCGTCACAAAGTCCGCAGCGACGAGCAGGAACCCCACCGCCCGCGCCGCCGCGATTGAGGTGATGGCGACACACGACAGCGCTAATGCTCGAGCGCCAGGTCACGACGAATGGCTGGGGCGCTCGAGAGTGTCCAGTGAGCCGCGCGACAGCGTCAGGCAGCGATACTAAGTGGCTTCCCTGTCGAGTAAGACACGTTTGCGCTCGATACCCCAGCGATAACCGGAGAGAGCACCATCGGCGCGCACCACACGATGACAGGGAATGGCGACGGCGAGCGCGTTGGCTCCGCAGGCACGCGCAACGGCACGTACCGCCTTCGGCGAGCCGATTCGCTCCGCCACCTCCGCATAGCTGACGGTTGAGCCAACCGGTATCTCGGTCAGGGCGTGCCAGACACGCTGCTGAAAGGCGGTCCCCCGGACATCCAGCGGGAGGTCGAGACCGAGTTGCGGTGCCTCGACGAATCCCACGACATGGGCCACCCAGCGATCGAAATCCGCGTCACCAGCCACCAGCGTGGCGTTCGCGAAGCGATCCTGGAAGTCGCGCAGCAATTCATCCGGATCGTCGCCCAACAAGATAGCGCAAATCCCCTTGTCACTGGCGGCCACCAGAATCGTGCCCAGCGAACACTCCCCCAAGGCAAAGCGGATTTCCGCTCC
This sequence comes from Litchfieldella rifensis, assembly GCF_042646605.1. Lineage (NCBI taxonomy): Bacteria > Pseudomonadati > Pseudomonadota > Gammaproteobacteria > Oceanospirillales > Halomonadaceae > Litchfieldella > Litchfieldella rifensis. Next base: position 111,503 of record NZ_JBHRUG010000027.1, on the reverse strand, counting down.
GCTGCCCCTCGCTCGGAATGTCGTCGGAGTCATGCCGAGAATACGGGAAGAGGCGGCATAGAAGCGTCCGTTGGAGTTGAAGCCTGACTCGTAGATGGCCTCTGTCACCGTCTCGCTACGCAGGAGCTCCTCCCGCACTCGGTCGGCGCGACATGCCGCGGCATAAGCCCGCGGCGTCACACCAGTACTCGCTTTGAACACTCGGTGAAAATGGAAGCGGCTCATGCCTGCCGCTTTCGCCAGGTCGTCGAGCGCCAGGGAATCTTCAGCGCTTTCGATCAAACGGCATGCCTGGGCCACGGCTAGTGCATGGCGCTCTGCAAACGGGGTTTCCTGCGGCCGACAGCGTTTGCACGGCCGGAAACCGGCGTGCTCGGCCGCTTCGACGCTGACATGAAACTCCACATTCTCCCGCCGCGGCCGCCGTGCGGCGCAGGAAGGTCGACAATAGATCCCGGTGGAGCGCACCGCATAGACAAAAACGCCATCCGCAGCGACATCACGGCGCTGGACTGCTCCCCACTTGTCATCGTCGGAGATGAATGGGTGTGCCTGGTTCGGGGGCTTCTCGGTCATGATGGGTTCCCTTCCCGACTTCGGGCGCAACGGTTGTCATGATTGACCAGCATGGCGTCGTTGTTCTTATCCGGCACTCCGTCTCTTGCTCTCGAATCGCCGCGACAGGCATGTGCCACATAGGCAGAGCGTAGCATCGCTGAACACAGAGATTCGGCAGCAAGAAGCGGAGTGAACGTGGCAGGCCGGGCCGGCATGGTCGGTGTCAGAGTCGCGATCGCGACTCGGGATGCACAAACCATCGGAGGAGATCCAAGATGAAGACACTTACCGGAAAGGTGGCCATCGTCACGGGCGCAAGCTCAGGAATCGGCTATGCCAGCGCCAAGCTGTTCGCTGAAGAAGGCGCTACGGTCGTCGTCAGCGGGCGGCGTCAATCCGCACTCGAGGCACTTGTCGCCGACATTGAGCAGTCGGGGGGTGAAGCCGTACTCGTGGCCGGCGATGTTCGCGACGAAAGCTTGGCCAAGGCACTGGTCGACACGGCGCTCGAGCGTTTCGGCGGACTCGATATCGCCTTCAACAACGCCGGGACGGCAGGCGTGATGGGGCCGGTGTCCGATATGGCACTGAGCGACTGGTGCGAGACGCTCGACACCAATCTGACCAGCGCGTTTCTGGGAGCCAAGTACCAGGTGCCAGCCATGCTGGAGCGAGGCCAGGGGAGCCTGATATTCACCTCGAGCTTCGTCGGCCATTCGGTCGGCATGCCGGGCATGGCGGCCTATGCTGCGAGCAAAGCGGGTATCATCGGCCTCGTGCAGTCGCTGGCGGCAGAATTCGGTGCCAATGGCATTCGTGCCAATGCGCTGCTACCCGGCGGCACCGACACTCCCTCGAATATCGCCAATGCTCCCGATGCTGGTCCAGAGGTGCAGGCGTTCGTCGAGAATCTGCACGCCTTGAAACGCATGGCGGCCCCTGGTGAAATCGCGAGGACAGCGCTGCATCTCGCGTCCGATGCTTCCCGTTTCATTACCGGGACAGCCCTGCTGGTCGACGGAGGCGTATCGATCAGCCGCACCTGATCGCTTTCTGCACCCGCTGTGGCCGGGCCCTCTTTCCGGGGGCCTCGGCCTTCGGCGACGGGCATCGGCACCATTCAGGACATTGCCTTGTCCGAATCAAGGGATTTGTCTTTTGTGATGCCAGGAGCAAACGATGCACGACGGTTACCGCAAGCTGTCACGCCGCACGGTGCTGCAAGGCATGCTGCTGACCGCGGCTGCGACGGCGCTGCCTTCCCTCGCGGCTCCGGCCAATGGCGAAGGGCCCTTGACCAGGCCGATCCCGTCCAGCGGCGAGCGGCTGCCCAGGGTCGGCCTGGGCAGTTGGATCACCTTCAACGTCGGCAACGACCCGGTGCTGCTGAAGGAGTGCACGGCGGTAATGGAGCACTTCTTCAAGGGAGGTGGTGGCATGATCGACTCCTCGCCGATGTATGGCTCTTCCCAGGCGACGATCGGCCACGGATTGAGCCAGCTCGGGGCGGTCGACCAGGTATTCTCGACCGACAAGGTCTGGACCTCGGACGTTGACAGTGGACCAGCCCAGATCGCGGAGTCCCGCGCCGAATGGGGCGTGCCGCGCTTCGACCTGCTCCAGGTCCACAACCTGGTCGCCTGGGAGGAGCATCTGAAGACGCTGTTCAGGATGAAGGAAGCCGATGAGGTACGCTACGTGGGCATCACCACCTCGCACGGCCGGCGTCATGATCAGTTTGAAGCCATCATGCGCAACGAGCCCCTGGACTTCGTGCAGCTCACCTACAACGTCGTCGACCGCGAAGCCGAGGAACGCCTGCTGCCGCTGGCCAGGGAGCGGGGCATCGGGGTGATCGTCAATCGCCCCTTCCAGCAGGGCCGGCTGACCGAACGCCTCGCCAGCGAACCGCTGCCGGAATGGGCGACAGAAGTCGACGCCGACACCTGGGCGCAGTTCATTCTCAAGTTCATCATTTCTCACCCGGCGGTCACCTGCGCCATTCCCGCCACGACCCGTGTCGATCATGTGCGTGAGAACATGGCCGTAGCCGCGTCACCGCTGCCCGATGACGCCATGCGCCAGCGCATGGCCGCGTACGTCAGGGAACTGTGATGTCCGAATGGTGGACCTACCGGCTCGAGGACCTCCTGCTCTTTTCGCCGCGCGTCTACTGGCGGTTGTTCGAACTGCACAACCAGGCCCTCTGGCCATTGCCGCTTCTCGCCCTGTTGCTGGGAGTGCTTATGCTGGTCGGCCTGCTGCGACCTCGCCCCTGGTCCGACCGGCTGATTGCCGCACTGCTGGCAGTGGCCTGGGTATTCGTGGCCTGGGCGTTCCTGTGGGAGCGCTACGCCACCATCAACTGGGCCGCCATCTACGCCGTGCCGTTCTTTGTCTTGCAGGCCCTGTTGCTGCTCGGGGTAGGCACCGTCGGTGGCCAGCTGCCGCTGATGGACAAGTGGACCCTCCCTAGAGCCATCGGGCTCGCGCTCTTTCTCTACGCGCTGGCGTTGCACCCGTTCGCGGCACTCTACGCGGGACGCGACCTGCAAAGCGCCGAAATCTTCGCTGTCGCTCCCGATCCGCTCGCCATCGCCACGCTGGGCGTGCTGGCAGCGGCATCGCCGAGACACCGGGTGTGGCCGCTGCTGGTGATTCCCGTGATGTGGTGCCTGGTGAGCTGGCTCACGCTCGACACGATGGACGCGCGTGGCGCCTGGATACCGTTGCTGGCGGTCGGCCTTGCCTTGGCTGCGAGGTCTTGGCCCACGACGTGGCGAACCGAAGCGCGGTGAACAAGGGCACCGCCGGCCATGTCGGTATGCTAGAGAGCCCGCAGTCTTCACTTCGTCCAGCCACAATGTCACCGTAGCTTCATGGCCCCTTATCAGGAGGCGACCCATGGCCACGCTGCAAGAACTCCATCAGGCACGTGAGCGCAAACGCTCGGTCTATGAGGTCCGCACCCGGTTCGTGGACGACCGGGGCGAGCCGACCTACACCAACCATCTGATTCTGGAAGACTCCCCTTACCTCCTTCAGCATGCCCATAACCCTGTCGACTGGTACCCGTGGGGCAGCGAGGCCTTCGACAAGGCCGCCAGCGAGGACAAGCCGATCTTCCTGTCGATCGGCTACAGTACCTGTCACTGGTGCCATGTCATGGAAGAGGAGAGCTTCGACGACGAAGTCGTGGCCGACCGCCTCAACCGCCATTTCGTGTCGATCAAGGTGGACCGGGAGCAGCGCCCGGACCTGGACGAGATCTACATGACCGGCGTGCAACTCACCTCGGGGCGGGGCGGCTGGCCGATGTCGAGTTTCCTCACCCCACAGGGCAAGCCGTTCTTCGGCGCCACCTACTTTCCCAGGGATCACTTCCTGGGGTTGCTGGACAAGGTCCGGCAGGTCTGGCGCGACAACCGCGACAGGCTGCTCGAGGACGCCAACAGGCTCGATGAGGGCATCCGCCAGCAGCTCGCCCCCTCCGCCACGGCGCGTCTGCCCGAGGGACTGGTCGACAAGGTGACCGAGGCCCTGACACAGCATGCCGATACCACCCATGGCGGCTTCGGCGAGGCGCCCAAGTTTCCCCAGGAGCCCAACCTGCTCCTGCTGCTGGAGCAGGTCCAGCGCGACACCCGCCCGCTAACGGAACAGCCGGCCTGGTCGGTAGTGCGTCAGGCGCTCGACGCCATGCTGCAGGGCGGGATCTACGACCAGGTGGGCGGCGGTTTTCACCGCTACGCCACCGACCCGGCATGGCAGGTGCCCCATTTCGAGAAGATGCTCTACAACCAGGGCCAGTTGGCCAGCCTCTACCTGTGGGCCTGGCAGCTCTCCGGGCACGGGGAATACCGCCGGGTCGTCGAAGAAACCCTGGACTACGTGCTGCGCGAGATGCGCTCGCCCAGCGGCGGCTTCTACTCGGCGACCGACGCCGATAGCGAGGGCCAGGAAGGCAAGTTCTTTGTCTGGGACTACACCGAACTAACCGCCCTGCTGGATCCCGCCGCCCTGGTGCTGTGCGAGCGGGTCTACGGGGTAACCCGAGAAGGCAACTTCGAGGGCGCCAACGTGCTCCACCTGCCCCGGCCACTGGACGAGGCGGCCGACGCCTTGGCCATGCCGCGCTACTCGCTCGACAAGGCCTTGGCCGACCTCAAGCATCAGCTCTACGCCGCCCGCTCGAAGCGCCCCGCGCCGCTGCGCGACAATAAGCAGATCAGCGAGTGGAACGGCATGGTCATCGCCGCGCTGGCCCAGGCGGCGGATGCCCTGGAACGGCCCGACTACCGCGATGCCGCCATCGCCGCCGCCGACGACCTGTGGCAACACCACCACGACGAGACGCAAGGCCGATTGTGGCGAACCAGCCTCGACGGCGTGGCCTCGATAGCAGCGCAACTCGAGGACTATGCCCATGTCCTTAACGCCCTGGTGGCCCTGTATGACGCCACCGGCGAGCGACATTGGCTCACCCGCGCCCGATCGCTGCTCGATGAACTGCAGGCCCAGCATTGGGATGAGGGCGACGGCGGCTACTTCGTCTCAGCGCCCGAAGCCGTGGGGCCGCAACTGGTGCGCAGCAAGAGCCTGAGGGACGGTGCCACCATCTGTGGCAACTCGCTGATGCTCCCGGTGCTGATCGCGCTTCACCAGCGCACCGGCGAGGCCGCATTGCGTCCCCTGATCGAACGCCAGATCGAGGCCTTTTCCGGCCACATCGCCCAGATGCCGCTGGCCGGGCCGGTGTTCCTGCAGGGGTTGCGCCAGTGGGACAGTCCCGCCCCGGGCCCGCTCCAGTACCTCGCCGAGGGTGCCATCCGCGTCCGCTGCCGTTCCGAACGACCCGATGACACGCGCCTGCAAGCGACCCTCACCCTCGAGATCGATCCAGGCTGGCACATCCAGGGCCACGACAGCGACGCCGCTGAAGCGACACGGGTGGGCATTCGCAACCCGGACGACTGGCAGGAGGTGAGGATCCACTACCCGACGCCCGAGCGCAGTCCTGCGGACGGCACCGACCAAGCCGAGTCGATTCACTCGGGGCACCTGACCATCGTCCTGGAAGCGAACGCCACCTCCCCCTGCCCACTGGTGGCCGAGCTGGCGCTGCAACCCTGCACGCAGACGGAATGTCTGCCTCTGGAGCGGCGGGAGTTCGTGATCCATGGCTAACGCCTCGACGGCGAGGGTCAGCGATTGTGACGCGAGCGCGACGACTGAATCCCATCGACAGACGGGGGCAATGACGAATGGAAGCTAACAAGGCAACGTCGACCGACGACCTGGCGGAAAAGGTCCGCTTCCTGAGCCAGCCGGAAGCCTACCCGGATCAGCCTGCCAGCGTGCAACTGGTGGAAACCCACTTCTCCTATGTCTTCCTCACGGATACCCGGGTCTACAAACTGAAGAAGAACGAGCGCTATCCCTTCCTGGACCTGTCGTCGCTGGAGGCCCGGCTTGCGAACTGCCGGGAGGAAGATCGCCTGAATCGGTGGCTGGCGCCGGACGTCTATCTGGGAATCGTGCCGTTGCACCGCACCTCGGAAGGCGCGCTGAGTCTTCACCCAGACGGCGCCGTCGTGGACTACCTGGTGCACATGGTGAGATTGGCGGATGAACGGAACCTGGAATATCAGTTGTGCCATGGCGGCCTGCAACCGACGGACATTACCGCCGCCGCCGATTGGATGACGGAATTCTATCGGCATACGGACAGGAAGGGCACGACCGACGTGGCAGCTCGCCGCCGCGATTGTGAACGAACCGCCGAAGAGTTGATGGAACTGGTGAACGATTCGCGAGTGCCCGAGTTGCGGGACCAATTGCTTCGCTGGATGAAAGCCAACGACCGGTTGCTGGCGCAACGCGCCCTGGTGGATGCCCATGGCGACCTGCGGCCCCAGCACCTCTACCTCGGCGCCCACCCGCGAGTCATCGACCGTTTGGAATTCGACGCCTCCCTGCGGCGGCTCGACCCGCTTGAGGAACTGGCCTTTCTGACCCTGGAGTGCGACCGGCTGGGGCAACGCTGGGTGGGCGAGCATTTTCTCGAACGCTACGAGCTACTCTGCGACGATACGTCACCGCCGGGCCTGGTGCCTTTCTATCAGGCCAGCCGGGCACTCACCTGGGCGCTGCTCAGCGCCAATCACCTGGTGACCAACCCGGAAAGCCGGGGCCATTGGCGGGAACGCACGCGACTCTATCTGGACATGGGAATGACCAGCCTGCGGTCAATGGTTTAGCGGAGGATCGGGGTCGTCCACGCGTTGTCCACTCAGCGCCAGGATGGTTCGAGCGAGTTGTGGCTCCACCCGCAGCAAGCGGGCACGCTCATCGGCCCCCTCCGGCAGTGGCCGCGAAACGGTGTTGGTGTAAAACAGGCGATCGGGCCCGGAGCGCTCGAACAACACCGCGGAGCCCGAGGCAAAGAGGCCATGCGTGGCGCAGGCGATCACCCGTGCCGCTCCGGCATGGCGGCACGCCTCCACGGCGCGCAGCATGGTGGTGCCACCCGCAATCAAGTCATCCATGATCACCACCAGCCTGCCTCGTAGTTCGCCTATCACCGCGTCACCGCTGACCTCACCTTCACTGCGGCGTTTCTCCAGAAACGCCATGCTTACCTCGTCATCGCTCATTTGCTGCAGCATCTCGCGCAACCGCTCGGCGCGCTTCACCCCGCCCGTGTCGGGCGACATGACCACCAGCGGCAGACCGTCTCGCTCTTCCATCACGGCTTCCGCCATCAGCCGACGCCCCTCCAGATGGATGACCTCGCAGCGGAAGGCATTTTCCAGGCCCGCCTGGTTGTGCACATCCATCGTCACCAGACGATCCACTCCCATGGCTTCGAACAACTGGGCCAGGTAGCGCTGGTTCAGCGGATCCCAGGACTTGGTGCGCCTGTCCTTCCTGGCATACGGCAAGTAAGGCACCACCGCCGTGATGCAGGCGGCGCCGAGATCGCGCAGGGTGGCAATGAAGAACAGTAGCCGCACCAAGCGGTCATTGGTGCTCAGTGCCGGAGCGCCCGTCAGGCGATGCACGATATAGACATCGCGACCACGCACGCTGATCTTCGGTCGCAGCTTGTGTTCGCCGTCCTCGAAATCACGCAGCTCGAACGGCGCCAGGCCGGTACCGAGATGCTGCGTCAGCGCCGCGAAGAAATCGCTGTCCTCATCCAGCAGGAAAACCACCGAAGTGGCTTCGGTCGATTGCGGTGATGTCATCTCATGCCCTCCTGTGCGCATCGTGGGCTCAACACTTCGCAAGATCAGCTGCCCTATACGCATCAGGCAATGAAAGGCTGGGAGGTGTTCAACAAGAAGGCTTCACATTCGGCGATGCACCAGTTCCCGATACACCGCCTCTGGAGCCACGCTAGCGGTTGGCCCCACTTATCGCCGCTGGCGGGCCAGGCGCGTGGCACCGGCCACCGCCACCAGCATGCCGACAACCAGGCCGGCATAACCGAGCAGGGACAACAGGAGGCCAGGCTCGACCACACGCATCACCATGGCGAGCAGCACCAGCAGGCCGGTGAGCGACATGCCGGCCCCACACAGCAGGAGTTTCATGGCACCTCCTCCTTGCTAGCTCCTAGGAAGCGCTGAAGAAATCGACGAGCAGCTTCAAGCACAAGGCGCCCGGAGCGCAGCAACCGGAGCATATGGGGTATATGTGAGGCTTGCGAGCACCGCGTAACGCGGTTATTGAGCTGTGCAGGCATTTCTTCAGTGCTTCCTTAGCGATGTAGCCAACAGGCCGAATATTGGCCGCGTCGTGGCTCGAAATCGGGCGGTTCGTCCACGTCGCACAAGCCGGCCATGGCGTGCGGGCAGCGGGGGTGGAAACGGCACCCCCGAGGTGGATGCAGCAGGCTGGGCGGCTCGCCGCGGGGGACCACTCGTTGCTTGGCGGCGTTGGCCGCGTCCGGGTCGGCGATCGCCGCGAGCAGCGCCTGGGTATAGGGATGCTGGGGGTGATCGAGCAGTTCGTTCACGCCGGCGCTTTCCACCACCCGGCCGGCGTACATCACGAAGATCCGCTCGGCGTAATGGCGCACGGTGGACAGGTCATGGGTGATAAAGGCCAGGGTCAGCTCGCGCTGGCTCTGAATGTGGCGCAGCAGATTGAGGATTTCCACCCGCACGGACGCGTCGAGCATCGAGACCGGTTCGTCGGCGATGATCATCGCCGGTTCCAGGATCAAGGCCCGCGCGATCACCACCCGCTGCTGCTGGCCGCCGCTGAGCATGTGCGGGAACTTGGGGAGGAACTCCTCGGCCGGCGACAGCCGCACCTCGTCCAGCGCCGCCCGGATGCGCTGCTCGCGCTGCGCGCGATCCTTCACTCCCTGCACGATCAGCGGCTCGGCGAGAACGTGCCGCACGTCCATGAACGGCGGCAGCGCGCCGAACGGGTCCTGCTGGACGTAACCCACCTTGGCCCGGTACGCCTTGAGTTCCCGTGCCGTCAGTCCACCCAGCGAGCGCCCCGCGAAGAGAACCTCGCCACGTGTCGGACGATGCAGCCCGAGCAGGGTCCGGGCCAGGGAGCTCTTGCCGCAACCGCTCTCCCCCACGAACGCCACCGCCTCACCACGCGCGAGCGTGAAGCTCACCCCATCGACCGCACGCACCGCCCCCACGCGCAGAAAGCCCCACTGGCGCAACTCGAACCAGGTGTGCAGGTCGTTGACCGACAATAGCGTCCCCGGCGTTGGCGCGGATCCCGCATCGGCGCCTGCCTGCCATTCGCTCATCGCTCGTCCCCTCCCGCATACAGCCAGCAACGAACCCGCCGGCGGTCGCCGAGGCGGAAGGAATCGGGATGCTGCGCACAACGTTTGAAGCGCGATGGGCAACGATCCGCGAACCGGCAACCGCTCGGCGGGTCGAGCAGGCTGGGCGGCTGTCCTGGAATCGGCTCGGGCCGCTGCTCCTGGTGCAGGCGCGGCACACTGGCCATCAGCATTTGCGAATAAGGATGCGCCGGGGCATCGAAGAACTGCGCGGCATCGCTGACCTCGACGATCTCGCCGGCATACATCAGCGCCACACGATCGGCGAGTTCGCTGGACGTCGCCACATCGTGGGTGATCAGGATGAAGCTGGTACCCAGCTCACGCTTGAGGCGCTTGAGCACGTTCATGATGCCCGCCTGGGTCAGGACATCCAGCGCCGACGTGGGCTCGTCGAGGATCACCAGCTCCGGTTCCGTGACCAACGCCATGGCCAGCACCACGCGCTGGCGCATGCCACCGGAGAGCTCGAATGGATAGCGCCGCAGGAAGTCCGTGGAGACCCCGACCAATTCGAAGACCTCCACCGCGCGCGCCAGGGCCCGTGCCCGTGGCCAGCGCCGCAACACCCGCAGCGGCTCGACGACCTGCTCGCCCACTCGCACCACCGGATTGAGGGCGTTCATCGACGCCTGCATCACCAGCGCCATGCGCACCCACTGCACGTCGCGCCGGAAGCGCTCGTCGGAAAGCGCCATCAATTCGGTCTCCCCCAGCATGACCCGGCCGGACACCTGGTGGATATTGCGCGGCAGCACCCGCATCAACGCCTTGGCCAGCGAACTCTTGCCACAGCCGGACTCGCCCAGCACCACCAGCGCCTCGTTGCGCCGCACCTCGAAACTCACGCCATCCACGGCACGCACCACGCCCCGCCGCGTCTGGTAGTGCAGGTGCAGGTCTTCCACCCTGAGCAGCGTGCGGTCGCTCATCACAGGCTCCTCAGGCGCGGGTTGAACACACGATCCAGGGCGAACCCCAGCATGGCGAAACCCAAACCGCTCAGCATCAGCAACGCCGCCGGCTCCAGCACCCAGTAGTAATAGCCGTTGTAGAGCGCACTCTGGGTCTGGGCGTCGTTGAGCACCTTGCCCCAGGTGGGCAGTACCGGGTCCCCCAAGCCCAGCACGGCGAGCGAGGCTTCCAGGAACACGAAAGTGGGAATCAGGGTGACGAAGGTGGGAATCAGCACCGGCAGGATGCGCGGGATCATGTAGCGCATCACGATTCGCAAATTGCCGGCGCCGTACGCCTGGGCCGCCTCGATATAGGGCGCCTCGCGGATCGGCAGCAACATCGCCCGGTACATCTTGATGCCGGCACTGAAGATGCCCAGCAGAACCACCACCCCCAGCATCAGCCAGATACTGGTGGAATACAGCGTGCCGACCATGACCAGAATCGGCAACATCGGCAGGATCATGTTCACCTCGGTAAGCCGCTGGATGGTGGCGTCGATCCAGCCTCGGTACCAGACCCCCAGCGCGGCGATGATCAGGGTGGTGATGGTGGTGCCCACCGCCGCCAGCAGGCCGAAGGCCAGCGCCACCGGGGTCCCCCACATCAGCGCCACGCTCAGGTCGCGGCGCTGATGGTCGGTGCCCGCGATGCCGTGCACGCGGCCGTACAGCACCAGCGAGGCCTCGAGCCCCGCCCGTTCATCGAACACCACCGCATCCACTAACAGCGTATAGCGCCCTGGCTGGGCTCGCGGCACGGCCTGGGTGTCGGATTCGGCGAGCAGCCCCACATGAGGCACCATGCCCCCCAGCCGACGCTCGAGGGCGCGATCCTGGGAGATCGAGATACGCTCCTCGCGACCGATGCGATGCCCCCCCAGCGATATCTCGCGACCGTCGGGCGTCTTCCACACCAGTCGCGCGAAGGGTTGCTGCTCGTGCCCCTCGGCACGCAGATAGAGGTTGATTTCGCTCGGAAAACCCTCGTAATCGTAGTCGAATGTCAGGGGAATCCGCAGGCGACGACCGCCCTCGAAGGCGTGCTCCTCGATATCCGCGTCGGCACTGGACACGGTGATGGTTCGCGGCTGTTCGCCGCCGGTCAGGCGATCGGCCCACACCGGGCCGGCGTTGGCCGGCGTCATTCGCCAGTGCTCGCCGCCGCGCCACAGCTCCAGCGCCTGGGAATAGGGAATGGCGATGACGGTGTAGAGGGACAGCCCCACCAACGCCAGGATGATCGCCATGCCCATGATCGCCGAAGGGTAACGGCGCAGTTCCCGCAAGCCGTCGAGCCAGCCCCTCATCGCTCGCCCCCCTCGATGCGGATGCGCGGATCCAGCAGCGCGTAAAGAATGTCCAGCAGGAACACCGTCATCGCCAGCAAGTAGGCGAAGATCACCACCGAGCCGATGATCACCGGGGTATCCCGGTGGCCGATGGCCTGAAACAACAGCAGCCCCAACCCCGGCCAGTCGAACACCTGCTCGAGAATGATGGCGCCACTCCAGAGCCCGATGAGCATCAGCAGGAAGCTGGTGATGATCGGTGGCAAGGTCGGACGCAGGATGTAGCGGCGTTCGATGAGGTTTGAGGGAAGCCCCTTGGCCCGCGCCATCTCCACGTAGTCCTCGCTGGAATGCACCAGGAAGAAGGTGCGCCAGGAATAGATGGAGACGAAGATCTGCGACAGGAACATGGCCGTGACCGGGAGCATCATGTGGCGCAGCATGCTCGCCGCATAGGCCCAGGTCCCGTCGGGCGGGGGAGCCGCCACCATGCCGCTGGCGGGCAGCACCGGCATGACGAAAGCGAACAGCAGGATCAGGAAGATGCCGTAGAACCATCCCGGGGCCGCCGAACTCGGTGCCAGGGCGATCACGCTGCGATCCAGCGGGCTGCCGTAGCGTCTCGATAGCGACAGCGCAATGAACACCGAGACGAAGAACACCAGCAGATTGGCGGTGCCGAACAGCAGCAGGGTCGCCGGCAAGCGTTCGACGATGATGTCGTAGACCGCGCGTGAGCCGCGGTCGCTGTGCATCTGCTCGGCACGCCCCAGGTTGAGAGTGATGGCCTGCCGCAGGTAGTCGATGCTGCGCAGGATGAAGGGTTCATCCAGACGCAGCCGTTCCACTTCCATCGCTACCTGGCGCTGGATCAATTGGTTGCGCTCTTCACTGGGCATGTCCTGGAAGTCGGGGTTGGCGCGCACCAGTTCGGATGCCTCGCTACGGATCTGCACCATGCGCAGTTCGTCGACCTGCCCGCCCATGTTGGCGATGACGATGGTCAGGTAGACACCGACCACCACGGTAAGGAACAGCGCCAGCAGGCGCTTGCCGGTGTAGATCAGCAGACGTCGCAGATCGCGCATGGGACCGCGCCCAGCGGGAGGTTGTGTCGGTGTTGTCGGGCTCATGGCGCACTCTCCCGCCGGCCATCGTCGGGAACCGTGGCGAAGACATGCGAGGCGAACGACGGCAGCGCCACCCGTCGACTGGTGACGGCCAGTTCCAGACTGTTGGCGCCCACCCCCAGCGCCTTGGTCGCCTCCGGCGCCAGTGCGATTTTCCACACGCCGTTGTCAAGCACCTTGGCATTGCCCTGCCTGGCCAGTTCGCCGCTGCCATCGAACAGCAGGAAGCGAACCTTCTCGATCGCCTTGCGGGCATAGGGCTCGCCTTCGAAGGTGATGTTCAGCGAGAATTCCGCGGACTCCCCGCTTTCCACGACCATCGGTCCCGCGAGATCCAGCTCCGGGATCTCCGGCCGTGTATAGCGCAGCCACTTGTCGGCCGGGTCGGGGAAATCCTCGTTGCGACGCAGCACCACGCTGCCCGACACCGGGTGCACCGACTCCAGATAGAAAGGCCCGTCACCCACCCAGAAATGCCCCCGCTGCTGGTGCCAGTCAGCCAAGGCGCGGTAGCGCTCGGCGGCTTCGCCCTCACGCATCAACGTCTCCAGCACCTCCGGGAAAGGTACGAAGTTGCGTTCGCCCGCTCGCCGTAGGTGACGTTCCAGAACCGGAATACTGGGGCCCGCCACCAGACTCATCCAATCCGCACGCAAGCGGTCGGCCTTGTACGAGGAAAAGGTCAGTTCGCCACTGCGCTCGGCCAGGATCCCCAGGCCCAGCACATGCCACGGAAGGGGAGCCGGCGCCCAGGAGGCCACGATGGTTTCCGCATCGGGATAGATCTGGTTGGTGTAGATATCGACCACCAGTGGGTCGCTGGAGACGATGCGCCAGCCTCGGAAATGCTGCTGGAACGCCTCGAAGGTGGGGAGATGGGCCACGTCATGCAGTTGGCTGTTTTCGTCGGCGCGCGCGAAGGTGAGTATCCAGGGCAGGACCACATCGGCCTGAGAGACTTGCGACCCATCGTGCCAGCGGCGCTCGAGGTATCCTTCCTCGAAGCGAATCCGCACACAGGTGCGTGCCGTGATCCCGTCCGGGTGCTTCTCACCCACCGTCACGAAATGCCCGGCCTGGGCATCCCAGTCGATCCAGGCCTCCTCGGGCACCTCGATCTCGGCAGCGGTCTCCACGCTGAGCCAGTCCAGCGTACGGGTGACCGGCACATCCTCTTGAACCGTCACTTCCGCACCCTCGATCCGCTGGGGCCGATACAGGCCGGTGAACGGATCGGGAATCAGTGCCGGATCCTGCAGTGAACGAGTGATCATCTGGTCGTAGAGCCAGTTGCTACCCGCCACCGGATTCCAGGGCTCGGTCAGCAGGCCCGGCGAGCCGAACACTATCTTCCCGCCGACACGGTCCTTGAAGCGAATGGTGTAAGGCCACAGGAACGATCCCGATAACCCACCCGCCAGGTCGGTGGCGACCTCGACGTCTCGCGAGCGCGCCGAGACGTTGAGCTGGTCCACCAGCCAGACGCGCACCGAATTCTCCATCGCCAGTTCCAGGGCGCGCGCCATCATGGTCTGGCGCTGCTCTCGGCTGTGGTAGTCGCGCTGTTGCAGACGTTCGGCGAGTTTGTCGAATTCCGGCACCGGGTCGTAGGCCTGCCACAGCGGTTCGGCACGACCTCGCGGCGTGTAGAAATAGCTGAAGTTATCCGCCTCATCGCGCTGGACCACGGCAACGATCCAGCCGCCGGTGTAGATATGCCACCGTCCGGCCTTGGGGTCACCGGCGATCCAGATCCGCGAGGCCTCCTCCGCCGTGCGGTAACGCCGCTCGACCGCAAAACCGACCTCGTCCAGCAGATTGGCGACGTAATCGCCCACGCGACGGCGCTCGTCGTCGGTACGGATCAGCATGATGACTCGCACCGGCCTCCCCTCATAGTGCCAGCGGCCATTATCCAAGCGAGCGCCGAGCGCTCGCATCTCGCGGTGAATCACCTCCTGTGCCGCTTCCGGATCGTGCGCGTAGCGCAGCTCCAGTTTCCGCGCCACGCCGGCCAGGCGGGCGTAGTCCGGAAACGCCGTACTCAATGGCAGGATGCGGGGAACGGCCAGACCGCCATAGATCTCCTCGGCGATATAGTCACGGTCGACAAGACGATTGAGTGCCTCGCGGATCTCCGGCACATGGAAAGGGTTGAGTTCGCCGTTGGAAAAGGTCGGCCCGGCAGGGTTCAACGTGAGTTCGACATTGGCGCCGTAGGACACGTCGTACGCCGCCCGCGGGGAATCGCGCAGCCGCTGGTATACCGTGGTATTGGTGATTCCCTGGGCGAAGGCGTGGTGAGTGCCTGCCTCGATCAGCCCCACCACCTGGCCCGTATCCGCCTCCTCGGTGAACACGACCTGATCCACCAAGGCACCGTGCCGGCCGGCAATCTCCAGCCCGGTCCCATTATCCGTTCTTGCATCAGTACTTGTCCCGCCCGGCGCGGCCGCCTGCTGCGGCGGCGCGGTAGGCTCTGGAACCAGGACAGCGACGAGCGCCACCACAGACAGCAGCGCCACGGCCACAAGCAGGCTCTTTCGCATGATGTCTCCCTTACTTACACAGTAGGCGATGGAGACGGGTTAAGGAAAATGCCTCGGCTCAGAGTCGGTCGTTCACATAACGCTTCAAGGCCAGCGCATTGTGAGCGGCATGGGCTTCCTCATCGTTGTTGAAGTAGGCGTAGACGTCGTAGCCGTCCTGTAGCAGGGCCGTGACCCGGTCCGCCTCCGCGGTGAGAAACTGAGAAGAGTAACTGCCGGTATAGTGTTCGCCGTGGAAGCGTAGATAGGTCCAGTCCGCGGTTACCTCGCGCGGATGCTCCTCGATCATGTCGTGGATGCATAGCGCTGCTCCATGCTCACGCAGCACCCCGAAGACGTCGTCATTGAGCCACAGCGGATCACGAAACTCGAAGGTCCAGCGGATCTGGCTCGGCGCCTCGGCGAGGAAGTGCTCCAGGCGCTGGGGCTGCGGCTGCCATTTCGGCGGCAGCTGCACCAGCACCGGCCCCAGGTGCCCCTTTAGCTGCCGGGCAGCATCGAGAAAGGTCGCAATGCTCTGTCCCGGATCCTTGAGACGTTTGATATGGCTGCCGTAGCGGCTGAACTTGAGCGCATATTCGAATCCTTCCGGCGCCGACTCCCGCCAGTTGTCGAAGGTCTCGCCCTTCGGCAGATTGTAGAAGGTATTGTTGATCTCCACCGTATCGAAACGCTCGGCGTAGTAGTCGAACCATGCCCTCTGCGGCAGCTCGGCGGGATAGAAGCGCTCCTTCCAGTGCCGGTACTGATAGCCGGACGTGCCGATCCGCAAACGGCCACTCCGTTGCTTCCTTGACGTCGCTTGTCTCGCCATGGGTCACCTCCTGTCAGTCGGCCTATCCACTGCCGTTGGGCAAGATCGGCCGGCTTCGGTTCATGGCGATGGCTCTCGTCCTCCCTCCCCCGTCCCCTGACGAGCCAGGCGCTTTTCCGAGGTGCGGACCCAGCCGGCATGCTCGCGGGAGACGTGCTCTTCCACGCGCTCGGCCAGCAGCCGCAATGCCTCGGCGCGCTCCAGCTCACGGTAAGGACCCGCGCCGGCGAGCAGGAGGTATTTCTCGTGCTTGAGATGTTCGGCGGTCGAGCGGTACTGAAGCCATAGCGTGCCGAACTGGTTGATCTGTTCGGTAGCTTCGAGCACCGCTATCAAGGCACCTAGCGAGGCCGTCAGCCAGCGCGCCAAGGGCAGGTCGGCCAAGGAAATCACCGGAATGGAGGCGGCAAACGCCACCTGCACCAGGCGCAGTCCCTTGTGCCAGCGCTGGCAGCTTCTGCTGCGGCGACCGTACCAGGCGAGTTGGTCCTCCAGACGGCGCCATTCCGCGCGCTGACGCAAGACGTCGTCCGGCGCTATGCCGTCGGGGGTCGGGGAATCGCTGCGATCAGCGGGCGCGGCGTCGTCCACATCGCTCTCCGGCGGCAATTGGCCGTGTGCGGGTATGGGGTACGGCTTGATCTTCTTCGCATAAATAAATATAGCAGTTCGGCCCCTCCCCACATGGAGCCCCTGCGCCTCTGGTGCAATACTACGGATACGCCACTCGAAGTATGCCCTCGACAAGTCAGCACATGCCCTGCCTCGACCATGTCGCCGACAGGGCCCACCACCAATGGGGGAGGCAGGCATGGAGGCGTCGATACCACGTACCACGCGAATCCTTGCGGTGCTCCTGCTGAGCCTCTTCACGCTCGGCGGCTGTCAGAATCTCAGCACCTGCGAAGGGGCCAGCACCGGCCTCGGCGCCCTCCTCGGCGGCGTGATCGGCTCGCAGATCGGAGACGGCTCCGGGCGAACCGCCGCCATGGTGATCGGTGCCTCGATGGGCGGCCTCATCGGCCGCGAGATCGGTACCCGGTTTACCTGCGAGGACCGCCAGACGATGGGGGCGGTGCTCGATCGTACCCCCGACGGCGAATCACAGAGCTGGCGCAACGCGAATACCGGCAGCGAGTACACGGTGACGCCCCAGGAGACCTTCCAGCAGGGCGACCAGCAATGTCGCCACTTCGATATGGAGGTCGTGGTCGACGGCGAGCGACGTCGCACCGATGGCACGGCCTGCCGACGACCGGACGATCAGGCGTGGACGACGGTCTAATCATGGCTAACGTTAACGAGGGCCAGCGCCGGTTCAGAGGGTATCTTGCCTGGCTGCTTACCGCGGCGCTCGCTGTCTCGCCGGTCTTGCAGGCATCGACGACCGGCGACTATGACGACTACCAACCGCCCTCCCGGGACGGGGGTGGCGGCGACAACGACTGGCGGGTACCGGCCATCGTGGCGGGCGCCGCGGCGCTGGTTCTGGTCGGGAGCTGGCTGCACCGGCGCAGCGAGGCCGCGCAACGGTCGACCGAGGACGATGGCGACGTGATCGATCGGCTGCAACGCAACGGTCCGGAGTTTGCCCCCCAGTACAATACCAGCGCGTTCGCCGCTGTCGGCGTGGTACGTGGCGATTGGCCGTTCGTGCTGGACTTCGCCCATGAGCAGCCGGTCATCGTCACGCTGCGCATCAGCGCCCAGGATGTCCCGGAGATATACACGCTGCGCATCCCCTTCGCTGCGGACGACGTGGGTCGGCATCTCCTCCAGTTCCGGCTTCCGTCCGCATTCGGCGACAGCGAACGCCCTGCCGCCATTGCCGTGACCGCGACCGATATGAGCGGGGAACGCACGGTGTCCTCGTTTCGCGTCTACGCGCTGGGTTGCGGCCCCCGGGCGGTGGGCTCGGTGGCCATCGAAGAGGTATCGTTCCTGCCACGCCGGATCCGCACTCAAGCGAGTGAGCAGGCCTCCTATCGTTTCTTCTCGCATTCCGAGTTTCCCCAGGCGGTGGCGGAGATCATGCGCGTGGAGCCGGCCGATGACGGCGAGCGCCAATTCTTCGTCAACGAGGAACCCATCGACGGCGGTGTGGCCGCCGGACGCAGCATCGATCCGCAGCAGTGGGATGGCCGCGACGAGAGCCAAAGCGTCTCTACGGGCACGCATCGTCTCAAGGTTCGCGCCTGGGCGCCGACCGGAGGGTGGGTCACGGCATGGTCGGACTCCCAAGTGAGCGTGGCACCGTAAGGCGCTCGCACTAGTCGCCCGGGTCGGCCGCGAGTTGCCGCCATATCACCGCCGACAGTGCCTCCACCTCGCCAAACGCCGTCAATCGGCTGCCGGTCAGGACCTCCTGTCGCCGAACCGGCCGGGACGGTGGCGCGCCGAGCGCGGGCCATTGCCAGAGCGTGGCGCGGTCGTCGGTGGCGACCAGCAGCCGAATCGCCGATGGTCCGAAATCGCTGTCGATGGCGAAGGAGGAACGGCCCGCACCATGCAGCGCCGGTGTCAACGGATGGCCGCCGACCGCGTCCCAGAGTCGTATGCTCCCGTCGCTCTGCCAGGTCAGCACGCGTTCCCCGTCGCGGGCGAACGCCGCGCCGACGACGTTGCCCTGGTGGGCCAGGTTCGCCAGGTGAGTGGCGGCGGCAAGGTCCCAGATGCGCACGCTGTCGCCGCCCCAACTCAGGATCCGCTGCGTGCCGGCATGCAGCCGCGCGCCACGGACATCATCGTGATGCAGGGAGACGCTGGCAGTGCGGCGGTCCTGCCACGACAGGGTGACACCGCCGTCATCGGTGGCGACCAGCAGGCGTTCGCCCGCGGCGTCGATGCCGGCACTGCGAATGAGCGGCCCGTCGGAGAAGGCCCACAGCGACACCGGCTCGCGTGCCTCGACGTCCCACAAGCGCAGGCGCCGGTCCTCGCCCCAGGTCAGCAATCGGGAGCCGTCGTCGTCGAAGGCCGCGCCGCGCAGGCGACACTCCGCGTCCCCGTCCGCCTCGCCACCATGCTCGAGCGGCACGACACGCGCCATGCCGACTCGCCACAACCACGCGGTGCACCCCTGCTCGCCCCAGAACAGCAAGCGATCGGATCCGGAGTTCCACACCACGTCCGCCACGGGAGCGTCGCCGGCGGTAGCGCCCGGTGCCGCCAGCGCCTGGAAGGCAGCCTCCTCCCAGCTCCAGATGCGCACATCGCCGCTCGGTCCGGCGGTCAGCAGGCGGTGACCGTCGGGGGCGAAGGCGGCACGCACGATGCCCCGGTCCAGCAGCCAACGCTCCACCGTGCCGTCGTTCGGTGACCAGGCGTGAACGTAGCCGTCGAGCGTGACGGCCTGAATCCGCGCCTCGCCCGGCACGAGCGCGGCATCGAGCACGGCCGTCGGGAACTCGATGGCCGCCGCGGCCGTCGGGGCGTGCACCCGCCACAGACGCAGGCTGCCGTTTCCCGCCCAGGAGAGCACGCGCTGCCCGTCATCGCTGGCCATCGCGCCCATCACCGCGGCCGGATGCCGCAGCGGCAGGCCCAGAAGGTTGCCGGTAATGCTCGCCCATAGTCGTGCCTCGCTACCGCCCCAGGTGACCAGGAGGCCCTCGTCCGCCCCGAAGCTGGCGCCCGTCACGGGGCCGGCGAGGGTGGCCACGGCCTGGCCGGTCGTGCTGTGCCATAAGCGTGCCGGGCCATTGTTGGGGCTCCAGGTGACGAAACGGGCTCTCCCGATCGCGGGCGGGGCGAGCTCCTCCGCATGGCGTATGACGGGGCCGACCGGGAGCTGCGCCTCGGGATCCCACAGCCGGGCGGTCCCGCAGGCCCCATGGTTCCAGACGAGCAGGCGAGCGGTAGCGACGAGAAACTGCGCGCCGATGGCCCGGCCGCTACAGCGTCCCCCCTCCGCCGGCGCCAGGGTGACGTCATCCAGGGCCGGCAGCCACAGCCGACCGTCGCGGCTCCAGAGCGCTACGTCCCGCTCCCTCGCACCCAGTGCCCCGCCGATGATCTCGCCAGCGCCGCGATAGCGTGCCGCCACCGTGGCGGTATCCAGGTGCCAGAGCACCGCTTCGCCGTCACGGGTCCAGAACAGGAGTCGCGCGCCCTGCGGGGAAAAGGCGACGCCGTCCACGCCCGCGGCATGCGGCAAGGCGCCGAGGCGCTCACCATGCGCGAGGTCCCATACCCAGGCCTCACCGCCGCGGTGTACGCTCACCGCCGTGGCTTCATCGGCCCCGCCGATCCAGAGGCGTTCCACCGCCGGCGGCGTCTCGATCAGCAGGGCACCGCTGCGACGATCGCGGATCTCGGCGCGGTGGTCCTCGCCATAGACGACGATCCGCGTGTGCCAGGGCATGCCCGCCGGCGAGACCGTCTGCACGAGGCGCCGCCCCCGCGGGAGCGTGGGCTCCGCCGCACCATCGCCCACGGACCAGGCACGACCGCTGCCGTCGCTGCCCCACAGCCGCACGGTCTCCCCCGCCGCCTCGAAGGCGGCCGTCACCAGGCCGGGGCCGGTATCCGCCGCGGCGGCGAGTTGCAGACCATGACCCACCCGGTTAGCGGCCCAGTAGGCGCTCGCCGCCCGCCCCGGGTCCACCGCCAACTCCGCGGCGCGCATGAAGTGATGGCTCGCCTTGAGAGGGCTATCGTCCCGATCGCGGGCGCGCACGCCGTTGACCCAATGCAGGTCGGCCAGGCCCTGGCGCGTGATCTGCTCCTGCTGGTGTAACGACCAGGCGAACCACGAGAGCCCGATGACGCCGCACAGCAGCGTCAGCCCCGTGGCCGCGATCCAGCGTCGCTTGACCCGTTCCCGCCGACGCGACTCGGCGAACTCGGCATCGCGTTGCTCGCGGCACGCCTGCAGATAGCGGCGCTCGATGTCGGCGAACAGGACGAGGCTTTCGTCCGCGAGCGCCTCCGCCATGTCCAGGCGGCTACCGCGATGAACCAGCAACTCGGCGGGGCGTCCGCCGTCCTCCCACTCGGAGGCGGCGCGATGAAGGCCATCGCGAATCCGCAGCGCCTCACGATCGGCCTCCAGCCACTGATTGAGCCGATGCCAGACCCGGAACAGCGATTCATGGGCCACCTCCAGCGTGCGCGCGCCATCGTGGCTACCGGCGATCAACAGTCGCGCCTTGACGAAACGCTCCAGCAGCGGATGACTCGCGGCGGGCAGGTCCTCCCAACGCCTCATCTGCCGTGTGTAACGGCCCTCGTCGTCGAGACGCACCAGCGTGAGCAAGGCGGCGCGCAGCGCCTGTTCCTGTTCCGGGGTGAGCGCGGCGGCGGTGAGCACCGCTTCGGCGGCTCGCGCCACCGAGCCGTGCAACCCGCCGAGCCGGTCGCGGTATTCGGCCAGGGTCAGCCGTCCGTCGTCCCCGCCCTGCTCCCACAGTTCGCGCAGCGTGAAGGCGAGCAGCGGCAGCGCGTCCTCGGTGGCGGTGTCCGCGACCATCGCCCCGACCAGACCGGTCTCGAGCTCGAGCCCCGCGAGCTCCGCCGGCCCCTCGATCACCGCAGCGAAACCACCCACCGACAGGGGCTCCACGGTCAGTGGTTCGAGGGGGACGTCGCGCCAGGCGGGGTGCTCCTGGAGGGCACCGAGGAAGTCGGAGCGCAGGGTGGCGATCACGAGGATGGGGACGTCGGAGCTGTGCAGGGCGGGGCGCAGCACTCGCATGAACTGCTCGGCCTGGACCGAGTTCGTCAGCAGCTCTTCGAGCTGGTCGACGATCAGCACCAGGGCCACGTGCTCCCTGCCGGGCAGCATCCGCAGCTCGCGGTGCACCGTCGGCAGCCACTGGGCCGCCGACTCGGCAGGCGACGTCATCGCCGGAATGCGCTCGGTCGACACGCCTTCGGCGGCGAGTCCCCGCGCAAGCTGCGTCGAGAATTCGTCGAAGGGACGCTCACGGGGACGGATGGGGCCGATAACCGCCCATGTCTCGGGAGCGGTTCGCAGTCGCGGCACGATCCCGGCACGCACGAGCGAGGACTTGCCGCTGCCCGAGGCCCCCAGGAACAGCAGCAGACGCGGTCCACCGAAGCGCCGTCTCTGGTGGAGACGGTCCAGGGCCTGCTGGATTTCGGCATCGCGACCGAAGAAGATGGCCGCATCCGCCTCCTCGAAGACCAGCAGGCCGGGATAGGGCGGACGGCGGCGATCCCAGTCGAACACGCTCGCCAGCCCCTGACGCAGCCGCTTGTAGCCCGTCTCCGGGTCCTTGACCAGATCGATCACCTGCAGCTCGGCGAGCTGGGGCCGCAGGGTGCAGCAGGCGATGCGGACCGGAAAAATCCGCTTGCCGAGGGCGCGGGCATGGCTCATCTCGGCGAGACACCAGCATGAGGTCATGGAGTGCTCGCTGCACAGCACGATCATCGCCTGGCAGGTACGGAGATTGCGGTAGAGCTCGCGCTCCCAGTCGCGCCCGGCCGGAATGCCATGTTCGACGTCGAAGTCGAGGAACAGCGAGTGATGCCCGTGCCGTTCCAGCCACTCGGCCATCTCGCGTGCCGCCGTGCTATCGGCACTGCTGTGGCTGATGAAAAGCGTGCTCATCGCCAATGCCCGTATCGCGCGCAGGGGAAGGAAGGCCTGATTTCAGTGCGCCCTCCCTTCAGCGTAATCGCTCGGCTGCAATATTCCTCATGCGACTCACGGAAGCCGCCGTCATGCCGGGGTTCACACCCATCGGTCTCGGCGCGAGCGTGCCAGCCACCCCCCGGCGATGGTGAAGGCCGCCACGTAGCAGACGCCACCCGCCGCCAGGGTCGCGCTCTGGCCGAAGTGGACGGAGACCAGCGGCGCCAGCGAGGCCCCCAGTACCGAGGCGAAGCCGTTGATGCCCCATGCCCAGGGAATCCAGCGCTCCTGCCCGGCAAGCTGGCGCAGGGCCCACGGAAAGGGCCGGCCCATGGCCCACGCCAGGGGCAGAAGCAGCGCGACCAACAGCGCGGCGCGCAGCGGAAAGGCCGGGATACTCAGGGCGTGAACGGCCAGGAACGGCACCAATGCCAGGGCGAGGCCAACGCCCACGGCGGCATAGACCCGCACCAGGCTGACACGACTGGCGGCTTCCGGGGTCATGGCGCTGCCGAGGCCGGAACCGATCAGGAAGGTGGCGAAGACCAGCGAGGCGGCGAGCACCGGCTCGCCCAGGTACAGGATCAGGCGCTGGAACAGCACCAGCTCGACGAGGATGTAGCCCAGGCCGAGCGCGGTGAAGTAGCCCGCGACCGACAGTCGGCTGAAGGGCCGTTCGATGCCCGGCAGTCGGCCCAGCGGCGCGAGGATCAGCAGGAAGGCCAGGACGGCGGCGACCACGGTGGCCACCACCGACAGGATCAGCGTCCAGTCGAGATAGCTCCAGCCGCGCCCGCCCAGATCGCGGACGAGCCGCGGCGCCTGCTCCCATTCCAGGGAGCGCCAGGGATAGGGGCGGTCGAGTCCGGCCGGAGCGGTATGGAACAGGCGCGCCTCCGGCGGCAGCGGCTGCCCCGCGAACAGTGGGCGGGCGATGTCGTAAAAGACCGGTGAGTCCAGCCGGTGATAGCGGTTGGTACGCTCGCGCGCCAGTCCCGGCAACCAGGCGGTGTCGAAGCGCCACCGTTCGGCGAATTCCCGTAGCGCGGTGATATCCGCTGCGGCCAGCGGTTGCGGCGAGGCGAGGACCAGTGCTGCCTGCAGCCCCCGCAGCACGGCCACCTGCTCGCCCGGCTCGGCCGCCCCCTGGTGACGCAGGGCCCGATCCAGCGTGGCCATCACTCGCGGATAATGGCGGGGCGGATCGTCGAGTGGCAGCGGGATGGCGAGCAGGCCATCGGGGGTCAGCCGCGTCAGGGCCAGCGCCAGGCCGGCCACGGTGAGCGCATAATCCTCGGTGGCGGCATCGCCACCCTCCCAGGCGCGGTCGAAGGTGATGAGTGCATAGACACCGGTAGCGGTGACCAGATGGCGCCAGACGCCATCCTCGAGCAGTGTCAGACCGGCCGCGGAGGCGCCCCGCTCCCGGGCAATATCGAGGATCCGGCCATCGGGCTCCACCCAGGTAATGGCCTGTTCGCGTGCCGCGGCAGGAGTCTGCCAGGCGCCGCTGCCCAGCACCAGCACCCGGCCATCAGGGCGCAATTGCAACGGTAGCCCGGCCAGCGAGGCGCGCAGGTGGTCCGCGGGGGCTGGCCAGCGGCGCGGCAGGGGCACGACCTGGTCGCTGCCGATCACCGCTACGTCCACCGACGGCACGCTCTCGGTCCAGCCCAGGCTCAGGCCCGGCGCGAAGCGCAGGCTGTCGGCGCGGAACAGGGTGAGCTGGCCGGGCAGACCGGGACGCACCGCCAGGGTTTCGACAGCGGGCAGTTCCCGGATCCGGGACAGGGCCTTGAAATCCGACACCGCGGGTGGCGGCGGACGCGCGACGGCAACCACCGCCAGCACCAGTCCCAGGGCACACATCGCGCCCCCACCCCGCCGCCCGCGGGCGAACGCCAGCACACCGCCCAACGCGAAGAGCAGTGCGGCGATCACCGCCAGGGCGGTGGCTTCGGGGACGATCACCAGCAGCGCCGCGGCTCCCAGGCTGCCCACTCCGCTGCCGAGCAGGTTGGCCGCGTACAGCACCCGGGTGCGATCGGGCCAGCGCAGGAAGACCTGGCCGATGGCCAGGCCGGCACCATAGAAGGGCACGAAGGCGACGAAGTCGACCAGCAGCAGACGCGCGAGTTCTGCCGCGTTCCAGCCGGCAAATACCGGCCGCAGCGCGACCCGCGACTGCAACACGAGCACCAGCAGGAAACCGGCGCCGGTCACCACCAGCCCCATGAGGAACCAGTCGTCGCCACGGCTGAACCGGTAACGGCCGGCCAGCGCCAGGGTGGTTCCCGCCGCCCCCAGGCCCAGCAATGCCAGGGATATCGCCAGCCCGGCGAAGTGGTACCAGTGGCTGAACTCGAACAGCCGCAGCAGCACGACCTCCAGCGCCAGCAAGGCGGCGGAGACACCGGCCAGCGCCAGCAGATCGAGTCGTCCCGGAGCCCTCATCATCGCCGATCAGTGGTCGCCGGTGAGTGGCACGAAGCGTACCGATGCCAGGTTGCGGGTACTCACCTCATCATCGGCATTCTTTTCCACCAGCAGCAGGTTCTGGACCCAGCCCATTTGCGCCACCGGGATCACCATGTGCCCGCCGGGGCGGAGCTGGGCCACCAGGGGTGGCGGCGTATGGTTCGCCGCCGCCGTGACGACGATGGCATCGAAGGGGGCGCGCGCCTCGTGGCCGTAATAGCCATCACCGTGCAGCACGGTGATATTGGTATAGCCCATTTGCTCGAGACGCTTGGCGGCGCTTTCGGCCAACTCCGCGATGATCTCGATGGTAACGACCTCGTCGACGAGCTCGGCGAGGATGGCCGCCTGATAGCCGGACCCCGTGCCCACTTCCAGAACGCGGTCATCGGGCTCCAGGGCCAACCTTTCGGTCATGAAACCAACCATGTAAGGCTGAGAAATTGTCTGGCCGTGACCGATGGGCTGAGGGGAATCCTGATAGGCGCTCTCCGGGTCCACCATGGGGGCGAAGCGATGGCGCGGCACGCGGCGCAAGGCCTCGAGCACCGCGTCGTCGGACACATCCCGGGCCTCGATCTGGTCGCGTACCATCTCCGCCCTGAGGCCCTCGAACTCGTCGCCCTCGAAGGCCGGACGCTGAGCCGTCGTCCCGTCGCGGGCAGCGTCCAGCAGCACCTTGACATCCTGTGCAGCAGCCGGCGCGCCTACGAGCGCCGCTGCCAGCAGCACGGCGCGAAACCAATCGGTTGCCGGATCTGCCTGGGTCATTGCCGCCTCCCTTAGAGGGTGTTTACAAATGTGACGAGCGATGGTCAGGCAAGGCGAAATCAGCCGAAAAAAGGACCGGGCTCGCGCACGAGTTTACGAGGTTGTAAATGAGCATTTTAAGGCTGATTTCAACGCAGTATGGCCGAGCGCAGTAGTTTGTAAACACCCTCTCAACGGCACCGGAATTAACAGGATAGGACAGGGCTGGCGCGGGGTGCGAGGCGCTTTGAAAACAATACCGCCGACACTATGGTCAAAAGAGACACTATCGCTTGGCGAGAGACTCATGAGACAAAAGGACACGCGGCAGCCGGAGAAGCAGCGAGACTCCTCGAAGCAGAGATGGACCGCCCCGGATCCCCATCAGGACTTCCAGAAACCCCCACGTCAGCAGTGGATGATATTCGTCTGGATCTCGATGGGGATCCTGCTCATGTTCTACTACGCCGACACCCTCCAGCAGCCACAGCGCACCCAACTCACCTACTCCGAATTCCTGACCGCCGTGGAAGAAGGCCATGTGGAGCGGGTCACGCTGCGTGGTCAGGAGGTAAACGGCGTACTCACCGAGGCTGGCCGCAACGCGCTGGAGGCCGGCGAAGCAAAAACCTTCGAGACCACACGCCCGGCCATGGGGGATGAGCGGCTGCTCCAGCGACTCGAGGAGAATGGCGTCAACATCACCGCCCAGCCGACCGAGCCGCCCTGGTGGCAGCGACTCCTGGTGGGCGCACTGCCCTGGATCCTGATACTGGGACTGCTGTTCTGGTTCTGGAACCGCATGCAGCAGCGGATGATGTCGGGTGGCGGCCCGTTCGGCGTCGGTCAGTCGAAGGCCAAGAAGATCCAACGCGAGGACACCAGCGTGCGCATGGAGGACGTGGCCGGGTCGGAGAACGCCAAACAGGAGATCACCGAGGTGGTGGAATTCCTCAAGAACCCGGCACATTTCCGCCAGCTCGGTGCCAGGATCCCGCGCGGGATTCTGATGATGGGTCCCCCGGGCACCGGCAAGACACTGATGGCCCGTGCCGTGGCCGGCGAGGCCGGCGTGCCCTTCTTCAGTATCAGCGGTTCCGAGTTCATCGAGATGTTCGTCGGCGTCGGTGCCTCCCGCGTGCGTGATCTTTTCAAGCAGGCCAGGGAGGAGGCACCCGCCGTGATCTTCATCGATGAACTCGATGCCATAGGCCGCTCGCGTGGCGCCGGCATGGGCGGCGGTCACGACGAGCGCGAACAGACGCTGAACCAGATCCTCTCGGAGATGGACGGCTTCACGGTGGAAGAGTCGGTGGTGGTGCTGGCCGCCACCAACCGCCCCGACGTACTCGACCCGGCGTTGCTGCGTCCCGGCCGTTTCGACCGCAAGATCACCCTCGACAGACCCCATCGTGAGGCCCGCCGCGACATCCTGCGAGTACACACGGCGAAAATACCGCTGGCCGACGACGTCGACCTCGAGCGCCTGGCCAAGATCACCATCGGCTTCTCCGGCGCGGATCTCTCCAACCTGGCGAACGAGGCGGCGCTGCTTGCCGGGCGGCGCAAGCAGCAGGAGGTGGACTGGTCCTGTTTCACCGACGCCCGCGACCGCATCATGCTGGGTGAAGCCCGGGAGACGGCGCTCTCGGAACGCGAGCGGCACATCGTGGCCTATCATGAGTCCGGCCACACGCTGCTGGCCTATCTGCTGCCCAACGCCGACCCCCTGGAGAAGGTCACGGTGATCCCGCGCGGTCGTGCCCTGGGGGTGACCGCTCAGGTGCCGGACGAGGAGCGCTACAACTACAACGAGTCCTACCTGCGCGATCGGATCGCGGTGATGTTCGGCGGCCGCCTGGCCGAATCGATCGTGTTCGGCGAGGTCAGCAGTGGCGCGGAGGACGACCTCCGGCAAGCCACGCAATTGGCCCGGCGGATGGTCGCGCACTGGGGGATGAGCAAGCGCATCGGGCCCGCCGCCTTCCCGCAGAGCGAGCAGCACGTCTTCCTGGGCAAGGAAATCGGCCAGGGCCGCGAGCACAGCGAAACCACGGCCACCGTCATCGACGAGGAGATTCGCCAACTGCTCGAGGACATCGAGGCCCATGGCCGCGAGCTGCTCGAGCGCAACCGCGACCGCCTGGACACCCTGGCCCAGGCCCTGGAAGAGCGGGAAACCCTGGAGGTCGACGAGATCCTGGAACTACTGAAGAAACCGCCGCAACGGCTGACCCGCTAGCGGCTCCTGCGGCGTCAATCGTCGTCCTGCTCATCCCAAGCGGGCGCCGTGCGCTCGGCCTGTTCTGCACGAACGTCATCGATGACGGCCATCAGGTCCCCGACATCGACGCTGGTAGTGTCATGTTCGAAATAGCCGGTAAGGGGGCTGTCGGGGTGCAATTTGCCTCCCTCGTAGAGCGCCCAGATCTCCTTGCCGTAATCGGTGGTCAACAGTTCCGGGGCAAAGCGGCCGAAATAGGCGCGCATATTATCGACATCGCGCTCCAGCATCATGGCGGCGTTGTTATTGCCGGCCGCATCCACCGCCTGGGGCAGATCGATGATCACCGGCCCGTGACGGTCCACCAGCACGTTGAACTCGGAAAGGTCGCCATGCACCAGGCCGGCACACAGCATGCGTACGACATCGGCCATCACCTGGGCATGATAATCGCGGGCCTGTTCCGCACTCAGGATGACGTCATCCAGCCGCGGCGCGGCGTACCCCTCGTCATCGGCCACCAGTTCCATCAGCAGCACCCCATCGACGAAACCATATGGCCGAGGGACGCGCACGCCGGCCGACGCCAGCCGGTACAGCGCATCGACCTCGGCGTTCAGCCAGGCCTGCTCCTGTTCTTTCTGGCCGTAGCGGGTCTTCTTCGACATCGCCCGGGCACGGCGGCTGTTGCGCTCCTTGCGCCCTTCCTGGTACTGCACCGCCTGCTTGAAACTGCGCTGCCTGGCTTCCTTGAAGACCTTGGCACAACGCAGGCCGTCGCCGCAGCGCACCACATACACCTGCGCTTCCTTGCCGCTCATCAACTGGGCGATGACCTCGTCGATCATGCCGTCGTCGACCAGCGGTTGTAATCTCTTGGGTACTTTCATGGTTCTTGGTAATCAGCCCTCTCTAGGCATGAGTAATGTGCTGGCCTTTTCAGATGATCCGGCGGGCGCGAAACGAGCGCCCCTTGAGCTTCCCTTCACTCAGCTTCTGCAGCGCGGTCTTGGCCACGTCGCGGTGGACGGCGACATAGGCGCTGCGCTCCTGCACCTTGATCTTGCCCACCTGATCGCCGTTGAGCCCACCGTCCCCGGTCAGGGCGCCGAGGATATCGCCGGGACGCACCTTGTGTTTCCTGCCACCGTCGAGTTGCAGCGTCGTCATGCGCGGGGAAAACGGTGCCTGCTCGGGGCCGCGGCCGGACGGCAGCGGCGCGGCCTCGAGTTCCTGGCCGAGAAACTCGGCGAGCCGCGCCAGCCGATAGGCTTCCTGCTCGGTGATCAGGGTATAGGCCACGCCCGTGCTGCCTGCCCGGCCGGTGCGTCCGATGCGATGTACATGCACCTCGAGATCGCGCGCGATCTGATAGTTGAACACCGCGTCGAGCGCGTCGATATCCAGCCCACGCGCCGCCACGTCGGTCGCCACCAGGATCGAAGCGCTCTTGTTGGCGAACGTCACCAGGGTCCGGTCGCGGTCACGCTGCTCGAGGTCGCCATGCAGCGCCAGGGCACTGAAGCCGTGCTCGCCCAGGGCATCGGCGATGTCCTGGGTCTCGCGCTTGGTGTTGCAGAATACCACGCTGGACTCGGGGCGATACGTCAGCAGCAACCGGCGCAGCGCTTCGAACCGCGCCGGCTCGTCCGTCACCCGATAAAAGTGCTGACGAATGCTGGAACTGTCGTGGGTCGCGGCGACCTCCACCGTCACCGGCTCGTGCATCAGGCGCTCGGCGATCGGGCGGATGCCCTCGGCATAGGTGGCACTGAACAACAGGGTCTGACGAGTGGACGGCGTCTCGCCGATGATCGCCTCCAGCGCAGCCTGGAAGCCCATGTCGAGCATGCGGTCGGCCTCATCCAGCACCAGGGTGGTGAGCGCAGCCAGGCTCAGCGAGCCCTTGCGCAGATGCTCCTCCACCCGGCCCGGGGTGCCGACGATGACATGCGCGCCATGCTCCAGCGAGCCGAGCTGCGGGCCAAAGGGGGCGCCACCACACAGGGTCAGCACCTTGACGTTGGCCAGGGTGCGCGCCAGCCGCCGCAGCTCCCCGGCCACCTGATCCGCCAGTTCACGGGTCGGGCACAGCACCAGCGCCTGCACGCGGAAACGTGCCACCTCGAGCCGCGACAACAGGCCGAGACCGAAGGCCGCCGTCTTGCCCGAGCCGGTCATGGCCTGGGCGATGACGTCCCGGCCCGCCAGCATCGCGGGTAGGCTCTCGGTCTGGATCGGGGTCATGGCGTGATAGCCAAGCGACTCCAGATTGCTCAGCAACTCCGGCGCCAGCGGCAGGGAGGCAAAAGTGGCATCGGGCACGGAGTCAGACACGGTGGCGGTCCTGTAACGAGAGAGTGGCGGTGTGGCAAACGGGTGAAATACGGGGCCGAGACAGGCGCCGGGGAGCGGAGGTCGTGAAGGGCCAGAGAATAAAGGCGAGAAGAATAACAGAGACGGGCCGGAGATGCCCGCCACACGGACATGTTTCCCGGCAAATAACCCTGTTCCCGATTTCGGTTGTTGAGTAAAATTCATCCTTCGATGATGACGCAACGGGACACCAAGATGGGCAGGGCCTTCCAGAACCGCAAGGAATCCATGGCCAAGACGGCCGCCGCCAAAACCAAGGTCTACAGCAAGTACGGCCGCGAGATCTATGTGTGCGCCAAGTCGGGCGGTGTCGATCCGGACGGCAACCTGGCGTTGCGCGGCCTGATCGACCGCGCCAAGAAGGATCAGGTGCCCTCGCACGTGATCGAGAAGGCGCTGGACAAGGCCAAGGGCGCCGGCGGCGAGGATTTCTCCCCGGCCCGCTACGAAGGCTTCGGTCCCGGCAACTGCATGGTGATCGTCGACTGCCTGACCGACAATCCCAACCGCACCTTCGGCGACGTGCGCGCTTGTTTCACCAAGACCAAGTGCAAGATCGGCACGCCTGGCAGCGTCAGCCACATGTTCGACCACTGCGCCATCCTCGCCTTCAACGGCGAGGACGAAGACGCCACGCTCGAGGCGCTGATGGAAGCCGACGTGGATGTCACCGACATCGAGAACGAAGACGGCATACTCACCGTATTCGCCCCCCACACCGAGCATTTCAAGGCCAAGCAGGCCCTGATCGACGCCTTCGGTGAACTCGACTTCGAGGTCGACGAGATCCAGTTCCTGCCACAGACCACCACGCCGGTCGAAGGCGACGACGTGACCATGTTCGAGAAATTTCTCGACATGCTCAACGACCTGGACGACGTGCAGAACGTCTATCACAACGCCGAGCCGGCAAACTAGCCTACGTGCCTCGGCTCAAGGCCATCACGACAAAGGGGGGCGAAATGCCCCCCTTCGCGTCTTCTGGCATGGCGTAACTGCCGTCAGGCCGTTGTCCTGCCGCCATGGCTCTTCATGTCGATGAGCGTCCAGACGGCATCGGCGCCTATCAACAGTCCCATGATGACGCTGTTCCATAGCGCAGCCGTCATGCCGGTATACCCCAGTACGAACGGCGCGGCGATCAGCCAGGCACCGAGCAAGAGGCTGATCCATTCCTCCCATGTTTGCGGCTTCATGATCTCGGCGATGGCAAATACGACCACCACCACGCCAACGATCACCGGGTTCCATACCGCCATCTGGGCGCCTGCACCGGCGTATCCGAGCACAAAGGGCGACACGACAAGCCATACACCGAACAGCAACATCAGCCATTCACGCCACTGCTCTTTGAAGTTGACGGATCTCATGCCTCACCTCCCAACCGGCAGTGTCCGGTTGACGTCATTACAGGGGCAACTTGACGGGTTGCCTAATCATATTTAATAGGGACAATTCTCCAATTTTTCAAGGGATTGTCAGCCAACGCCCTGCGCCGCTGCGACACTCTCCCCCAGCCGCCGCCGGGATTTCATCGCTCGACATCGACCACTCCTCACGGTGGGAAGAGAGCTAGCCTCGCGGCAATCCCGCCGCGTCGTTCAGGAAGTCATCGATGCCTTCCAGGTAGACCGCCCCGCTTTCCAGAAAACCGGTATTGTGACTGCCGCTGATCACCAGCATCTCCTTGGGTTCCCGGGCTGCCTCGAAGACGGCCTCGCCTTCGGAGAAGGGGATGATGTCGTCCTCGCGACTGTGGATCACCAGAATGGGAGCCTCGATCTCCGTTACATAGGCAGCGGTGTCATAGTCGAAGCGGGCCAGCCAGCGAGCCGGTAGGAAGGGATAAATCTGCTGGGCCAAGAGGGGCACCGAGCGGAACGGTGACTCCAGGATCACCGCCGCCGGCCGGACTTCCCGACCCAGTTCCGCCGCCACGGCGGCACCCAAGGAACGGCCGAAGAGCACGATCTCGTCGGCGGCGATGGCGCGCTCCTCACGCATCCAGCGCCAGGCGGCCCGGGCATCCAACGCCGTGCCTGCCTCCGACGGCCGCCCCTCGCTGCGGCCATAGCCACGGTAGTCGATGATCAGCACTGACAGCCCCAGTTGATGGAACTGGGCCAGGGAATCCAGGCGGTGAGAGATATTGCCGGCGTTACCGTGCAAGAACAGCAGGCTGCCACGTGGCTCGTTTGCCGGCACCCACCAGGCATCCAGGCTCAGACCATCGTCAGTCGCAAGCGTCACCGACTTCCACGCCATGCCTCTGTCTGCCGGCGTAGCGAGATGCTCGCGGCCCATGTAGGGCAAGTAGAGCAACCGATCCTGGAAGGCCCAGGCCAGCAGCACCACCAGCGCATAGGCGAGGACCAGCCAGGACAGAAGACGCAGCATATGGCCTCACTCAGTCACTCCTGATATGGCTCATCCGTCCGCGGTGCGTCCGGTGCCTGCTCATCCAGCGATTGTCGATAACGGATGCAGCCCCGGAGGAACTCCGGCCACTCGGGCACCACCGGAATCGAATCACTGGTTTCCGGCAGCAGCCCCCATAGATCGGGGTGGTGCCAACATAGCTCGTGCCCACTGCAGTCCCGATGCCGACGAATCCCCTCTCGCAACGCCTTCGCTTCCGCAATGAGCTCCTCGCGTGTCATTTTCTCCAGATCATCGTCCATTTCCGCTCTCCTCCGATAGGATTCGATCAGAGACAGCAGCAACGCAAGCGTTCGACAACTCGATACCCTAGTCGCCCGTAAGCACGGATCGCTCAAACGAACTCCCGCAACACCGCCAGCAGCCGTTCGACATCGGCGTCTTCGTTGTAGACGTGGGGCGCAATACGCAGGGAATCACCACGCGCACTCACGAACACCTGCTCCTCCGCCAGGCGCTTGGGAAGCGCTTCGGGAATGCTGCCATCCGGCAGTCGCACGCCGACCAGGTGCCCGACGCGATGGTCGGCCGGTAGTACCGAGCACCCCATCTCAGTGACTTCCTTGGCAATTTGGTTTGTGAGCCGACTCAGCGTCGCCTGTACGCATCCGACGCCCCAGTCGAGCAGTTGCGAGAGACCGGCAAATGCCATCGGCGCGAGCACGAATTGCGGATATTCGCCCATGTCGAAGCGCCGCGCGCCGGGCCGGTAGTCATCCACGTAATCGACCAGCGCAGCAAAATCCTCGGCGCCGGCCCGGGTCAGCCAGGAAGCCTCCAGGGGGCGGCCGGTCTCACGCCATCTCGGAGCCGCATAGAGGTACCCCAAGCCGTAGGGGCCTAGTTGCCACTTGTAGCCGACCGAAACCAGGAAGTCCGGCTGGATAGCAGCAATGTCGAGCGGATAGGCACCGAGCGACTGGCTGGCATCGACGACCAGGGCAGCTCCCACGCTGCGGGCGCGTTCTCCCACTTGAATAAGATCGATGAGCGCCCCGTCGGTCCAGTGGCAGTTGGGCACGGTCACCACGGCCGTGTCGTCGTCGATGGCTTCCAGCACCGCACCGGTCCAGGCATCGAGCGGCTCCTTGTGAACGGTACGTACCTCGGCAGTGCTCACCCTGGCCAGCTCCCGCCAAGCGTAAAGGTTGGAGGGGAACTGCTCATCAAGCAGCACGATGTTCTGCCCTCTCTCGATCGGAACGTTGGATGCCGCGATCGAGATGCCATAGCTCGCCGCCGGAATAAGCGCGACACCATCGGTATCGGCCCCCATGAGCCTTGCCGCGACCGCTCTGAGCGCTTCAGCATCGGTGAACCAGTCCGAGGGACTGATCTTCCAGGGCGCCTTCATCCGCCGCACCGCCTCGAGACCGGCCTTGGTGACGGAGTGCGACTGGGGTGACATGTTGGCGCAGTTGAGATAGGCAACTTCTCTAGGGAGATCGAAGAGATCCCGCTGCGAAGGGAGTGGTTCAGGGATGCTTGGATTCATGAGAATTGGCCGAGCGGGAAGTGGTGGCGACTAATGGCGCGCGAGTATTTAAGCGTAGCCCAGCACGACCTTGCTATGGCCAGAAATGCAGGAAGCCCACCGATTTCGGCGGGCTTACCAGGCGTCCTCGACGCCCGTGCGACCGTCCGGACCTGCAAGATATTTTCACCAGGCTGAATAAGGCGATTGGATGACGATACTAATAATTGCAAAAGGTTACCTAGAACTATAATGACTTTACCCAAGCCAAACGCCCACCGACGGCGGCCTACAGGCTAAGCGGTAAGAATCGAGGCTTGTACCGCCCGGTCAAGCCCCTTTCCCCACGCGACTCCTCTCCCCGCACCGAGACGGCCATGGCGGGTGGCACCTTTGTGCCTACTGTTCACGCGCTGCCGCACCGCCAGCGCAGGGCGGTCCGGCGCATCACCACGAAGGAGAAACGCCATGCAACGTTTTGGTGTTGGTGGTTTTCGCACGCTTGGCCTGGCGTCAGCGATGCTGCTGGCACTGGCAACGGGTTCCACGCAGGCCTCGGAAGGGGACATCCTGAGCGGTCACCCGGTCGCCGTCGGCAACGGCCTGGCCCGAGTGGTTGTCACGCAAGACACAGGTGGGATACCGACGTCCATCGCCGTCGTCCTGACGGCAGACGCCCTGGAGGGGTTACCGGAACCGCAACCCGACCAGAAAGCATGGTTATACCTCTTGCCTCTGCCGGAGGGTGTCTCACCGACGGGGTACGATCATGTTCTCCTGGACTGGAACCCCGCCGGGCATATTCCTGACGGCGTCTATTCGGTCCCCCACTTCGACATGCACTTCTATCTCATCAGCGATGCCGAACGGCAGGCCATCACTTTCCTGGGGCCTGACCGGGAACAACAGCTCGCGCCCCCGGACGCCTTGCTGGTACCGGCGGGTTACGTGGTACCTCCCGAGTCGGCCGTCGAGCATATGGGTGTCCATGGCATCGACCCCGCCGGCCACGAGTTCCATGGGCAGCCGTTCACCCATACCTTCATCTATGGCTACCATGGTGGACGGCTCATTTTCGTGGAGCCGATGGTATCGCTGGACTTCCTGCACTCACGACCCGATGTCACCATGCCAGTGAAGACACCGGCCCGGTACAGCCTGTCCGGCTACTACCCGACCCAGTATCGCGTGAGTTTCGACCCCGCGCACGACGAGTACCACATCGAGCTGCTTGGGCTATCCCACTTCGATCCGGAGTTGCAAACCGTCCAGCAGTAAGGATGCCCTGGCAACGATGTCGTATCGGTAGCTGTGAGGGACACGACCGTCACTGGTCGTGTCCCGCTTTCCCCATTGCCGGAATAACGGATATCGTTGAACAGGATCCCCGTGACGACACTGCAACCACAACGGCTCTGGCTCGCCCGTCTCAAGAACACTCTTCAGGCCTTGCTGATCATGGCGGGCCGGACTCTGGTCCTGTCCGTGCCCAGCTACCTCCTTGCCGGCGCCAGCGGCGTGATCATATCCCTCGTGGCGGTAGCGGTGGCAGCACACTTCAGCAGTTGGGCGCTGGCCCGGCTCATTCTGGCCAACGTTGGCGCCGGCTGCCTCGTACCCGCTCCACCGGGAACCTCTGCTCGTTCTTGGCGATCTTGTCTTCGACCGCCCGCAGCAGATCGATGTCGAGCTTGTCGCTGAGCATCAGCAGGTAGATCTGCACATCGGCGATCTCCTCGCGAACCCCTTCGAGCTCTGCGTCTGACAGCTCTTTCGACTCCTGCTCCGTCAGCCACTGGAAATGTTCCGTCAGCTCGCCCACTTCGCCCGTCAGGGCCATCACGAGGTTCTTGGGCGAGTGGAACTGGCCCCACTCGCGGGCGCGAGCGAAACCCTGAAGGCGCTCACGAATCAGCGCCAGGCGATCGACCGAGTCGGGTTCTTCCATGCTGACCTCCTTCATTTGTCCGTCTTGTCGCAGCCCATCACACCGCCCTTGGCCCAACCCTCGCCATCGATCTCGCTGAAGAACACCTGTACCGCCTCCTCCTTCGCCCCGTAGACCTCCACGAAGGCCTCGGTAATGCGCCGCGCCAGCTCCCGCTTCTGCTCCAGCGGGCGGGGAAACTGCTGAATCGTCACGATGGGCATGATCGGCTCCTGTTGTGGAAAAGCCCCTATGGTCGAATGAACTCCCTGGCGCTGCAACGCGCCCACACCAGGCTCAGAATACAGGAAACCCGACATCTCCCCCTGATATGCCTCCCAGCATCCTCGATGTCCGCTTGCCGAATACGCTCGCCATTCTCGACGCTGGCCGTGTGCCATAGTGGATTGAGACAGGTTCCGAAGGGTCATGGCCCCTTGTCCGGCCCCTTTTTGCGGAGGAAGACAACGATGCAGGAACGTGACGTCGATATCGCCATCATCGGGGCCGGGACTGCCGGCCTGAGCGCCTGGCACGCTGCCAGGAAGCAGTCCCCCAGCGTAGTGCTGATCGAGGGCGGCCAGTATGGCACCACCTGTGCCCGAGTGGGCTGCATGCCCTCGAAGCTGTTGATCGCTGCTGCCGATGCTGCCCACCATGCCCGCGACACTGCCGGTTTCGGCGTACAGGTGCGCGGTGCGATAGAAATCGACGGCCGTGCGGTCATGGAACGCGTCAAACGCGAGCGCGACGGCTTCGTCAATAGCGTCCTCAAGTCGATGCAGCGAATCGACGAGGCCGACCGCCTTCAAGGCCATGCCCGCTTCGAAGGCCCACACACCCTGATCGTCGGCGATCATACCCGCCTCAGGGCTCGCAATATCGTCATCGCCACCGGCATGCGCCCCACCTGGCCGGCTTTCTTCGAGGTCGCGGGCGACCGGCTGATCGTCAGCGACGATGTCTTCGCGTGGGACGACCTGCCGGCGTCGGTCGCCGTATTCGGCCCCGGGGTGATCGGCCTGGAGCTCGGCCAGGCCCTGCACCGCCTGGACGTACGCCTGCGCGTCTTCGGCGTCAGCGGCTCCCTCGGTCCGTTCCAGGACGAGGCCCTGCGCGACTATGCCGATCGCACCTTCAACGAGGACTTCTACGTCGACCCGAGTGCCAAGGTGGAGTCCATCGCCCGCGACGGCGAGCAAGTGGTGATCACCTTTCTCGAGCGCGGCACCGGCAAGCGTCTGACCGAACGCTTCGACTACCTGCTTGCCGCCACCGGCCGACGACCCAACGTCGACAAGCTCGACCTCGGCAGGGCCGATCTGGCGCTGAACGACAAGGGGGTGCCGTACTTCAATCGCTTCACCCTGCAGTGCCGCAACGCCGATGACAGCCCGAGCCACATATTCATCGCCGGCGACGCCAACCAGGAGCTACCGTTGCTGCACGAGGCCAGCACCGCGGGGCGCATCGCCGGCGACAACGCCGGGCGCTATCCGGAGCTTCGCGCCGGCAAGCGCAACACGCCCCTGACCATTGTCTTCACCGACCCGCAGATGGCCACGGTCGGCGCCAGCCGCGCCGAACTCGAGCAGCGCCACGGGGGGCATGAGTGCATCGCCACCGGCGAAGCTTCCTTCGAGGACCAGGGGCGCGCCAAAGTGATACGCGAGAACCGCGGCATGATGCGACTCTATGCCGAGCACGGCTCGGGCCGGTTTCTCGGCGCCGAGCTCTTCGGCCCGCGCATCGAACACATGGCGCACCTACTGGCCTGGTCGCTGGAGCAGAACATGGGCGTGAGCCGGATGCTCGAGATGCCCTTCTATCACCCGGTACTCGAGGAGGGGCTGCGCAGCGGCCTGCGCGACCTGAACACCAAGCTGCTGCAGGGCCCGGCCATCGTCGACCGCTGCATGGAGTGCGGGCCGGGGGATTAAAGAGCCCCTTGGCACGCCCAGTAACCCACAACCCCGCCAATAACGATTTTAGAGGCCGACCGGCCAACCGATCAGTCGCCGCCGAAACGGTCGGACAGCCAGAGCGGTAGCGACCGCCCTTTTCTCATCGCCAGGATAGCGGATATCGTTGAGTGACAAATGCGTTTACCGGGACAGGAGTCGCCGTGACACTCCGACCCCAACGGCTCTGGCTCGTCCGTCTCAAGAATGGCCTGCAGACCTTGTTGATCATGGCGGGTCTGGCCTTGGTCCTGTCCGTGCCCGGCTATCTCCTCGCCGGCGCCACGGGGGTGATCCTGTCCCTTTTTGCGGTTGCGGTAGCAGCGCACCTCAGCAGTTGGGTACCGGCCCGGCTCATTCTGGCCAACGCCGGTGCCGGGCTGCTGCGTCGACACCAAGCCCCCGAGCTCTATCGTGTACTCGATATCCTCTATCAACGTGCCGGCCTGGAAATTGCGCCGCAGCTTTACTATTCCCCTTCACGCGATCTCAATGCCTTTGCCGTCGGTGACCGGCGTGACGGTGGCATTGCCATTACCGATGGCCTGCTCAGGACGCTCGATCTCCGCCAGTTGGCCGCCGTGCTGGCCCATGAAGTCAATCATTTGCAACAGGGAGACACCCGCGTCATGTCGATGGCGGCCGCCATGACCCGGCTCACCTTCTGGCTAGCAACAGCAGTACAGATCGCTCTGCTGCTGATGCTGCCCCTGATCATCACGGGAGGAGGGGAACTGCCCTGGTTACTGCTGTTGCTCGTGGCACTGTCTCCAACCGTCAGCACCCTGCTCCAGCTCGCGCTCTCGCGCAATCGTGAATACACCGCCGACCTGGAAGCCATAGCCATTACCGGTGATCCCCACGGCCTTGCATCGGCTCTGGAAGTGCTGGAACGCCACAACGGCAGTTGGCTGATGACACTGTTTGGCCGACAGGCGCCGGCGTGGATCAACTGGCTGCGTACACACCCACCGACCCACAAGCGTATCCGCCGACTACTCGACGTTGGCGAGCTACCACGACACACCGGCACCCGGCCGTTCATCCGGCTATCCGACGTCGACCACCCAGTGATCAATGAGCGTCCTGGCCCGGAGAGTGGCCGCTACTGGATTCGCCGCCGACGTTGACCTTTCAGCCGGGACATGAACCAAGGGGGCTAGAAGGAAGCATGCGAGTAAATGGCTTTGATATCGCCCCGCCACTGTTGATGGAAGCGTTCGCGCCATTGCTCCGCTGGACTGAACTTATTCTCGATGATCGCTTGGAGTGGCTGCAAATAAACGGATTCATCCGCGTTTTGCGCATCCCTCTTTTGCCGCCTTTCCAGTCCCTTGCGAGCCAGTTCTGTGGCGTATCGCAAGGCTTCGAGCAAGGAAGAGGCGTTGTAAACTCCCCTGACGGGGAGGTCATCACTGTTGGCCAGGCCGAGCTGAGGTAGGCGGTGGCGCAGTTGGTTCAAGCTGGCGACGTCACACCCCGCTATGAACGCCAGGGCCTTTTGCAACGCCTGGTCATCGTAAAGAATGCCCGTCCAGAACGCGGCCAGTGCCATGCTGTGTTCCAGGGTAAGCGAGTCGTTACCACGCAACTCCAGATGGTCTTTCAAGCGGACGTCATGCATTAACGTGTTGAGGTGATCATGCCAGTCCTTCAGCGTGGGTTTTTCTCCGGGTAATTCGTGCAATTTCCCTTGCATCATATCCCGGAAAGAGCGTCCGGCGAGATCGATATGCACGCCGTTCCTTTTCACCGAGTACATGGGCACCGCCAAAGCCCGCTGAACATACTCGGCAAAATTAAAATCGGGAGAAAGCACCAGCGGCAGGACGCCACAACGCGCAGAATCGGTATGTAGCCAGACGTAGTTACGGTAAGAGGTCAACTGGCTGTCTTGGCCATCGGCGAAGGGAGAATTGGCCAGCGCTACCATCACCAGGGGCTGCAGTGCCATCGCCACACGATACTTATCGCACATATCCCGCTGGTTGCAGAAGTCGAAGTTCAGCTGGATCGAGCAGGTGCGCGTCATCATGTCCGTCCCATGCACCCCGACCTTGGGCATGTAGTCCCGCATGATGTGGTAGCGACTCTTGGGCACCCAGTCCATCTTTTGCTGAGTCCACTCCGGCGCAAAGCCCAGCGTCATTATCCCTAAATCCATTTCATCGGCAAGTTCCACCAGTTGCCGGCGATGCTCCAGCATTTCCTGGTAAACAGCGTGCAAATCCACCCAGGGTGTTCCGGACAATTCAAACTGTCCAGCGGGTTCCAGTGTGATGGCGGCACCGTCGAGTTTCAGGCCGGTGAGGT
The DNA here is from genome assembly GCF_042646605.1 of Litchfieldella rifensis. NCBI lineage: Bacteria > Pseudomonadati > Pseudomonadota > Gammaproteobacteria > Oceanospirillales > Halomonadaceae > Litchfieldella > Litchfieldella rifensis. Next base: position 70,837 of record NZ_JBHRUG010000027.1, on the reverse strand, counting down.
TGTTCCGTTCAAAGGTTGGCTGCCAACCGAAGCGTTGCATTTCCGTCAGCAAGGTGTGAATACTGACTCGCCCGGCATAAGGCAACAAGCGGTGGTCCTGTTGCGAAAAAATGAACTTTTCGTGTTCAATCCCGATCAGGCACTGGTCCCTGGGCTTGCATTGCCCCGCCAGGTCATCACACAGGCTCTGCTCGTCGGTTACCTCGTCCATTGGACTGCCCTTGTCTTTCCCCTTGGCGAAGATAGATGGGGATTCTCTCTACCTCTCAAGAAAATGTGGCATAAATCCCGCAGCCCTGCCGCTTTAACCTAAAGGGATGCCTTGCTGCTCACCAATTCATTCAGTGTGGAGGAACTCAACCCACCGCACGAACCCAGCGCGCCCGGCCGGACTCCTTCGCCTGATAGAGTGCTTCGTCCGCCCGGCGGTAGACATGGTTCGCAGCGATATCACTTTCGCTATCCAGCAGGTTGAGCCCGGCGGAAATGGTGATGGTGTCGTGTGGGCCGGCAGGTGCCGCGTCCAGTGCCTCGATGGTCGCCAGCAGCCGGTCCGCCATGGCAGCGGCCTGGGCTGCGTCGTCGGTGCGGAATACCACACCGAACTCCTCGCCGCCGAGCCGGAACACGATGTCCTCGCGCCGACAGAACACCCCCTGCGCTGCGCCTGCAATGCGCTTGAGCAGCTCGTCGCCCTGGGGGTGGCCGAAGCGGTCGTTGTAGGCCTTGAAGTGATCGATGTCGAACAGCAGGAACGCGAGCTGGCGCGCTTTGCGATCGCGCCGTGACAGCTCGCGCTCGAGAACATCGATGAACGTGCGGCGGTTGTAGAGCCCGGTCAGTGGATCGTGGCAGGCCAGCTCCGAGAGTTGCACACTCACGGCGCGCAACCGTGTCATCACCCGCTTGCGGTGATGGACGTACAGCGCCATCACGGCTGCCTGGAAACACATCCCGACGCTGACCGTCAGCGCGCCATCGATCGCCATGAGCAGATCGCGCGGTTCGGGGCCTAATCCCGAGAAGATCGCGACGTTGAGGCCGGCGGTCATCAGCAGCGTACCCACGATGCCTCGATGCACGTCATCGAGCATCAGGAACGCCATGGCGGGATAGATGAGCGGCAGCGTCATCGTCAGTGGATTATCGGCCCTGAGGATGGCCAGCCCCATCAGGAAAGCGAACAGGAAGGCATGGGCGACGTGCGAGACCACTGCCACCGGGGCGCCCATGCGCAGACTGGACAGCACGCCGACAGCAACCGCCAACCCCGTCACGTTGATCGCCAAGCGCCCGACAGAGCTTTCCACCACACCAAGCAGATTGAGGCACAGAAACAGTCCCCAGACGATGAAGGCCGCGGCCCCCACCAGATTCAACAGGGTGATGCGCAGATAATCCGCTTGGTCCTCCGAGGTACGACCAGCGGATGTCAGACAGTCACGCGAGAGCCGGCACCAGACCCCGGCACGCGAAACTACTGCGTCAGGCTCCCCAGCGATACCCGCTTTGGTAAGCAGCGCCTCTTTCATGCCAGCACAATGCTCCGTGTCCGAGGATAGAGCACGGTAGTCGGAGGAACCCTGCGTAGTCCCCGTTCCTCTTTTCTATCGTTATCGCCAGCCGTCTCAGCGGCCTCTGGTTACCAGTTAAGCCACTTTCGTAACAATTTGCAACAAATAACCCCGCCGCGATGGCGGGCTTTGATCCAAGGAAGCGCTGAATAAATCGACGAGCGGTTTCAAGCACAAGGCGCCCGGAGCGCAGCAACCGGAGCATATGGGGTATATGTGAGGCTTCGACCGGGCTGGCGCACCAGCACCGCGTAACGCAGTGATGGAGCTGCGCAGGCATTGATTCAGTGTTTCCCTAAGGCAAGTTATGCTCATCTATCAACAAGCATCTAAACGATCGACCGACAGGAGAGCCCAGATGGCCGATATCACCCCTCGGCTAAAGTCCGTAAAGGAGGGCATCACGAAGCTGGTGAAGCTGGCCGGCAACGACCAGGCCGAGGCAGCCCGCAAACTGGGCAAGGAATTGACCGAAGAGCTCGACCAAGCCATGGAAGAGGCTTCATCGCTGCAAGACGATACCGTACGCCCGCAGCCAGCCCCACCTCGTGCGCCACGCAATGAGGTCGAGAGGTGTCCGGTCTGTTCGCTGCGTACCTTCACCTTCCAGAAGGGCACGATCCGCGAGTGCGCCGACTGCGAAAGCGGCTTCGAAGCGCTCTACCACTGCCTGACTTGCGAGCATGAAGGATGGCACGAGATCGAGTGACACCTCGGCTTGGCGTGTTCGGCTTCCCCCTGGCCCACCCCATCCGCCGCCATCACCCTGCCAGCCGGAACAGGGGAATAAGCCCGAACCACAGTACGTAGCCGAGCGAAGCGGCCATCAGGCCGTCGATGCGGCCAGGCGATTTTTCTGAGCGTATATGGCGGGTTAGCAGCCATGTCAGCAGGGCAGCGTGGGGAACGATCGCGAAGGCGATGCCGGCGAAAGCGCCATCCGCCAGCCCCATCCATTGCCAGGCCACGGCGACAGTGGCAGAGAGCAGCGTGAAGACCAGCGCCACCCGCAACGCGCCCGTGTGCCCCAGACGTACCGCCAGGGTGCGCTTGGCAGCCCCGGCATCGGCCTCGAGGTCCGGGATGCCCGACAGCGTGATGGATGGCAGTATCGCCAGCAGCAGCGGCAGGCTCAGCAGCCATGGCAGCGGGTCGCTCCAGGTACCACCCAGGAACACATGGCCGCACAGCAGCACGCCGATGCTGTGCGTGACCGCGACATCCACCTCGCCCCAGCCGCGATAGCTGAGCCGCAACGGCGGGGCCGTATAGCCGATGGCCAGGATCGCCAACATACCCAATACGGCGATGCCCACAGCCGGAGCCGCCGGCGCTACGCTCAATACCCACACCGAACTGGCCAGAAAGCCCAGCAACGCGGCAACGATCCCGACCTTAACCTCACGCAGGCTCAGTAAGCCCTCGACGAGCACGCGCGACCCGCCCGTGAAGGTGCTGAAGAAGCGGTTGTGCCGATCGGTGTGCAAATCGACCACCTCATTGATCAGCACGGTAGCCACTTCCAGCAGGAACAGGCACAGGTAGCCGATCCAGAAAATGGGATTGCCGAATACGACCCCACTCGGAGAAGCGGCGAGGCCACCGGTCGTATAGGCCACCCAGGTCATGGGATAGAACTGCAGCCGCAGCCCGCGCAGCCAGGCACCAGCCTTGTGCTTCAGTCGTTCCATCGGGGTGATTCGGCCTCGTTCCAGTCGCCTCCCTTGCCGATTGGCGCGGACCAGCCAGGCCTGCCGCTGCTGCGTGGTGGCATCCTTGACCGAGCCGAAGGCGAGCGCACGCACCGGGCGAATGCCGCAGAAGCCCAAGGTCGCTCGCGCCATGGCATTCCTGCCCGGCTCGCGATAGAGCAGCCGGTGGATCAGCGGGGGCGTGTCCATGGTGGTGATGAGCTGCGCCGAGCGTCCGTTCAAGAGCCCCTGATAGCCGATACCGCCTTCGCAGGTCCTGAAGGCAAACTCCGGCGCCATGATGCGGTCCAAGAATCCCTTGAGCAGCGCGGGAACCGTTCCCCACCAGGTGGGGTAGACGAACACCAGGTGATCCGCCCAGAGGATGCTCTCCCGCGCCAGGCGCAGGTCCTCCTCGAGGGGCTGTTGGTTGGGCGAGGGGGTCTGCACGGACGGATCGAAATTCAGTGCCGAGAGGTTCAAGCGGCGCAGTTGCACGCCTGCGGCATGGGCACCTTCGCAAAAGGCATCTGCCAATGCCCCGCACAGGCTATCGGCACGCGGATGCCCGAGGATGACCAGCACCTTCATCGGCCGTCGCGCCGGTTCCGCCGCATCGGCCAATACGTCGTTCTTCCTGAACGTTGTCATCGAGTCTGCTTTCGGGAGTTGAGGAGTCCATGCCTGTCGTCGAACATGAGGCCGAGATCGCGGCCAGCCCACAGGAGGTGTTTGCACTCATCGACCGAGTGGAAACGTTCGCCGACTACAGCGATGCCATAGACACCATAGTTCGCCTGGACGACAGCCGCTACCGCTGGCAGGTCCGCGTGGCCGGCGTGCCCCTGAGCTTCGATGTGGAGATCACGGAGTTCACGCCCCCAGAGCGGTTCGCCTGGCGCTCCGTGACTGGTGTTCCCAATCGCGGCTGTTACCGTCTGACGCCCATCGAGGGCGGTACCCGCATCCATCTGACGCTGGAGTACAGCCTCAACGATCAGCCGATGGAGAAGGCCATTCACCAGGCCGCGAAACCCCTGCTCCGCAAGCTGAGCCGGGACATCATCGACAAGGTGGAGGCGCAGCTGAAAGCGCAGCGAACCGGGCCACCCTAGACATCGCGGTAATAGCACAACGCTGGACGATCAATCATCCTTGAATTCCGCCATGGCCCGCTTGCACCCTATCCCGACGTCTTCGCCTCCACCCGGGTCGATCCAGGGCAGGATCGCCGCGGGTGGCGCGACCACGGCACCGAGCAAGGAGGCTAGGCCACGCGCCAGTAGCTCGCGCGAAACCACATTTACCCGTGGGTTGCGCATTGGCCCTTTCAGCTCCACCGGCGACTCTCCGGTGAAAAGGGTCACGTCCTTGTTGTGCCCCTCGAAAAGCAGTCGCAGCGTCTCGGCATCCAGGTTGATCGCGCCACCGCCAGTGAAGTTCGCAATCTCGGTCGACATGAAGAACTGCTTCAAGTCGGCCAGGCCATCGTCGGCAACGAAGTGGACATAGGTGCATTCCAATGGGACCTGTTCCGCGTCCGTCAGGGCCGCGACCAAGGCATTGGCAACGTTCAAGGGCAGAAGCTCCGCCGCGATGACGTCCAACCAGCCTTGGGACATGGCCAATTCCAGCGTGCCATTGAGCCCGGCCATGACCTCATCCATCGAGCGGCCCCGATAAGCGAAATCGCCGCGCCCACCGACCACACCGAGGGAATCCTGAGCCACCTGAGGCAGGTGGGCTTCACGCAGCAGTGCCTTGAGGCTCACCCGCTTGAGCGCCAGATTCAGGTCGCCCTTCAGCACGTTCTGGCGTGCATCGATAACCCATGTGCCGTTGACCTGGCCACCGCCAAGCCCCACCTGCAAGGGGTCTATGGTCATCACGCCACGCTCCAGCTCCAGCTCGAGAGACACATCGGTAAACGGCACATACTGCATCTTGACGTTGCTTGCCCGGTAATCGAGCACGATATCCGTGCCACGCAGTCCTGCCACGTCCCAACGGCGGTCGGGGAAAAGCCGCCGGCGGCGCACGACCTCATCGGTCCAGCGCTCCCGCTCGGGAGACGCCGTCTCACCCGTATCGGGGGGCGGCGTGATGCCCAGCATCGGCAGCAGATCCACAGCCTCGAGCGTGTCCGAGGTTAGCGTGGCCGTCAGCTGTGGTCGTTCCTCCATGCGCAAGCGCACGTCGCCGGCCACATCGCTGTTACCGAAGCCGCCTTGCATGTCATTTAAACGCAGCAGGTCGTCGCTGAACTGCAGATGACTGCGGACCTGGTAGGGCGGGACCTCAGGCAGATTGATGCCGGTCAGGTCGGAGATATCCGCCAGGTTGGGACCCTTGAGCCGGAAGTCACCCTCCACCGAAGCGAGCTCCAGCGGTTGGACGACGCTGCCGTCCAGTTGAAGCTGGGTGTCGCCGGAGTTCAACTCACCAGAAATCGGATAGGGCTCGTCACTAGTCAGATCGAGCAGGGGGCCCACCACCAAGTCGAACGCAAATGGCGTTTCCTGGTAGGTGCCATCGCCGACCATGTAGACTCCGGGCTTGTCCAAGCCTTCGATCTCACGGGAATCGGCACGCAGCGAAAGCGTCAGCCCCCAACGCGGCCCCTGATAGTCAATCGCGGTGTCGTCGAACACCAGCCCACCGTCGACCACCTGCGTGTTGAGCCGGCCATCGAGCATGCCCAACTCCCCGAGCCCCAATGGCGCGAGTGCCGCGGTCAGATCGACCCGATCGAGTTGTGCCTCCACGTCGGCGACCAATCGTCGCTCCTGCACCTCGATCCAGCCCTGGATGGTCAAGCCACCTCGCTGTCCATCGGCGCTTTCCTGAAGGGCATGAAGACGCTCCACGCTGACGCGACCATCCTCGAGCTGGCCCTCGATGGCCAAATCATGCAGGGTCTGATCGGCATAGCGCAGGCGGGCAATGGAAAGGTCCACTTGCCCCTCGAACGCTTTTAGTTCCCCGAGAGCCTCAGCCCAACGCTGGTCCCAGGCCGCCTTGAGAGTCGAGGCGTTCTCCGCTTCGTTGCCGCTCCCGCTTCGTGCGGTGGCCCCGTCCGCCGTGCGGTCCCCCTCGCTCTCGTCCAGCACTCCCCAGCGGTTCAGGTCCAGTGCGTCGGCATCCAGTTGCGCTTCGATGTAGGGCACATCCCGGCCGAGGTCCACCGCCAGCGAACCGTTCAGACGGCCGCCACCGATCTCTCCTTCCAGCTCTTCGACAGCGACGCGATTCTCTGCTCGCTGGTAGTGCGCCAGTGCTTGGAATGTCAGGGGATCATCCTGCACGTGCCCCTCGCCACGCACATCAAGACGCAGTTCGTCGCTCGTTCCACCAGGCGTCTCGAAGGCGACGTCGAGCTCGATATCCTGCGCGGCGTCATGGTAGGTCAACCGGCCCCGCGCGATGGCAAAGGCCTTGGGCCAGATTGTCTGGCCCAAGGCCTTATCTGGAGGCTTTTCGCCACCTCGGCGAGACCAGTTGGGGGTGCCGTCCTCTCGTCGTGCCAGATGAAGCATTAGCCGCTCGACGCGGACGAGCTCCAGCTCCACCTCGCCCCTGATCAATCGGCCCGGGTCCAAGTCGATGGCCAGTTCGTCCAGCCGCGCCATATCCTCGTTGCGTGCCCAGGATGCATTGGCGACACGCACGTCATTCAACTGCACCGCCAACGGCCAGCCCCAACCGATGTCCAGGTCGCCGATTTCGACCTCGCGACCACCCACTTGCTGACTGGCCTGATCTTCAAGCCAATCGCGCATCCAGGGGGATTCCAGGAGCAGGGCCACCGCCACCAGGAGCAGCAGCACACTCCCGAGCGCCACACCCACCAGCCGAGTCGCCTTTGCCACATCCCTATCCAACAGTGAAGCCAGTCCTTTAACCATGGACAGGGATACAGCGTCAGTCCAATGCTGAGCGCTGGCTTAATGCGCCGCCGGAGGCGCCGGCTCGAACAGCAGCTTGATATAGTCGCGCAGCAGCATGATTTGCGTGGGAAGAATGTTCGGGTCGCCGGTTGCCCGACCGAGCACCAGCCCGCCCTCGATCACGGTCGACACCATGTCGGCCAGCGCATCGAGGTCGACCGGCTCCCTCGCTTCGTGATGTACGGCAATTTCTTCCAGAAGCGTACGAAAGCGGGTGCGCCAATGGAACACGATGTGCCGGTTCAGCTCACGCACGCCGCGGTCGAACAGGCGCTCCTGATAGCAATAGGTGGCAACGAGGCATCCCGGATGCCCGCCCGGCAGGTCGGCCATGGTTTCCGCCAGCAATTTCAGGCCGACCAGAAACCCGTTCAGTGGATTGGCGGCCAGCTCCCGCCCGCGGGCGAAGACCTCATCGAGTAGCACATCGTCACGTTCCATGTATCGCTGCAGCAATGCACGTGCCAGCTCGTTCTTGTCGCGGAAATGGTAGAAGAAACCGCTTTTGGTAATTCCGGCTTCCGCGATGACCTCCTCGATCGAGGTGGCACCAAACCCCTTGGCCAGCACCGCCGTCTCCGTGATGGCCAGGATCCGCTCGCGGGTCGCTTCGCCCCTTGCCATTGCCATGGCTGCCCCCGTACCTGCCGCGTCCACTGTACCGGAGGTACAGTTCGCCGGAACCAGGTCTTGCCGGAACCTTCGTCTCGGCGAGAAACCTCTTCGCATGTGCTTGATTGTAGTTGACGCAACCCCCCTCGCGAGAACCGCACCACGGGTTCACTAGCCGGCAACCGGGCAGGCGGCCATCCTTATTCACAGTACCGGTGCAAGCCCGCCGGTGGATAGCAAAAAGGGGGGAACCACCATGTCTACAGCAACCGATGCGGCCCATAGCGTGACCACCTTCGACGACAGGCGAGCCGAGGCCTTCGCCGACCGACTCGTCGACATCCTCAACTCAGGGGCACTCACCCTGATGACCTCGATCGGTCATCGCACCGGCCTGTTCGACACGCTAGCCGGCATGGGGCCGGCCACGAGCCAGGAAATCGCGGATCAAGCGGGCCTCGACGAGCGTTATGTGCGCGAATGGCTGGGCGCGATGACGGTGGGAAATATCGTCGAGCATGACCCCGCGACCGGTACCTATCACTTGCCACCGGAACATGCGGCCAGCCTCAGCCGTCGCTCGCCAACGGACAACGTGGCGGTATTCGCACAGTACATCCCGCTACTGGGAGCGGTGGAGGACGACATCGTGCACTGCTTCCGGCACGGAGGGGGAGTGCCCTACGAGCGCTTCGGCCGCTTCCACGAGATCATGGCCGAGGACAGCGGCCAGTCGGTAGTGCCGGCCCTGGAAGCGCATATCCTTCCGTTGGTACCGGGACTCAAGGAACGCCTCGAGCAGGGCATCCGCGTACTGGACGCCGGCTGCGGTCGGGGGAAAGCCATCAACAAGCTGGCGGCGCTGTATCCCAACAGCCATTTCACCGGCTATGACATCTCTAGCGAGGCGATTGCCCTCGCCCGCGAGGAGGCCCACGAGCTCGGCAACACCAACGTGACCTTCGAGGTCCGCGATCTCACCGACTTCGACCAGAGCGCCGAACCGGCGGCGCTCGACTTCATCACCACCTTCGATGCCGTTCACGACCAGGCCGATCCCGCGGCCCTGCTGCGCGGCATTCGCCGTGCGCTAGCCAACGACGGCATCTACCTGGCCCAGGACATCAAGGGCTCGAGTCACCATCATGAGGACCGTGACCACCCAATCGGGCCACTGCTCTACACCCTCTCATGCATGCACTGCATGACGGTGTCGCTGGCGAGTGGCGGCGCAGGGCTCGGCGCGATGTGGGGGCGGGAAAAGGCCCTGGAATACTTCCAGGCGGCCGGGTTCGGGGATATCGAGGTTCACGAACTCGACCACGACTTCCAGAACTACTGGTATGTGTGTCGTCCGCGGCAACCATCAGCATGAGCCCAACCCTTGGAAGTAATAAAGCCTGCCAAATCGGCAGGCTTTATTCTTGGGAACTCGGAATCCGGAGAAATGGATAGGGTCCGCCGAAGCGGCGGGCTTGTGAATGCCTTGCCACTGCGTCTGACTCAACAATGGTCGCAATTCATACTGCCTGCACGTTTCGGTTGCTGAAAACCTGTATAGTGACTTTGCACCATTTATTTAATGCGGAGTAGCAAACACGATCGATCATTCTTTCCAAGCCAGCACGGGAGGTTCTCATGAAGGTCTACAAACCTGAATGGCAGTGCACGTTTAGCGTAAACGAAGGCGTGGAGGAATCAGCCAGCTGGAAAGAGCGCATCGCCTGGCGCCTGCGGGAATTCGCAGACAAGCTGGACGGTGGCGGAAGAACGATCAAGATTGACTGCAACGTCACCCCTCGAGTGAGCCGCCAGGATGTCGATACCTGCCTGGGCAAAGGCTTTGAAGTGACCCAGAACCTGCTTACTCAGCTCGCCCATCAAGCTGCTTGCGAAGACGTCATGCGTCACGCCAAGGCAGATCTTTTCGAGGAAGATCATCAGTATTGAGGCCAGACGTTCCCGGCAGTCACCGCACCCCATTCCGCCCCTGGTGGAATGGGGTGTTTTCGTTCATGCCCGCTCAGCCACACCGGTCACGCCAGCCTAGTTGCCGATCCTCCGCGAGCGCGGCGCGTGGTCGGGATATTGCAACAGGGCTTCCATTTTCTGCTGGGTGTCCGTCTCGCTCGAAGGGACGTAGGTGATCAGGTGCAGCGGGACGCCATTGCCACCGGCGACCTGAAGAATGGCGTAGTCAAATGCCAGTCGTCCCGCTTCGGGATAGTCGTAAACCTTCACCCCATCCTGGGGAAGCTGCACGTTGTGCTCCTCCCACCACTCGGCGAACTCCGGGCTTTGCGCAAGGAGTAGCCCGATCAGCTCGTTGAACCAGGGATCATCGATATAATTCGCGTAGGTCAGCCGCAGCTTGGCGACACAGTCCCGGGCATGCGATTCCCAGTTCACGAGCATGCAGCGTATGCGCGGGTTCAGGAACAGTTGATGGATGCCGTTCCTCTCGATTCCCTGCATGGCGTGGAGATCGCCGTGGATGACGGTCGCAGCCCGGTTCCAGGCCAGGATGTCCGAACGCGCGCCCATGATCCACGCCGGACAGAACTCGAGCTGATCCATCAGCCGCTGCAGTTGAGGGCTCACCACGGCCTCGCGTGCCGAACCATTGCCCCCGCTCTCGGAACCATAGCCGCCGAGGGTCAGCAGATGTTGCTGCTCGGCAGGCTCGAGCTTCAACGCGAGCGCGATGCGTTGCAAGGTATCCATCGACGGATGCACGTCACGCGTCTGCTCCAGCCAGGCGTACCACTCCGTGCTGATACCGGCCAGCTCGGCGACTTCTTCGCGACGCAGGCCGGGTGTCCGCCGCCGCACACCACGCGGTAGGCCGATCTGCTCGGGTTGCAGCCGAGCACGCCGAATTCTCAAGAAGGTAGCGATCTCGCTACGACGGTCGTTGCTGAGCACTGTGCTGTTCCTTAACATTTGTCTGAAAACGCGCCGAGCAATGCCCAGACTAGGCAAAAATCAGCGAAAAGATGGAGTTTACAAAGGGGTAAATGAGGTCTTTGAGCTGATTTTTAACGCCGTATGGGCGAGCGCAGGCAGTTTTCAGGCAGAGCCTTAGGGGGAAGTGCGGATACCAGTATCCCGCATTCCTTAATGCCTCGCCCCGGTCAACGTATGCTCTTCATCACCAGCCGCAGCCGGGATCGATTCGTTCTCGCCACAAAGTATACGCTCGACACATACCCTGGCGATTCAAACACTGACGGCACCGATATCGCGTCCCGCTGAGCAATCCATCACCCCAGCAACACCAGGAGTGCATTCAATGCGTTACCGCAAATTCGGCAATACCGGCCTATTCGTCTCCGAGCTTTGCTTGGGCACCATGACCTTCGGCGGCGAGGGCGAACTGTGGAGCCAGATCGGCGACCTGCAGCAGAACGATGCCGAGCGGCTGATCGGGCGTGCGCTCGACGCCGGCATCAACTTCATCGACACCGCCGATGTGTATTCCGAAGGGCTGTCGGAAAGCATCACCGGCCAGGCGCTGAAGAACCTCAAGGTGCCGCGCGACGATCTCGTGGTCGCCACCAAGGTCTTCGGCGAAACCGGCAGCCAGGGCGTCAACTCGCGAGGCAACTCACGCTACCACATCATGGACGGGGTCAAGGCGAGCCTGAAACGCCTGCAGCTCGATCATATCGACCTGTACCAGATCCACGGCTTCGATCCGGCGACACCGATCGAGGAAACCGTGCGCGCACTCGACAACCTGGTGCAGCAAGGCCACGTGCGCTATGTCGGCGTCTCCAACTGGGCCGCCTGGCAGATCATGAAGGCACTGGGGATCGCCGAGCGTCACGGCCTGGCGCGCTTCGAATCGCTGCAGGCCTACTACACGCTCGCCGGCCGCGACCTCGAGCGCGAGATCATTCCCATGCTGCAAAGCGAGAACCTCGGCCTGATGGTATGGAGCCCGCTCGCCGGCGGCCTGTTGAGCGGCAAGTACGGGCGCGACACCCAGGCCGAGGAAGGCAGCCGTCGCACCACCTTCGACTTCCCGCCGGTAGAAGTGGAGCGCGCCTACGACTGCATCGACGTGATGCGCGGGATCGCCGAAGCACATGACGTGTCCGTCGCGCAGATCGCGCTGGCCTGGCTACTGCACCAACCGGCCGTGACCAGCGTGATCGTCGGCGCCAAGCGGGTCGACCAACTCGACGACAACATCGCCGCGACGCAGGTCGAACTCAGCGACGCCGAACTCACCGAACTCGAGACCGTCAGCGCCTTGCCGCCCGAATACCCGGGCTGGATGTTCGAGCGCCAGGGGGAACACCGCCGCGAGCAGTTGGCGCAATCCCGCAAGCGTTAAGCGCGCGCTATTCAAGCCGTCATTGCACCCCATCCGGCCCCAGCCGCATGGGGTGTTTTTCGTCCATAGGGCACGGCGAAGTAGGTCGCCCCGACTCGGCTGCGAGCGAAAAAAATAGTCCGGGGCATGTCACAACCCTCACCGCCGATTCGTCTTCATTGTATACACTCAGCAACGGAGACCTATCGATGACCCCGCGAATGAACGCTTTTGCCGCCGCACCGGATACCATGCAGGCCATGCTGGACCTGGAGCAGCACGTCAGTGGTTCGGGCCTGGAGCCGAGCCTGATGGAACTGGTCAAGACGCGCGCCTCGCAAATCAACGGCTGCGCGTTCTGCCTGCACATGCACACCCGCGATGCCCGCGCCGCCGGGGAAAGCGAGGAGCGCCTCCACCTACTCTCGGCATGGCGGGAATCGCCGCTCTATAGTGAACGGGAGCGTGCCGCCCTGGACTGGACCGAGGCGCTGACGCTGGTGGCCGACACCCAGGCACCCGACGACGTGTATGAGCACGCACGCCGCTACTTCGACGAGGAAGAACTGGTCAAACTCACCCTGCTGATAGGTGCCATCAATATCTGGAACCGGATCGCCATCGGCTTTCGCAGCATTCACCCCGTCGACACTGCCCCCCAACGCGAGATCGTTTCATGAGCGACGTTCAAGCGGCCAGGCAGCCGAAACCTTCACACGACTTCGAGAACCACCGGGCGCACCTGATGCGCCTGGCCTACCGCATGCTCGGCTCGGTCGCCGAAGCCGAGGATGCGGTACAAGACTGCTACCTGCGTTGGCACCACCAGAATCGGGAGAACGTGGACGACCCGCACGCTTATCTCTCCCGCATCGTGACACGCCTTTGCCTCGACCGGCTCAAGCAGGCCCGTACGCAACGGGAAGTCTATATCGGCCCCTGGTTGCCGGAGCCGCTGGTGGAGGAGTGGTCAGCCACAGCGCTCCCGGCCAGCCACATCGAGCAAGACGTCTCCACGGCCCTGATGATGGCGCTCGAACGCCTGTCGCCGTTGGAGCGGGCGGCCTTCATCCTCCACGACATCTTCGATATGGAATTCGAAGACGTGGCCGCAACACTCGGCCGCACGGAAGCCGCCTGCCGGCAGCTCGCCAGTCGCGCGCGCAGTAACGTCGTGGCTTCCCGGCCCCGGTTCAGCCTCGGCCAAGAGGAAAGCCTACGCCTGACCGAGGCCTTCTTCGAAGCCAGTCGCAGCGGCGATGCGGCCGACCTCCAAGCCTTGTTGACGGACGCTGCAAGGCTGCATACCGATGGCGGCGGTCGCAAGCGAGCGGCACTGCGCGTGATCGAAGGCGCCTGCAATATCGCTCGCTTCTTCGCCGGCCTTGTGCGCAAGAGCTTCGCGGCCGAGCCGATCTGGACCCGACAAGTCAGAATCGACGGCCTGCCCGGTATTCTTTCGCTCGAGCATGATGGCACCTTGCAGACCACGGCCATCGACGTGTGCGATGGCCGCATTCAGGCGATCTTCGTCGTTCGCAACCCGGACAAGCTCCGGCATCTCGAAGCGATGCTGCCCGACCAAGTGGCCAGACAGGTCGTTCATTGACAGTGCGAGCGCTTCAAAACACGAAAGCCATGCCGTCACGCCCGGCAGAATGGCCAGAACTGATAAAAGTGCCGACAGCGGAACTCGGCTTCACAAGCGGCCAACTGCGATTGATAGCGGCTCGCTTGGGCATTGACCTGCCTGGCGGCCTGCCTGACCTGGGGCTTGCTCCTGTACGTGCCACGCCGATAGCCGCCGCGGCCCTCGTGGTACGCCAGATACAGATGCTCGGGGTTATGCAGGGAAATGCCCAATTGGCGGTGAGTCTGAGCGTTGTACCAGCCAATGAAATCGGTGGCATGTTTCATGTGGGTGCGACGCGCGAAGAGGCTCCCGGCATCGTCCCGATACTCGCCCCATACCGGGTCCTGGGCCTGGGCATAGCCACGGGCAGAGGACGGGCGGGGGCCGGGGAAAATCCACAGGATGCGCTTCCTGGGTGGACGCACATGACTGCGGAACGAGGATTCCCGCTTGACGAAGGCCATCTGCGTGGCAATCGGAGTGCCCCATGTCTCCTGGGAGTCACGGGCATAGTCATACCATTTCGGCTGCTCGCGAAAGATCTCGCAGATGTTACTCTGATCCTGTGGAGGTGACGGCGCCATCATCGCGCATCCACTGGACACGATCCCGAGCCCCACGATCAGCAACCACCGCCACGCGTGCAGCACATGGCCAAACATGCCCCGCTCACTTCCATGCCGCTCAACCGATGAAACCACCTGGCCTCCTCACGAGTCACCGCCGACGTTTTGTGCGCATGATACCGTTTCGAAAGGAAACCGCCTTAAACGCTTGGGCGATGCGACACTTCACAGGCCAAAAGCCATGCCCCATTCGGGCTGTCCGGTGAGCGCATCCTGACGCTTCGCTACGATGGGAAATCTGCCGCCCTCATGGAACCCACGGCATTGGCATTCTGCCGGTATACAGGCAGTTCCAGCCTACTCATATAGGGTTGTCGTGCCCTCGGCAATGACGAGACAGTACGGCTCGCCTGTGCTCTTCCCTACCAGTTCACTGATCGGTTCGCGATAAAACGCGTAGGTGGAATGGTGAATGGGCAAAAGCCATCTTGGGCGAATTTCATCGGCAAAGGCGACGACATCGGCCGCCCCCATGCTGATCTGCCCCAGCGGGCCGTTCGTGCCCACTCCCCCGACATTCGGCACCATAATATCGGGCTTTCCAAGCGACTTGACCGAATCGATGACATCGGCGGTGGGCAGCGTGTCGCCCGTCCAATACAGCGTCCGTCTCCAGTCGCCTTGAGAGAACTCGATCCAGTATCCGTTGCCGACACCCAGCATTTCCGCCGTCTGCGGGTCTCGAGAATGGTGAGCGATAGTCGCGGTAATCCTTACCTCTCCCGTCCCGGTATGGAACTGTCGTGTCTCGCCCCACTTCAGGTCATCGAGGCTTTCGAAGCCCATCGCTTCGACGGCGTCGATGTCGGCACTCGGCAGGACGATCGGCAACATACGGCTGAGACTGGCCCGCGCCTCTTGGTCGAAGTGGTCTTCATGCGCATGACTCAGCAGCACGAGGTCAACGGCCTCCAGGTCAACGCCGCTGAATGGGGTCAAGCGACGATGGAACTTGACCCTGTGCAGGTCGGGCACATTGGGATCACCCATGCGAAACCCTTCGGCTCCTAGCGCCGGATCCGTCAGAATGGTCATGTCGTCGAAGGTGATGATCATCGTGGCACCGCCCGCCCATGTCACCTCGATATGCGGCGGTGTACTCGCCTCGCTCGCCCCGGCGTATGCGGAGGGATAGGCCAGGAAGGCGACAACAGCCAATGCTCGAAAGACACTACCCAGTTCCATCGATCTCTCCCCTGGGAAGCCCTGCACAAATGCCTGCACGTGCAAAATCGCTTCCCTTGTTGATCATTGATCGAGGACAGTAGCAACTTTCCACTAGCCGAGGTATATGGCTAATCTTGTACAGACTATCCAACAGGATTGCTCAATGATCGGCTTCTCGCAGATCCAGACGTTCCTTGAAGTGGCGCGCTCTGGCAGCTTCGCCAACGCGAGCCGACGCCTCTCCTTGCCCCGCTCCACGGTCAGTGCCCGGGTGCGCGCGCTCGAGCAACGCTTGAATGTTCGGTTGCTGCACCGGACGACGCGCCGCATCACGCTCACCGATGAGGGGCGTCGCTACATGGAGCAGTGCCAGGAGGCCATCGACAAGCTCATGCGGGCGGAAGCCGAGCTGAGCCGCCCGGACGACATAGCCGGCACGATACGCGTCACGGTACCCATCGATATGTCGAAGCGGTGGCTCGCCCGGACCCTGGGGACTTTCGCCGACCAGCATCCATCGATTCGCATCGAGGTGATCGTCACCGACGAGACCCTAGACCTGGTGGAGAACAACATCGATCTCGCCCTGAGAGGCGGCGCCCCTGGCAACCCGGGTCTGGTGGCGCGCAAACTGGATGACGGCAAGTTGGCGCTCTATGCCAGCTCGCAATACGCGGCGGAACGACTGCACGAAGCCACGCTCTCCAGTTTGTCGGAGCACGTGGTGTTCGATCCCACCAATCGGTTCAAGGGGCGCCTTACCACCAGCGCACAAAATGCGCAGGTCGAGACACGCAACTTCGAACTCGCCAAAGAGCTGGCCATTCAATCGCGAGGCATCGCGCTTTTGCCCGAGAACCTGTGCCAGGAAGAGGTTCGTACCGCGCAGCTCGTGCGTCTCTCGTTCGTCGAGCCGCTTCCGCGACTGCCGTTGTATATCGTCATGCCCACCCGGCTGCATATGCCGGCTCGGGTGCGGACATTCATCGATTTTCTGGTAGCCGCCGAGACGAAGCCCTGCGCGACGAGTGCGTCGGAGCCTCCTGCAAGCCGCTAGTCTTCGAAGAGTGCTACTTCGCTTGCTCCAGCAACTCGTCGAGCGCCCGATCCACCAGGCCAGGCCATTCGCCCGGGGCAACTTCCTGGAAACCGGCCTCACCGGAGAAAGCGCTCGAGAAGACCACGTCCGGCTCGAGCGTCTTCAGCAACCGCAGGCTCTCGGCCAGCGTCTTCCGATCCTCCGCGGTGTTGTGCCCGGGGATGAAACCGGCGCGCCAGCCGCCATCTTGGGTGCGGTAGAGGGTGTCGCCGGTGAACAGGTAGCGCTTGCCGTGGGGCGAATCCACCAGGTAGCAGGTGCTGCCCAGGCTGTGACCGGGGGTGGGGATCACCTCGATCGCATCCAGATGACGCTCGCGATTCTCGAACAGGATCTCCGGAGTGCGCACGCGGGCGAAGTCGTCGCACTCGGCGATATGGCCGGCCAGCTTGGCACCGAAGCGCTCGTGAATCAGCGCCAGGGTCTCCCCCACTTCGTCGCGGTGACTCAGGTACTGATAGGCCACGCCACCCAGCTCCGCCATCCGCTCGATCTCGTGACGATGGCCGGTATTGTAGAAAAGTACATTGCCTGCCTCGCGAATGAGCAGGTAAGCGTGAACAGTGAGCCCCGGGAAGGGGCTCTCCACTTCAGTCTCCCAGACGTCTGGCTGTACGCGTTGCATGGGTCGTATTCCTCTCAACCAAGTGACAGCCAATAGCCTAAAACCTCAAGTAAGATTTAGGTCAAGCCAGAGCTTCGCGAATCTTGGCAGCGGCTGCCGCCAGTTCTTCGGCTTCCGCCTGGGCCAAGCCTTCCACCCGGATATCCTGCATCCGGTCGAGCGGCACCAAGTGAATATGCACATGCGGCACTTCCAGGCCAACGACCAATATCCCCACCCGCGCACAGGGAAACGCCTGCTTGAGCGCCTTGGCCAACTTCTGCGACACCGCCATGAGGTGGGCGGAAAGCTCGAGCGGCAGGTCGTCCCAGTGATCGATCTCCTGGCGCGGGATCACCAGCACATGGCCGGGTTTCATGGGATTGAGGGTCATGATGGCCACGCACTGTTCGTCTTCCCAGACGAAGTGACCCGGGAGTTCTTTCTGGATGATGCGGGTAAAGATGCTTGCCATGTTCGGATGCCTCCATTCGAAAAACCACCAAGATGCCACAGGTCACCGAAACAGTCTTGCCCTCTCCCAACACCATTGACTCCCAGGCAAAGGGACTCTATTTATAAGAAGAGATGGAACTGTTATTACCACTCGCCCAACACTAGCCGCAATCAGGGCATTGCGATCTCGACGATCACCAGCAGAGGATTCCACGGGGCTTCAGTTCTGGCCCGACTGACCGATATCTGAACCAGAAGCGGTGACCGTGGTGCGGAATGTGTGTCATGTGCCGTTGTGGAGATCGTGAGATGGACGTCCTGGATATGTCGAGCAGACTGCCTGATGAGTTGGTGGATCAGCCCTACCCGATGCCCGAAGTACCACTTGCCTGTTCCTGTCTCGGCAATGCGCTGCTCAAGCGCCTGGCACGCGCCAAGGTGCGGCTGGATCGCATGGAGCGTGACAACGCGTCGAGAGACCTGGGTGAACTGGCCGCGGCACGCGTGGAATTTTCCCTGGCCTCGCGGGCCCTGGCCGACGATCTGATCGCCCAGGGCCTAGGTATACGACCTTGAGTGGGTCTTGAGTGAGTGGCAAGCGACCATCAGCGCTCCACTTCCCCCAGGCGCTCGAGCTCGTCGTCATACAGGGCGACCAACAGGGGCTCCCCTTTCTCGTTGACACGGAAGCGACCGTAGCCCGCCGGTTCATAGCGCTCGGCATGGCCTTCCTGGAAGAAGAAGGCGTCGGTGGCAAACTTGACCCGGCCAGCACGTAGCCGATAGCGAAGCCGCCTTTCACTGTCTGCCAGATTCTCTTCTTCGGCGCCTAGTCGTTCGAAGTGCGCCACGCGCCGTTCATCCAGACTCACGATGACTTGGCCGTTGGCGACTTCCATTTCATTATCGTCGGGTTTTCTCTCACGCAAGGCCTGGCGGATGTGGTTGCCGATCTCGAAGTTCAGGGCCATGTAGTCGCCCTGCATCAGCGAGCGCGGGTCCACCGGCGCCAACTCCAGGTACACCACCTCACCCTCGGCCAGGTGCTGCTCCTTGCCCCAAATGGCCCAGTTGACCACGGCCAGGATCAACAAGGTGGCCACCGCCACGATGGTCTTATTCATCGCCCAGCTCCTCCCTGGCCCACCAGTGCCTCAGTCCCCAGCGCATCGCCAGCAACAGCACGCCGATGACGGCGAGCGTCAAAGCCTTGATCAGCAAGGTGGCATCGAGCAGATAGTAGTAGTTGGCTATCGACAACAACAGCAATATCACCCCGAGCCCCATCACCAGGCGGTTGCCGATGGCGAATCCCAGCGCCACCACCATAGCCCCTTGGATCAATCCGTGGGCCTGAAGAGAGGCCAGCAGCAGTAACGCGACGGCACCGTAGGCGGCTATTCGCTTCGCCAGGTCGACGCCGTGCTCACGATGGTGGAACACATGCCAAAGCAACAGCAGTAAGGCCAGCGTGGCCAGGCCTTCTCCCACCCAAGGCCCCAGCCAGGTCAGTGCCGCGCTATCAGGGCCGCTCCACAATCCCAGCAGCGGCTGGCCGAAACTCCCCACGGACTGAATGGCCAACAAGCCCAGCAGCAAGCCGTATCCCAGCGCCTGCATCCGCCGCATGCGGTCCGGCCAACGAAATTCGTGCAGCCAGATCCAGGTCGCGACCAGCAGCACCAGGCCAGTGGCGATATCGGGCACGCCGCTTTCAGCCAAGGCCATATAAAGCGCCAGGCTGGCGGCGAAAGCGGAGAACGTACGATGGGTGAGGCTGGGCATCACCATCGCCAGCACGACCTGCAGCCCCAGCAATGCCCACCATAAGCCGGCGGACACACCATCCATGGCAGAACCTATCGCCCAAGCCACCAGCAACTGCCCTGCCAGGCTGACGGCCAGTGCCAAGTGCTCGACAAAGTCGCCGGGTGTCTTGCGCAACAGCCCATAGGCAGTGGCGATCATTGCGAGCCCAAGCGCGGCGGAGGCGACGCTGCTTTCGATGACGAACGCCACTCCCAGGGCGATGAACCCCAGCAGGAACACGGCGGCCAGCCAGCCCGACAGCGCCTGCAGCGCCCGCACGAACCAGGGCGTTTCCAGAACCGGAGTATCGTCATTCCCTGTCACGGCAATGCCGACCTGGCCAAGCTTTTCCCTCAGAGGCATTTCGGGGCGGCTCATGAAGATGTCTCCGTGTGTGTGGCCCAATCAGTGTCGATATCGCGATCCCAGGGCGCGGCATCGCCGCCGAGTCGTTCGGCCAGGAAGTCGATCATCGCCCGTAGCAGCAACGGCTGGTAGCGGCGCGACAGGTACACCGCGTGAATGCCCAGCGGATCAGGCTCCCAGGTTGGCAACACGGGTACCAGCCGGCCTTGGCGCAGGTCGTCGGCGACGAAATAGGTCGGCAGCAGCGCAATCCCCGCGCCGGCCAGCGCGGCCGCACGCACCACGCCGGCCTCGTTGCTGGACAGCCTCCCTGCCACCGGCACGGTCACGCTGCGGCCCTCCCGGCGCAGGCGGATCTCGCTACGGCTCACATAGGCGTGCGTCACGCAGGTGTGCTCGGACAGGGCCTCGGGCGTTTGCGGCACGCCGTGCTGCTTCGCATAGCCGGGAGATGCACACAGTACCGAGCGACAGGCACATAGCCGTCGCGCCACCAACGACTCATCGAGCTGATTGGTGATGCGCACCGCCAGGTCCACCCGCTCCTCCACCAGGTTGACGGCCCGCTCCAGCACCAGCAGCTCGACCTGCGCCTGCGGATGACCTGCGAGGAATTC
Organism: Litchfieldella rifensis; assembly: GCF_042646605.1. NCBI lineage: Bacteria > Pseudomonadati > Pseudomonadota > Gammaproteobacteria > Oceanospirillales > Halomonadaceae > Litchfieldella > Litchfieldella rifensis. The sequence continues at coordinate 50,315 of NZ_JBHRUG010000027.1, read as the reverse complement.
CGCCAACGCCTCCGCGAGCCAGGCCTGGGCGAACGACTGGCTGGTGGCGATGCGCAGCCGGCCGCGGGGCTCGATACCGCGCGCTCCGGCCGCATGCTGCACCTCGTCCGCCAGATCCAGCATCTGACGGCAACGCGATAGGGCCTCGTGACCGGCGTCGGTCAGCGCAATGCGGCGCGTCGTGCGGTGCAGCAGCCGCGCCCCCAGCCAGCGCTCCAGGCTTTCAAGATAGCGGCTGGCCATCGCCCGCGACATGTCCAATGCTTCGGCGGCCGCGGTCACGCTGCCACGCTCGGTCACCGCGACGAACACCTGCATGGCGGTAAAACGATCCATCTATTTGCTCGATTTGATTGACAAAGTGTCGATCAGAATAGCGTATATCTAACCATTACGAACCAATACCATGCGCACAACACCTGTTCATTTACTTTTCAGGAAGATAAGTGCGATGAAAAATTCCCTCCCCCCGAGCCGCTGGCTCACCCTCGCCATGGCATCGCTGGGCTTCGCGTCCGCCAACGCCGACGCGCAGACTGAAGAGGACTCGGCGGCACCGCTGACGCTGCAGGTCTACAACGCCGATGCCGGAAGCTTCCACGTCAATTCCGTACTGGTGACCGGCGAACATGACGCCGTGTTGCTGGATACCGGCTTTACCCGTGCCGATGCACTGCGCATCGCGGCCATGGTGCTGGACAGTGGGAGAAACCTGAAAACGATCTACATCAGCCAGGCCGACCCCGATTTCTACTTCGGTATCGACGTCCTCAAGCAATTCTTCCCCGACGCGGAGGTGGTAGCCACCGAACCGACGGTGGAGAAGATCGAGGCCACCCTGCCTACAAAATTGCAGGTCTGGGGCCCACGGCTGGGCGCCAATGCACCTCGGCAGGTGCCACTGCCCGAGGTGTTACCTGGCAACACCCTCACGTTGGAAGGCCAGACACTGGAAATCCGCGGCCTGGACGATAGCCTGCCGCACCGCAGCTACGTGTGGATCCCATCCATCGAGACAGTGGCCGGCGGCGTGAACGTGTACGCTGGACTGCATGCATGGACTGCCGACGCCCAAACAGCAGCGGAGCGCGCAGCCTGGGTGGAGAAACTGGACGACATCGCCGCACTGAATCCGGCCACCGTGGTACCGGGCCATTCCCTGCCCGACCTATCGCAAGATGCGTCGCAGCTGGCCTACACCCAGGATTATCTGCAGCGTTTCGAGACCGAGCTGGCCAAGGCCGATGACAGCGCGGCGTTGATCGAGGCGATGCAGGACGCCTACCCGCAAGCGGGCCTGGGCATCGCGCTGGAGATCGGTGCCAAGGTCAACACGGGTGAGATGGAGTGGTGAGTGCCCCGGCATCGCCGGGGCGTAGCCAACCACGTAGAGGGGCGGCTCATGAGTGCATCTCCGCATGCAGCCGCTTGAGCCACAAGACGGCCGCGGCGCCCAAGCCCAATATCGCCAGGGACATCAACAGGAAACCGGCCGCCTCAGCCTGCCAAAACAGGTGCCTGGCGAGGAAAAGGATCGTTATGACAAGCGCTGACAGGCAGCTCCCGGCCAGCATGAACAGGTCGGGCTTCCAGTAGCGATAGACCCCATAGATCACCGCCAGCCACAGCGGATACACCAGCAACGCCAGCGCGGATGCCTCAAGCTCATCGACGATGCGCATCATCATCAACAGGGTGATGGGAATGCCGCTGCCCAGCGCCACCAAGCGCCTGGCCCAGTCGATCGCCAGCCAACGCCAGCGCCGCGCGCCAAGCTCCCAGAGAACCAGCGTCAAGGTATTGAGCAGGAACAGCCCCCACAGGGCGGACGCTTCGCCCCCAAACAGGACATCGAAAGCGCCACCCCATGTCTGGTAGTAGAGCAGGATGGCTAGGTTGAGCAGCCCCAACCACAGCACCCAGAGCACAGCGAAACGAGCGACCAGCACCCAAGGCGACATCAACAGGGCCCAGGTGAAGAACAGCTGCCAGGGATCGGCGCCGGTCTGATACACCTGGCCGAACAGCGCCAGCAACACGCCCAGCAATAACGCAGCCGCCGTTAGTGCTGCTTGGGCCACTACACCGCGCCCGTCGACCACCCAGTAGACGGCGACGGCCAGCACCAATGCCGCTTCTACCAGCCCGAAGCGCAGCCAGCGCCCCATCCCGGCCCAGTTGTAGGCGATGAAGAACAGCACCGCGAAGGCCAGCGCCAGGCAACCCAGCCATAACAACAATCGATCCACAAATACGGACCAGGCCCGGCCCGACGGATAGAGCCCGGAAAGCCGCACGGCGCGCTCCACCTGCTCATCCGGTATCGCCCCTCGTTCGATCAATGCGACCAGCTGACGACGAATCGAAGCCATGTCATTCCCTTGCGTTGCCTACCCACTTGAATCATAGCCAGTTGGCAGCCGACCTTTTCATGTCTCGTGAGATTTCCGGACTAATCTCCAAGACAGGCACGTCACTGATTGCCCTCACAAGGACGCCGAGCGAAGGTCCCTCGATGAAGGTGCAGCGGTTATCGCTCACCCGTTAGCATTCGAGGCAATCAGGGTGCCTCCGGCCCCCAGGAAGAGCCCACCGGTTGCCCGATGAAACGCACGCATCCTATTCGGGCTATCGAACCAACGGCCCAGCCCCGATCCCAAGGTGGCGTAAAGCGTCATCAGGGTTGTATCGATGACCAGCCAGGTCAGCGCCAGGATGGCGAACTGCAGCATCTGCGGTTCGCCTATGGTGATGAAGTTGGGAAACAGGGCAGCGAAGAACAACAGGTCCTTGGGGTTGCCGATACCCACCAGAAAACCTTGACGGAACAGGCCGGGTATGGAGTGGCGCTTCGCCGGCCCCGGCACGGTCACCTCGTCTATCGGCGACCGAGGTACGGTCAGCAAAGCCTTTAGCCCCAAATAGATGAGGTAGGCTCCGCCGATCAGCTTCAGCACGAAGAAAGCTGTTTCCGATGTGGCTAGAACGGCACCAAGACCGAGTGCAGAAAGCGCCATCAGCACCAGAGAAGCCACGCCGCCGCCCAACACGGTAGCGAAAGCCCGCTGCCGACCGAAACGCAGGCCATGGGTAGTGCATAGCAGTGCCACCGGCCCAGGGAAAATGATCAGGGCCGTTATCACGCCCACATAGGTTATCCAGGTCCACCACTCCACGGGCCATACCTCCTTGTAGATTCAAGTACTAGACACCGCCTCCCACACGACCGAGACGGGAAGGGCGCAACTGAGCATGGGTGGTCGTCAGTGCCATGTGTCAGGAGAAGCGGACCGGTTAACGCTCCACCTCGATTGGGGTGGTAGGCAGTAGCCTCTCACGGGAGTCTTTCCATTTCCAGGCGCGCTGTCGGCATCCCAGGCTTGCCAGCCGGGATCACCTGAATCACGACATCTGCGAGCATCGAAGGCGCCGCAGACGACATCCGGAGGGCTAGATAGCGTACGGTGTCGTGCGCCCTGGCCCCACCACTAGTCAGCTACCGATGACGGTGCGACAAGACGCTTGGCATAGAAAGCCATATTGTCGCTGCAACGAAAGCCGAGTCCTTGATAGAAGCTGGCCGCCGGAATGCCACGATCGGTGGCAAGATACACCGCCCTGACATGGCGCGTTTCCAGTTCCCGCTGCAAAACATGGTAAAGCTGCGTACCCACACCCTTCGACTGCTGCGTTGTCTCGATGCACATTTCCCTAAGATAGAACAATGTGCCCGTACAGAAGGGTTCCAGATTTCCCAGCGCGAAACCGACCACCTCCTGGCGGTGCGCCACTACGCCCACAAATCCACTCGAGTCGTGGAAGTGCACCAAGCGCCTCAGGGCGAGCTCGTCGTCCCAGGGCTCATTCCATGGATCCGCGGAAAACACCTGCGCAAACAACTGGGCGCACGGTTCCAGATCCCTTTCTTCCATGATGCGTAGCTGCATTTTCTAGATCGTCCTTGGTGTATACGCTGGCGCATGGCGCGGCCTCAGTCCGTCCCCACTCTCCGCGTGCAGCCAGCAGCCGCTCCATGAATTCGATCAGCTCGTCCACGTCCCGACAAGCCCGTATTGACTCAGCAAAAAGGCGGCGACGGCACGCACCGCCTATTCGATCGACCAGGCGCCAAACGACAGCAGCGCTCCGGAGTACACGAACGTCTTCAATTAGTTGCCGACACCGTCGATCTTCGGGTCGGGTTGCCGGCGGCGGCCATGGCAGTTACCATTCCCGCGCCCACCGGGGCCTCAACGCATCGATGAACGCGATACCCGCTACACGAGAACCATGAGGTAACTCCATGGGAGCCCGATCCCGACTGACACTCGCCTGTTGCCTGACCAGCCTGCTGACGGCCGGTATCGCGGGTAGCGTGCAGGCACACGACGCCGCTACCGAGGAAGGTCTCGCCTCCTTCTACAGCGACAGCCTCCAGGGCGCACCCACTGCCAGCGGTGAACCCTTCGACCAGCAAGCCCTGACTGCCGCCCACCCGAGCCTGCCCCTCGGCACCAAGGTGCTGGTCACTCGCCCGGACACCGGCCAGAAAGTGGAAGTGCTGATCAACGACCGCGGCCCCTTCGTCCAGGGGCGCATCATCGACCTATCCAAGCGCGCGGCCCGCAAGCTCGACATGCTCAACCGGGGCGTTGCACCGGTGATGATCACCCAGGTGAATTGAGCCCGCTAACGAACATCTGACGGCTCCTCGTTATGTTGTTCAGCCGAAACTGCGGCTGAACAGTGATGCCATCTTTACGTGCAGCAGCTGATCTACCAGCTCCTGAATCTTGGTCTCGGCATCAATAAACTTATTCATATTTGCACCGCCCCTCGTGGAATCATATATCGCCTCACCGTCAAGGCTACCATTTCGATAGACCTTGATTTCGGCATATGACATGTATAACGCCAAGTCCCATGACCAGTTGGCAGTATAACGGGCTACCCATTCGCAGGAAGTCGGCACTGCCGAGTCACCAACTACCTCATAGGCGATATTCTTGCGCTCGAGCACCGATATGAATTCCGGCAGGAAGCCCTCACGCACCGCTGGATTCTCGACGATACAGAGCCGATGTCCACTGTCGATTTGCGCAGGCTCCACCGTCTGGTGAATGGTGCACCCGGACATCACCAAGGATACTACCAATAGCATTGCCGCTTTAATCTTCATCCCATCTCCAAGATATCTTGTTTCTCTATTCATCGATGTCGTCAGAAAGCCACTTCCCAAACGCGCCTGAAGCACCGGCTCCATAGCAGAAAAGCACTACCCTTCATGGTATCGGCGGCAATGTCTGCAGCTTTAATTAGGTGCTGCTACGCCCAGATCGTCCTTGGGAGATCACCACATTGGGCTTAGGCACTCATGGGATAGGTAAACAGCAGCAGGTGCGTCAGGTTGAGCCCCCAGTGCACCAGCACTGCCCATGCTAGCCGCCCCGTCCAAAGATAGACCAAGCCGTAGAGCCGAACGAGAGCATGAGGCGCCATAGACCGTGGCAGGTTCATCGGCGTTAGCTTATGAAAGGTTGCGATGGTGAGAGTGGCTTATTCGCTGAGGACGTACTCCGATGCCAATAGCGAGTACGAGGCGAGGTCCACAAACTCCCCGTAGAGGTTCTCTTTTTGCCTCAACACTCCTTCCAGTTGGAAACCAAGACGCTCGGGTATAGCCCTACTCTTGTGGTTCTCGACAGCACAGCGCATTTCGATTCTGTTAAGTTTGTATTGCGTAAAACCAATGTCGATGAGAGTTTTTACGGATTGGGTCATGATTCCCTTTCCAGAGTGCTCTTGGCTAATCCAGTAACCTATACTTCCGACTCTGTTGCGGCAATCGATCTCGTGAAACCCACAGACACCACACAAGTCGGAACGATGAAAAATCGCATACTGAGGCCCCATGCCAGCCTCGTATTGCAAGATTACCGCCTTTATGAATTCCTCTGTATCTGCTGGGGACGTGTTGCCATCAAGCCAAGGCAGCCAGGCACGCAGGTACTCCCGGTTCGCATCAACCAGTGCGAACAGCTCATCCCTGTGGCTCAGACTCAATAGTTCGAGCGTCACATCCTTATTAATATGCAACACATGCCTCTCTCCATGCACTTACCGATATCGATCGCAGGTACCGCGGCGCTCGTCGCCTTCTGTATCGTTCAGTCAAAACTCTTTGCCGTTAACGGGAGTTCTTTTAAGGCTTCCGAGATCGATATCTTCAAGGCAGCGGACGTTAATGGCCGCCATCTCATCACCATTCGGTGCTTTTCCGACAGCAAAGGGCGCACAGCCACATGTCGGACAAAATTTGTGTTGGATGACGTGTTTGTTGAACGTATAGGTTGCGAGTTCAGACTCTCCAGAAGCGATGTCTAGAAGATGCCGGGGAGCGAACCATAGGAGATAACCTTTCCTCTGGCAGTGCGAGCAATTGCACTCGTTCACCTCGGCTATGTCACTTTCATTGGCATCAACTGAAAACGCCGTTTTCCCGCAATGACAACTACCCTTGAGCATGACGGATCTCCTTGCTATGTGAGTCTAATATCGAGCTCAGCCGAGCATTGGTGAGGCGCATCGGCTGGAGCACCTTGCTGGATGGCTTGATTGGTACTTACCTAGATCCATATATTGGTCGCTATCGGAACTTTGTGCCACCCTGCGCAAGGCTTCACCTTTTCCGATATCGAACGCTACACCAGGTGGCCGATCGACGCGTGACTCGGTGGAAACAAAAACGCCACCTCCTGATGACCGGAGGCGGCGTCGGTATGTATAACGCTACGATCGCCAGACTACTGCGACGCGGCCAAACGACAGCACTCCTGCACAGCGGTCATGCCCTTCTCCTCTTCGACCATTTCCAATCCTGCGCCACCGACAAAAACGCCCATCTTGATGTATTGCCTAACGAAATAGTTCTTGTCGACGTCGGCCACGAACGACAGGGTATTGTCACTAAATTCGGATTCCGTCGAAACAGTGTGTTCTCCGGGTGAAATCACCTCGTAGAAATAAACGCCATTGGCCGTTTCTCCGAGTATTTCCCCGTCCAGAGATACGGTCTTCTTCAAGGCCTTGCCCACGAAGCTGTCACGGTACACGTACAGCCCCGCCATGGCTTCTGGCGGCGCAGGAAATTGCTTCAGCGCCATATCCTTTTCGTTGGACCCCATCGGTACCGAGGCACAACCCGAAACGACCAGTGCCGCCAAAAGCAACAGTCCTACCATCAGATTCCTAAACATCTACTCGCTCCCTGATCCGTTATGTAATGTCTTCAATGGCATTGAAGCCGCGCCTTATCGGAACGACTCCCATAAGGTATCGGCCAGGTGATCAATTAATTTAGGAAATCAAGATGCCACCCCTGGCAGTCTGGGGTGGCGTCGGTACGTATGGCGGTAGGTGGGAAGAAATGGTGCTGACCGCTCACGCGTTGGCTTCTACCTTATCCTGGACCGTGTGCTCGACGTCGTTGGCGTCATGATGTCATTCGTGGTCAGCCAGCATGTTCATGATCAAGCGAATCATTGTCTCTTTGTTGGCCGGATCGGACTCGGCAACCAGCAGCGTCAGCGCGGCCAGGCCGACATCGTTGATCACTGGCTCACCCTCCTGGTTCAACAAGCGGCCATTGCGATGCAGAAAGTCCACGAACAGATAAGCGGCGCTGCGCTTGTTGCCATCGGCAAAGGGGTGATTCTTGATGACGAAGTACAGCAGATGGGCCGCCTTCGACTCCACACTGGGGTAAGCCGGTTCGCCGAACACGGACTGATCCAGGTTACCCAGAAGCGAGGCCAACCCATCGCTGCGGTCCCGAGCAAACAGGTCGGTGGCTTCGCCCCTGGCCATCAGATCGCCCTTCAACTGCGCCAGTGCTGCCCACGCCTCATCCACGGAAGGCAAGCGGCCGCCTGCTTGGGCCGCTGGCTCGGTAAGCAACCCCTCATCATAACGCTGCAACAACAAGAAGGTCTGGGCATAGCGGGCCAGGATATCCACCAGGCCACGACCGCTGGTGGTATCCAGCTCTGGGCTTTTCGCCGCCTTGCGCACCAGCGTCATGGCCGCTTCCAGCTCACGGGCGTTGGCCTCGAACCGCTGCTGGTTCAGGGTCCAGCCTTGGGTCAAATGCTCGCGCAGGATGCGAGTGGCCCATTGGCGGAATTGGACGGCACGACGGGAGTTGACCCGGTAGCCAACCGAAATAATGGCATCCAGGTTGTAGTGTTTGAGACTACGCTTGACCTCGCGCTTGCCTTCAATTTGAACTGCTAAGAAATCCTTAGTAGTTGCCTGTTCAGGCAACTCCCCGTCCCGAAATATATTCTTCAGGTGCATCAGAACATTCTCGGGCGTGGTATCGAACAGGGTTCCCATCTGACGCTGGGTCAGCCATACCGTATCCTGCGATGCATCCAGCCGGACATCCACCGTCTTGTCAGCGTCTTCGTAGATGATGATCGGGGTCGGGTTGTCCGTGCTCATATCTTCGCCTCGATGGTCATTCCGCTGATGAAGGCTTTCTGCATCAGGGAATGTCTTAAATCGGCCTCACTCTCCAAGGCTTCAATAGTACTTACGAATTGAGCTTGTTCCTCTAAGCCCGACAAACGTACCGGCAACGCTTTAATGGTTGATTGATAAGCGTAGCCCAGCTCCCAGAAACGGTGATGCCACCTCCGGACAACCGGAGATGGCGTCGATACGCATGCCGGTAGATGGGAAGAAATGGTGCTAGCCGCTCACGCGTTGGCTTCTAGCTTATCCTGGGTCTTGTGCTCGAAGTCGCTGGCATCGTGACGCTCGTGCAATTGCATCTCCGGCTCACCGAAGGTGCGGTTGACCATACGCCCACGCTTCACCGCCGGGCGGATGTCGATCTCCCTGGCCCAGCGCTGCACGTGTTCGTAGGTGTGCACCTGGAGGAATTCACCCGCGTCGTAGAGCCGGCCCAGCGCCAATTGGCCATACCAGGGCCAGCTGGCGATATCGGCGATGCTGTACTCGTCGCCACCCAGGTAGCGGGCCTCGGCCAGGCGCCGGTCGAGCACGTCGAGTTGACGCTTGGCCTCCATGGCGTAACGGTCGATGGCGTATTCGATCTTGGTTGGCGCGTAGGCGTAGAAGTGCCCGAAGCCACCGCCCAGGAAGGGCGCGCTGCCCATCTGCCAGAACAGCCAGTTCAGCGCCTCGGTGCGTTTGGCCGGGTTGCTGGGCAGGAATTCCCCGAACTTCTCCGCGAGGTAGAGCAGGATCGAACCGGACTCGAACACCCGGGTGGGTGTCGGCGTACTGTGGTCCACCAGCGCCGGAATCTTGGAGTTGGGGTTGATGTCGACGAAGCCGCTGCCGAACTGCTTCCCCTCGCCGATACGAATCAGCCAGGCATCATACTCGGCATCGCGATAGCCCAGCGCCAGCAGTTCCTCGAACATCACCGTGACCTTCACTCCATTGGGCGTCGCCAAGGAGTAGAGCTGGAAGGGGTGCTTGCCGACCGGCAGTGCCTTGTCGTGGGTGGGGCCGGCGATGGGCCGATTGATGTTGGCGAAGGTGCCGCCGCTTTCCTTCTCCCATTTCCAGACTTTCGGGGGTGTGTAGTCGCTATCCTGGCTCATGGTATCTCCTCAGTCGAATGGTGGCTTGGCATCCACCGCCTTCCTGGTGCGGAAGGGGTGGACGCCAGAGAACAGGGAAAAGATAGCCTGTTAATGTTTTGACAGCGAGCATATCGGTTAAGTTGAACGTCGCTCTCACACCACCAACATCACGACCAACACCGTCACCAAGAGCACAAGATACACCCTGGCATGCAGGCGATCAGGGAGACGGCCAATGAAGGGAGATGCCAGCTTGAGGCCGATCCATGAGCCCACTGCCAGAATCAGGAATGTCGCCGCGCATGCGGATGTTCATCGACTGGATCAGCGAGATTTACGAGGAGAAGTTCGGGGCGCACCTATGTCCCAGGGCGCGCAGGACGCGGGGCGGATAAACACCGGCGGCATTTGAAGCGGTTGTTTTCAACTGGTAGAGCCTGAGCACTCGCCGTGGAGCGGGCTCACATGCTCGCGGATCGTTTCCTGCGCGCGGGTTTCGTTGGAACCCGCGTTCTGCGCTTCGGCAGACGCATCGGCAAGATCGAACAGGCGCTGGAACAGCTTGTAACCTTCCGCCTCCGGTTTCAGGCGAAAGCAGGTGTGCTGCCTAGCCACATCCGACCAGGTGTGCCTGACGGCGCGCCAGAAGGCATCGGTTCGCTCGAGATAGGCGTCCGCTAGCGAGAAGTCGAACCCTTCGATGCGCTGGTAGCGGTTAACGCCATACTCCAAGGCGAGGTGCCGTTTTACACTGCCGTCGTCCTGGAGCACGGTTTTCAGGTTCTCTTGCCTGTGAATCCAGCCGCGCGGCGTAATGGTGTGTTCATTGCGGCCTACCAGGACCTGGTAGTCGTCCCTCACCGAGAACTCCCGGCGCGGCAGCGGTCGCCAGGTCTCCGAGCCTTGCCAGGTGGAAACCCCGGCGTGGTGCCGCCAGTGGCCGTACGACGCATATCGCGGGGAATCGTCTACGTGATAGACCGCTTGGGACCAGGAGCCTTCACGCTGATCCGCAGGAATCGATTCCCTCTCCCAGACATTACGGCCGCGGTAGGCGAGTATCGCGTCGTCTTCGTACTGCCAGTCCTGGCGCCAGTGCTTGGTGACGATGGGCTCCAGGGTAGCGCCCTCCTCATCCACGGGTCGAATCACCAGAACGTGCTGCAGGCTGATGAAGTCTCCCGTGTCCTTCAGGACTTCGATGTATTCCGTGGCCCAGGATTGGTAGGGCCGGTCAGGCTCGAAGTCCTCCACGAACCCCGCGATTTCCAGGAAATCGAAGCTCGTGCGATATTCGCCCGCCATCGCCAGAATCGCGCGCCGGTCTCGCTCGAAATCCTCCAGGCCGTTTTCCTGCAGTGCCCGCCAGTCCTCGGTGGGCTCCTCGGCAAGCGTTACCGGAGGGCCTTCAAGCGTGCCCCCGCGGGGCGCCATGTCGTCACCGGGGGTGTACTGATAGCTGAAGACAAAGCGGCGCTCGTCCTCTCCGTGGGCCGCAGAGGACAGCCACAGGAGTCCCAGCAGCACGAATAGCAGTATGCGTGTTCGGGTCATATGGCACTTGCCATCCTTCAATGCGGTGGCGGAACCAGGGCATCGATCCTTCCGGTACAGTGTGGCAGCAATCAAATCAAGGCGCTTCGATCCCTCGCACGGAGTCGCGGGCCAGCCGCCGCTCGCGAAGGAAGACGTAGAGCCCCGAGGCGACGATGATCGACGTGCCGAGCCAGGTGACGGCATCGGGGAAGTCGCCGAACAGCACGAAGCCGAGCACGGTGGCGCTGAAGATCTCCAGGTACTGGAAGGGGGCGAGAATGCTCGCTGACGCATGGCGGAACGCCAGGGCGATCAGGACGTGCCCCACCGTCGCGATCAAACCCAGCGCACCGAGCATGCCCAGCTCCCAGGCGGAGGGCCATGCCGGCGCGATCACCTCGACGCCTGTCGCACCGCCCACCATCAGCACCGCCGAGAGCACCAGGGCAGCAAATATGCCGGCCCAGAGCTGAATGGTCAGCACGTCCTCGTTTCCCGCCACATGCCGCGTCAGCGTGAGGTAGCCAGCGAAGCAGATCGCCGTGCCCAGCGGTAACACGGCGGCCCAGCCGAATGCCTCCCAACTCGGCCGGATGACGATCATCGCCCCGAGCAGACCGACCGCCACCGCGACCAGTCGCCGTGCACCGACCGATTCGCGCAGGAACAGGGCGGAAAAGAGCGTCAGGATCAGCGGTTCGACGAAAAAGATGGCAATGGCGTTGGCGATGGGCAGATAGCGCAGGGCCCAGAACAGCAGGACAATGGCGGTCGCGATGAGCGCCCCGCGGCAGGCGTGAACACCGAGCCGTGCACTGCGCACGGGCCGACCTGTCAAGAAGATGACCGGCAGCAGGAGCAGGGTCTGGAAGACGAACCGGCCCCAGGCGATCTGGGCCGGGGAGACGGTGGCCGAGAGCAGTTTCGCGATGGCATCGATCCCCGGAATGAGCAACATGGCGAAAGCCATGAGCAGCATGCCGATCTCGACGTCGGATCGCAGGCGTGCCTTCAGTGGGGTGCCGGTTGTACTCATGGGATCGCCTGGTTGTTTTCTCGCGAATGCGAAGCCGTTAGGACTATAGCGTGGAATGCCGGGGTATACCTGAAATAGGCTGCGCATCAGGCGTTACGGAAGACTTTTCTGAAGAGAGCCATCCCGGGCCAACGGCCAGGCGCGTGGCCAGCGAGGGTCAATGCGACGCCCACACCGATCAGCGTCGCCGAGGCGAGGTCTCGAGCGCCCGCCGCCTCGTCCAGTGCGATCACACCGAGGCCCAGGGTCACCAGCGGAATCAGGGCCGGGAGAGTCGCGCCCACCACCGGCCCGAGCAACTCCCTTGAGCGGTTGAAGGCGAAAACCGCGACGACGCTGACGAACACGCCCTGGAATAGCGCCTGCATCACGATGTCAGGCATCGGGGCGACGGGCAGTTGCTTGGGCAGGGCAGCGACGTAGACCGGCAGGTAGAGGATGGCGGAGCCCACGGCGACGATGGCAGTGGCATGCAGGGCCGGAATGCCGGCCCGGCGGACGACCAGCGCGTACCCAGCCCACATCATGCCGGTGAAGATCAGGATCAGATGGCCGACCGACGCCGTCTCTGCCCCCAGCACTCCCGCGAAGAAAGACGCACCGACAAGGATCGCCACGACCCCGACGATCCGTGCAGGCCCGAGCCTGTCACCGAAGAGCCTCCAACCCAACAGCACGGAGACGACCGCCATCACCCCGGGATTGAGGGAGCCCGCGGCCGAGGCCGGCGCGGTTCCCAGGCCGAGCGAGATGAGCAGGATATACGGCGCCCCGAACCCGGCCACCATGGCCAGGACTCCTCCCACACCCAATCTCTCCAGGGCAAAGCCACGCCGGCAGATGACCGGCGCCAGGAGCAAGGCGGCGACCCCGACGCGCAGCGCGGTCAGGTCGTAGGCATTCAGGCTCGTCGTCACGCCGAGCCGCAACATGACCAGCGACCCGGACCAGATGGCGATGGCGGCCGTGGCCCAGACAAGACCGAGAATGCGCTCTTTCGATAACGGTGACATGGCCACTCCTTTTGTTTGTCAGCGTTTCCGAAAGAGCCTAGGCTTTGATCAATGTTGAGAAAAACGATATGTTCTCACTCAATGAATCAGAAAATCTCAACCAACCAGTCGACCGGCGATCCGCATCCCGCCACCCGGACGCTCAATCTGGATGCCGCCCGAACCTTCGTGGCGATCTGCGAAGCGGGAAGTTTTCGACGCGCCGCGGCGCGTGTGAACCGCTCACCCTCGGCGGTCAGTCTTCAAGTCGGCAAACTGGAAGAGCAGCTCGGCGTCCGGCTGCTGCATCGCGATGCGCGCCGCGTCCGCCTGACCGACCAGGGAGAAGTCCTGCTCGGCTTCGCGCGGCGTCTCGTCGGGATCAGCGACGAGGCGATGGCGGTGTTCCACGGCTCACCGTTGTCCGGGAGCCTGCGTCTCGCCGCTCCGCATGATCTCGGTGTCTCGCTGGTACCGGGGCTGCTCCGGCGGCTGGCCGAAACGCATCCCCGGATTCGCGTGGACGTCCGGCTCGATACCAGTGAAACGGTGCAGCGTCTCTTCGTGGAGGGCGATGCCAATCTCGCCCTGTTCAACGAGGCAAGCGCACCACAGGTTCCGGCACGAGATCTCTTTTCCGAAGAGCTCCGCTGGTTGATGCGGGACGGCGGCCGTGCCGTGGAGCAAGACCCGCTGCCGCTCGCCGTGGCCGAGATCGGCTGTGCCTGGCGCGACGCCGCCCTCCGCGCATTGGAGGGAGTTGGGCGGTCCTATCGGATTGCCTATTCCAGCGACACCTCGATGGGCCAGGTCGCAGCCCTGCGCGCGGACCTCGCGGTGGCGGCCCTGCCCGGATCGCTTGCCGATCGCGATCTCGTCGAAGTGCCGGAGAATTGGGATCTACCGTCGCTGGGTCGGACCCACATCTATCTGGCCGACGACGGAAGCGACACGGCCAAGGCGTTCGCCGCGCTGATCACGCCCGATCTACGCTCTATCGCGCCAACTCCTCCCACCACCTGACTCAGCCCTTGTCGTACTCATCGTGGCGGCGCCACCAGACACCCGCCGTCTCGTTGCGCCCCCTGGGGGCACGGTCGAGCCACTGGTACATGCCCCACAGGCCGTCCAGGCCGCGCGCATAGGTGGAATAGGTGTGGTAGATGACGCCGTCTTCGAGCACGAACGCGCTCATGCCCGGCCTATCACGCTGGAACGTGGCCGTGTCGGTTCCACACATGGCGGCGAACTCGTCCTCCGCCCCTTCACTGCCTTCCTGGCCCGCGCGCCACTCAATCACCACCGGCTCGCGCTGGTAGTTGTATTCGATGTCCCCCTCACGCTGCTGCTGCTCGGAGAACCACACATTGAAGTCGCCGTTGAAGTCGCTGCCGTGCGAGGACGCCCAGGGAAAGGTCCACCCCAGTCGCCGTTTGTAGGCCTGCAACTTCGCGAGTGGCGCCCGCGACACCGCCCACAGCATCACATCATGGTTGGCCAGGTGGACGGCGATGCCGTTGAAGCCGTCGGCGATCGATGAACAGGAGGGACACCCCGCCGCGTAGTCGGGCCCGAACATGAAGTGGTAGACGAGAAGCTGCGAGCGCCCTTGGAAGAGATCCGCCAACGAGGCGCTGCCTTCATCGGTCTCGAAGCGGTACTCCTTGTCGATCCGCACCCACGGCAGTTCCTGGCGCCAGCGCGCCAGTTCGTCGCTGCGCCGCGTGAGTTCCTTCTCGGCCTTGAGTAGCTCCAGTCGCGCTGCCAGCCACTCGTCACGTGTCCCGGTCTTGTGTGTGGTCATGGTCTTTCTCCCCTTTTGCCAGATGTCCTCTGGTTCGTTCCGTTCTCGATATGCCCCGGTAGTTCGGGGCCATGAGATATAGTTAGTCCGGATGAGCGAACGTTGGGAGTAACAAGTGTGGCGGGATTGCGATGGACTCATTGATCACGGCCGCCGCCTATGCACTTACGGCGGGTGATCCTCTCGGCGCGTTGAACCGGGTCGCGCTGCGCGACGATGCGCCGGCGCTCGCGCTGCGGGGGATCGCGATGGCACAGCTTGGCGATTTCGACCGGGCGAAGGCGCTGCTGCGAAGTGCGGCGCGCGCCTTCGGCCCGAGAGAGGCCGTGGCCCGTGCGCGGTGCGTCGTCGCCGAGGCCGAGATCGCCCTCGCCTCACGCGACCTGGGCTGGCCCGCGAAAGCCCTCGACACGGCACGGGCGACGCTCGAAAAGCACGGCGACCGGGTGAACGCCGCCTATGCGCGGTACCTCGAGGCCCGGCGCCTACTCCTGATCGGGCGCCTGGACGAAGCGGAACACACGCTCGCTGATCTCGACCCCGCCTCCTTCCCGCCCGCGCTGAGCGCTGCCCACGAACTGGTGGTGGCGGGGATCGCCATACGCCGCCTGCAGACAAAGACGGCACGCGCGGCGCTCGCTCGGGCCGAACGCGCCGCGCACGATGCAGCAATCCCCGCGCTGACGGCGGAGGCCGAAAGCGCCTCCCACGTGCTGAACACGCCCGCCGCGCGCCTGATGGCGCATGGCGAAGAACGGCTCCTGCTGCTCGAAGAGGTCGAAGCGTTACTGGAATCGAAGGCGCTCGTCGTGGACGCCTGCCGCCATGTGGTGCGTGACGCGCACACGGTGGTCTCGCTCGCCAGCCGCCCGGTGTTGTTCGCGCTCGCCCGAATGCTGGGCGAAGCCTGGCCGGGAGACGTGCCGAGGGGCACGCTCATCGCTCAAGCCTTCCGCACCAAGTTCGCCGATGAAACGCATCGCGCGCGGTTACGGGTCGAGATCGGGCGACTTCGCACGGAGCTCGGCACACTGGCCGACGTGAGCGCGACGACGCGAGGATTCAAGCTGGTGCCGCATAGCGCCGGCGAGGTCGTAGTGCTGGCCCGGCCGATCGAAGAGAAGCATGCCGCGGTGCTTGCGCTTCTCGATGATGGTGAGCCGTGGTCGAGCTCGGCCCTGGCGCTTGCGCTCGGCGCCAGCCAGCGCACCGTGCAGCGGGCCCTCGACTCGCTGGCGGAGGAAGGCAAGGTGCAATCGTTCGGTCGCGGGCGAGCGCGTCGCTGGATGACCCCGCCCGTGCCGGGATTCACGACAACGTTGTTACTCCCCGGTTCATTACCAGGCAACTAGCATGGAAGCCACACCCCAACTGATAAGGACAGAGACATGAACCAAGCAGCCGAAATCCTCCGCGAATATGGCCCCTTTCCAAGCGTCGATGCCGTGCATGGCGTCACCTATGACGGCCAGCAAGTCTGGATTGCGGTCGGCGACAAGCTGAACGCCCTCGATCCGGCGAGCGGGGAGACACTACGCTCGATCGACGTCGCCGCGCATGCGGGAACCGCCTTCGACGGGCAGCACCTGTTCCAGATCGCCGAGGATCGCATCCAGAAGGTCGATCCGGAGACCGGCCGCGTCGTCGCCACCATCCCAGCACCCACTGGCGGTAACTCGGGCCTGGCGTGGGCCGAAGGGTCGCTGTGGGTGGGGCAGCACCCGGACCGGAAAATCCATCAAGTCGATCCCCAGTCAGGGGACATTCTGCGCACCATCGAATCCAACCGCTTCGTCACCGGCGTTACCTGGGTCGACGGAGAGCTTTGGCACGGCACCTGGGAAAATGACGAGAGCGAGTTGCGGCGAATCGATCCCCAAACGGGAGAGGTTCTGCAAAGTCTCGAGATGCCTCCCGGAGTGGGCGTGTCGGGGCTCGAATCCGACGGCGGCGATCGGTTCTTCTGTGGAGGTGGAGGCAGCGGGAAGGTGAGAATCGTGCGTCGGCCCTAAAAATAAAGCCTTTGACCCACGGTGCCAAAACATGACATTGTGGGTCAGCTGGTAAGCAAGCGGCATAGTTTCAGTAGTGTTCGAATTCTTTCGACAGCCTGTAATTTATCCCTGTCCTACCCGCTACACATCTGGGTAACACCAGGAACATTGCAAGGCGCGATTGCGCGAAAGGGTTCAACATGGCAACTGGTACAGTGAAGTGGTTCAACGACTCCAAAGGTTTTGGTTTCATTACTCCTGCCGATGGTGGCGATGATCTCTTTGCCCACTTCTCCGAAATTCAATCGGAAGGCTTCAAGTCCCTGCAGGAAGGTCAAACCGTCTCCTTCGACGTGACCCAGGGCAAGAAAGGCCTTCAGGCTTCGAATATCAAACTCGCCTGACCTTAACGGTCACGAGTTCTCGAACCTCCCCGGTTCGAAATCAAGGCCCGCTTAGGCGGGCCTTGTTGCGTTTTGGGGTTGGCGAGCGAAATCGGGGATGCTGAAACGGCGGCGATAGGCGCTCGGGGCGAGGCCGGTGGTGCGCTTGAACAGCCGCCGGAAGAATGCCGAATCCTCGTAGCCGACCCGCCAGCTGATCTCCTCGACCGAGGCCTCGGTGCGTTCGAGCCGGCGCTTGGCATCCTCGATACGCAGGCGCTGCACGTAAGCGATCGGCGTCAGGCCGGTGGCAGCTGCGAAGCGCCGCTTGAAGGTGCGTTCGGCCAGTACCGAGCGTTCGATCATCGCCTCCACCGGGTGGGCCAGCGCAAAATGCTCATCCAACCACTGCTGCCCGCGCTGGATCTCGCCATCGCCATGGTCCGTCTTGGCGGCGAACACCAGGTAAGGCGTAAGCCCATCCTGATGCCACTGCAGCGCGAACAGTCGCGCCACCTCCTGCGCCGTGGTCGCTCCGGCATAGCGCGCGATGAGATAGAGCGCCAAATCGTGCCAGCTCATCGAGGCTCCCGAACTCACCAGTTCCTCCTGCTGGCCGGCAATCACCAGCACGCGCTCGGGGTGAGTCGACACGGCGGGGTAGCTGGCCATGAACGCTTCCGCGTAGCCGAAGTGAACCGTTGCCTCCTTGCCGTCGAACAGCCCGGTCTCGGCCAGCAGGAACACCCCCGAACACGCCGAGCAGAGCACGGCGCCGCGCGCATGCACGGCGCGCAGCCATTCGACCAGATGGGGATAGCGCCCCTTCTCCCAGCCCTGGGCCGGGAGCAATACCGAGGGAACGATCACGATGTCGCTCGTCTCGACGGTATCGATGGCGCGCTGGACATCGATCGGCACGCCGCTGGCCAGCTTCAGCGCCCCCACGGCCTCCCCCACGATCTCGATATGAAACGGGGCCGGGGCATTAGGCGCCACCAAGCCCATGAGAGCCACGCCGTTCATCACATCGAAGAGACCGGCAAGTGTGGAGACCACGGCATCGGGCAGCGCCACGAGGCTGACGTGCCGGGGACTCGCCCCGGCAAGGATGGCTGATCCGGTCATGACGCCATGCGCCTCTCAGGTAGGAAAATTCAGTGTGGCACAAACGGACCGATTACGGGCGAATTAGGCTCTTCAGCGGGTACAGCCGCGCGGCGATGATGAGCGGGACGCTAGACCCCGACACAACAAGACAGGAACCGCACTTGATGAACGCCCCCGCAATCGATCAGACCAAGCTGGAATCCTTCGTCGCCCAGGCCGTTGGCGACCTCTCCTCAGCCTATGGCGGCGTCATGGTCAGCCTGGGCAGCAAGCTCGGCCTGTACAAGGCCATGGCCGGCGCCGGTCCGATCGGCGCCAAGGAACTCGCCAGCCGCACTGGCTGTGCTGAGCGCTACGTCTCCGAGTGGCTGAACGCCCAGGCCGCCGGCGGCTACGTGGGCTACCACGCCGTCAGCGATACCTACGAACTCTCCCCCGAACAGGCCATGGTGCTCGCCGACGAAGATAGCCCTGTGTTCATTCCTCACGCCTGGCAGGTACCGGCCTCGATGTGGTTCGACGAGGAGCGCACCCTGGAAGCATTCCGCACCGGCAAGGGCGTGGCCTGGGGCGACCACGACAGCCGCCTGCAGTGCGGTGTGGCGGCGTTCTACCGCAACGGTTACCGCGCCAGCCTGGTGCCGGAGTGGCTGCCCGCCCTGGAAGGCGTGGTCGAACAGCTCGAGGCCGGTATCACCGTGGCCGACGTGGGCTGCGGCCATGGCCACTCGACCGTGCTGATGGCCAAGGCGTTTCCCAACTCGCGCTTTCACGGCTTCGATGTCCACTCGGCCTCGATCGACGCCGCCAGGCAGAACGCCGCCGCGGCGGGCGTTGCCGATCGCGTGAGCTTCGAACTCACCCAGGCGGTGAATTACCCCGACAGGCAGTACGGGCTCATCTGCTTCTTCGACTGCCTGCACGACATGGGTGACCCCATCGCCGCCGCCCGCCACGCCGAGCAGGTCCTGGCCCCCAACGGCACGGTGCTGCTGGTCGAGCCCTACGCCCAGGACAAGGTCGAGAACAACCTCTCGGTCGTCTCGCGCCTGTACTACGCGGCCTCCACCACCATCTGCTGCGCCCACGCCATCTCGGAAGGCGGCCACCTCGTGCTCGGCGCCCAGGCCGGCGAAGACCGCCTGGGCGACGTGTTCCGCCAGGCGGGCTTCACCCACTTCCGGCGCGCGGCCGAAACGCCGTTCAACCTGATTCTCGAAGCGAGGCGCTGACCAGGCCGGAGGAGCGGGTCCGGGTAACCGGGCCCTTCTTCATGCTGAGGCGCCAAGTGCCGCTCGTGCTCATCACCCCGCAGCCCGGCACCAGGCGCTTCACCGCCTTGATGCGCGAGATCGGCGACATCTCCAAGCAGATGCTCTCGCGCACCCTCAAGGTGCAGTAAGCGACCAGTGCCGACCAGTCGTCGATGCCATCGAATGTTCGCCTGCGCAAGTCGCAGGAAGTTTGATTAGTCTGAAATGGTAAGCGCGACATGATCGGTGGCTCTCGATGCACGTCTTCATCAGCTACCACTCGCCCGATCAGCCCGAGGCAGAACGGCTGATCGCAGCCCTTGGCAGCGCACTTCCGCAGCTTGACCCCTATTTCGCGCCACGCAGCAATGTCGGTGGCGCCTACTGGCTTCCGAGGCTCGGCGACGAGCTGGAGCGGGCGGATGCCGTGCTGCTGCTCATCGGCAAGCGCATCGGGACCTGGCAGGAGCTGGAATACTACGAGGCGCTGCGCCTCAATCGGGTCGCCGGGCGGCCGCGCATCGTGCCCGTGCTGCTGGGCGAGGAGACGCCGGGGTTACCCTTCCTGAGTCAGCTTCACCTGCTTCGCGCCGCCCGTGGCATGGAGCGGGCCGTGGGCCAGATCCGTGCCGCACTCGAAGGGGCGGATGTGGAGACACCGGGCCCACCGCCTTGGCGCGAGACGAACCCCTATCGTGGGCTCGAGGCCTTCACCTCGGAGAACGCCGCCTTCTTCTTCGGTCGCGAGGCGTTGACCTGTGAGCTGATCGACGCCGTCGCCACGGCACGCGGCGAGATCCTGACTCTCGTCGGCAATTCCGGCGTCGGCAAGTCCTCGATCGTCATGGCCGGGCTCTTCTCCGCGCTGCGCAGTCGGCACTGGCCCGGCGACCTCGACCGCCCATGGCCCGGGCCGCTGACGGACAGCCACCGCTGGCAGAGCATCGTCATCCGCCCCGGCGAGCGACCGCTCAAATCGCTCGCCCTCGGCTTCGTGCGGCTCTGGCTGGATGACCCCGCCGAGATAGACGCTCAGGCGAACGCCTGGGCGCGGAATTTCCGCGAGGGCTCGGAGCTCGTCGATCTCACCGCCGCCGCGCGCGAGCGTCAAGCGGTTCTCACCGGGGATGCCGCGCCGAGCCGCTTCCTCCTGTATGTCGACCAGGGCGAGGAGCTCTATGTCCGCGCCGAGTCAGCGGAAGCGGCGCGCTTCGCGACGCTCCTCGCCCAGGCGGCGGCGGAGCCGGGGCT
Organism: Litchfieldella rifensis; assembly: GCF_042646605.1. Taxonomy (NCBI): domain Bacteria; kingdom Pseudomonadati; phylum Pseudomonadota; class Gammaproteobacteria; order Oceanospirillales; family Halomonadaceae; genus Litchfieldella; species Litchfieldella rifensis. Next base: position 29,339 of record NZ_JBHRUG010000027.1, on the reverse strand, counting down.
GCTGATCCTGACCAGCCTGCGGTCGGATTACTATGGCCGACACCAGGCTGACACGGCGATCTTTCCCGTCAGCCGGCGTATCGATGTGCCACCGCTCACCCGTGCCGAGCTCGAGGACGTGATCGCGAAACCCGCCGCCCGACTCGGCGCGCGGTTCGACACGCCGGACATCGTCGCTGTGATCGCCGAGGCCGCCGACCGCGAACCCGGGGCCCTGCCACTGCTCTCCTTCCTGATGGCGGAAGCCTGGGATGCGATGCGGAGGGACGAGCGGGCGGAGGGGGTCCTGCGCTTTCCCGTCGAGTTGGTGGACATCGGCAAGCCGCTTACCGAACGTGCCGAGGCCTTCCTCGCCGCCGATCCCGGGTGCGAGGAGGCACTGCGCCGGCTCCTGACACTGCGTCTCGCCCAGGTACCGAAAGAGGGCGAGGTGGTGCGCCGCCGCGCAGTGCAATCCGAGTGCCGGTCGGACGAGTGGAGCGTGGCCCTCGCCCTCGCCGGCCCGGACTGGCGGCTGCTGACGACAGGGGAAGTGGGGGGCGAGGCGACGGTCGAGGTCGCCCATGAGATGCTGTTGCGCAAGTGGCCGCGGCTCGCGCGCTGGATCGATGAAGAGCGCGAATTCCTGATCTGGCACGGCCAGCTCGAGACGGCACGGCGGGAATGGGAAGCCGCGCCCGAGGAGACGCGCGACGAGGCGGTATTGATGGGTCTCGCGTTGGCGACGGCACGGGACTGGATGGCGACGCGCAGCGAGGCGCTGTCGGAGGCGGATCGGGCGTTCCTCCATCGCAGCGTCAACGTCGCCGAGACGAGGCGCGCCGAGGAGCTGCGGCAGGCGCAGGAGCTGGCGGAGGAGCGCGAGCGCTCACGCCGCCGGCTCACCTGGATCAGCCGGCTCGCGACGGCGGCGGCGGTGATCTTTCTGCTGCTCGGCGGCTGGGCGACGAAGCTGTTCTTCGACGAGCGAGCGGCGAGCGAAGCGGCGCAAGTGGCGCTTGGCCGTGAGGAGGCCTCACGCGAACGCGCGGAGCGGCAGGCGATGCGCGCAGACGCCGAAGCGGGACTCGCCGTCGCCAGGAGCCTCGCCATCGTGGCGGACAAGACCCTGGCCGAGAACTCCGGAGAGGCCTCCGCCGCGGCGATGATCGCGGTCGACTCGCTCGACCGCCGGGTCACCCCCGAAGGTGTCGGCGCCTTGCGAGATGCGCTTGCACTCGCCGCGGGCTCGGCGGCGCCAGCCGACGACGACTGGGCCGACGAGAGTGTCGTCGCCAATGACGGAGAGACCGCTGCCTGGATACGGCGCGACGCACATGGAAGGGATTTCGAGAGCGATGCCGCGCTCTATTCGGACGTTGCACTGCTCGACGCTAGCACCTTCGAGCCACGATGGACGGGGCAGGTGGAAGGTGGCGCCGACCCGGTGCTCTCTCCGGATGGCCGAACGCTCTTGGTGAGCGGTACAACGCGCAACGTGCTGGTGTGGGACGCCGAAGCCGACGATCCCCGCCTGCTTACGGCCGCGGAGGGGGATGCGGCGGTGCTGTTCTCGGACGATGGCGAGGTGCTGTATGTCGTGCGTGAGGACGGCCGGATCGAGGTTCGGAGAGCGCCGGACTGGCATGTTGCCCACGAACTCTTGTTTCCGCGTCTGGGTGGGGCGAGCCGGCTCGAGGCGCGGCTCGTCCCGGAGAGCAGCGAGCTTCTCGTCATCGAGATCGGTTTCTTGCGCGGTTCGATCAGCCGGGTTCCGCTGGACGGCGGCGAAGCGGAGGTACTGCCGGTTGAGCTTGATCTGCTCGCTGGTGACCATGACCAGGGGCGGCCCTTTGCAATCGAGACCGCTGCCGGCTGGGCGGTCAGTAGCCATGATGACGGTTCGACGCGTGTCTGGGACCTCGACGAGGTCGCCGAACCGTCAATTCTGCGCGTGGAGGGGGCGTCGGGGCTGCATGCACGCTCGATCATTTCGGCACATGGGGCGATCGCCGCCGCACCGAGCCAGTACGTGCGTGCTTCCGACGATCACGAAAGCGACATAGTCTTCTGGCGGCAGGGCGACATGGAGCGGCTCGGAGACTGGCGCCATCCCGGCCGCGCCAATGCGCTGGCGTTCTCGCCCGACGGTGCATGGCTGGCGGCAGGCGGCGAGGGCGGGCTCAGCGCGCGCCGCGTCGACGAGGGCCAGGTGCTTCGGGCGCTCGAAGCGGAGACCGTAAGCGTTCTTCACTTCGAGCGGGAGGGCACCCTGCTGGTGGGGACCGAGTCCGGACGACTGATCAGACTCGCTGCGGACTTTCGCACGATCCTGGCAGAAAGGCGATTCGATCTTCCGCTCCGCCGCATCGTTGCCGATGAAGCTGGCAGAAGCGTTGCGGTGTCGCTGGGCGCAAACGGGTCGTCGGCCAACTGGACGGACATCCGTATCTCGGATCTGTCGACGGGGACTCGCCTGTCACACTGGTCGTGGAACGGCGAACTGAGAAATCCCGCGCTCAGCCCCGACGGGCACCTCTTCGCGGCCCGGGATGGCCAGGCCGATCTGGTCCTCATCTGGAACACCGCCGATGGGGAACTTCGCCGCCGGGTCCCGATACAGGGAGGATTCATCGGCTTCGACCCGTCCGGCACCATGCTCTTGGTCAGAGACGCCAAGCTCGTGCTCTACGATGCGGACACTGGGCGGCGACTGGCCGAGCTTGGCGAGGCGGGCGGTGTAAACGAGGTTTTCTGGTCCGATGACGATCGCTTCGTTGTCACCGGGGGCGACGGTACCTTCGCCGGCTGGGATGTGGAAACTGGTGAGACGACATGGCGAACCGAGCCCGGCGATCACGCCTCTTCGGGCTGGCGCAGCGCCGACGGTCGACTCGCCGCCAGCTACGATGACGCCGAGGAGCGATTGCAGATTTACGATGCTGCGTCTGGTATGGAGATAGCCGCTATACCGGGACCACGACCTGACGAGGCCGTTCTATCGAACGATGCTACGCGGATACTGACAGCGTACTATGTTCACGAAGACGAAGGCGCCTCCCGGGACCGTGCGCGAGTCGTTCTCTGGAACATCGAGGAAGGTCGGGCGATCTGGTCCGAAGAATTGGATACGAAGGTGACCAAAACGGCTCGCCTCACGGCGCTGCCGGGTGGCCTGTTCGTCGCCGAAGGTATCGGAGCCGACGATCGCTACATCGCGCCTTGGATCCGCTACTTCCCGGCGGACGGCGACGGGCCGTGGAGCCCCGCCGATGAGGACCTCGTCCGATTCGAGCATCTCGCGACAGACCCGGGGGCGAATGTCACCCTCCTGCACGATCACGAGGCCATCGAGCTACGTGATGCTGCGTCAGGAAACCGGATCTGGCGACGGGCTCGAAGCTTTATTGGCGGCGGGTCCGTGCCTATCGAAGCCGCATTCCTGCCGAATCGCGCGGGTGTTGCCGTAGCAGAAAGCGGCTATGGGAATCCCAAGCGGAGGCTGCGCATTTTCAGCCTCGACACCGGGCGGGAGGTGCTGACAGGCGATGGGACAGCTTGGGCCCGGAGCATCGCCGTAACCCGTGACGGCTCGTCGGTGGTGCTCGCGCTGGAAACCGATGAGGGCGGTGCGCTTTCAGTCATCCGCATCGCGGATGGGGTGGAACTCAAACGCATACCTCTCATAGACACTCCGGTGACCATCAGAACCCTGCCAGATTCGGCCCAGGTCGCGATTCACTACTTCTCCTCCATTCTGGAGACGCGGGACATCGAGAGCGGCGAGGTGTTACGGCGCTTCGATATGGCGATCACTGCCGATGCATCCGCTCATGCGACGCGTGCTCAGCGCGCCATCACACAGAAGGGAAACGCTCTTCGCCTGTGGGACACGGCCACGCTAAGCGAGATAGCGCCCCCGATAGTCGACGGCGAGATCAGGCATCCACGGATCTCCCCCGACGGGTCGCGAGTCGCCTACGCCGTCGAGAGTGCCGAGACCGGCTCCGGCATCAGGCTTCTGGATGTCGACGCCGAGGATGAGGCGCGCACGATCCCGGCGGAGGATGTCCGCGGCCTGGACTTTTCTCCCAATGGACGATGGCTCGCGATCCAAGGGGGTCGGCACACGGTGCGTGTCGTCGATGTGGAGACCCTGGCGACCCGGCTGACGGCGCGAGCACTTTCGACGGGAGAAATCAGTCAGGTCGGCTTTACGGGCGACGACTCCTTCCTCTTCGTTGTCGAGAGGGCGAGATACGTCGGCCGCGGACTGCAGAATCATCGTTGGGGTCTCAGGGCGTTCGAGGTTGCCACTGGCCGAGAGGTTGCACGCCGCGACGTGTCCGGAGCAGGGATCGCAACCGTCCCGGCGTCAGCCGAGATTATCTTCCGCGACGTTGATCGCCGTCTGAGACGGATGCGCCTTCCCGGTGATCCGTTGGACACATGGCTTGCAGCAAGCGCTGACGGTGTTGCCACAACACCCGACTCCACGATAGCTCTCACGGTTTCGTATTGGAATGCGGATCAGGTTTTCGACGCCAGCGCCGGACCCATTATGAACCTGACGACCGGCGATGAGCCCTACAACGTCCTGGCGGCAGACCTCTCCCCGGACGGGCGTCACGCGCTGCTGTCGCTGCGGGAGCGGGATTGGTCTGACTCGTCCCCAGGAGTTCTGAGCGTGCGCGAGACGGCAACCGGGAATGAGGTTGCTCGGCTTACGCGGGAGCGACACTTCTGGTCCGTCAAGCTCGCAGGGAAGGATGTGGCCCTGTTGTCCGAACTAAGAGATAGCTACGTCGATGATCCTCGGTGGCAGCTTGTCTGGTGGCACTGGCGATCTGGAGAGACGCAGACACTCGTGTCCGACAATCCGGTAACCGGGATCGAGATCAGTCCCGACGGCCGACTCTTCGCGACGGCCGAAGGTAGTCAGGACGACACCCCCGAGAACCGACGCATCTTGGGTGACCGGCTGGTCCGGGTCTGGGACATCGAGACCGGAGAGGAGCTGCTTCGAGTGTCGACGGAATTCACCTTCGCCAGGCTCGCCTTCTCGCCGGACAATCGTTTCCTGGCAGTAATGGAGAAGGCCTCGGGGCTCGTCGTGGATCTCGAGACTGGCCGGGTCGCGCTAACGCTCGGCCCCGCGCATAAGGCGAGGCCGGACGGAACGCCTCATATCGTGAACGACATCATCCCGATGCAAGTGAACCGGCTTTGGCCGGGGTTCACCGAGGGTGGCGGGAGCCTGGTCGTTGTCACCGAGGCAGATATCGTCATGCAGGATCTCGAGGCCGGCAAGACGACGAGCCTGTCCGAGGCCGAAGCGATCAAGGGCGCCTCCTTCTCGGCGGATGGCCGCTTCGTTGCGGTCATCGCGGGCGGCGAGGCGCGGATATGGGATCTGACCACGCATGCCTTGGTGGCCAACATGCCGGTGAACGGCCTTCGCTCACTCCATTTCGCCGGGCCGGACGCCTCGAACTTGCTCGCACTCGGGAATGCCAGTGTCGTGCGTCTGAACTGGCGACCGGAAGAACTTATCGATCTCGCTTGCCGCGCCTTCTCCCACGATGGATGGCACAGGAGTCGTTTCAGACTCACTGGTGAGAGCCAGCCAGGACCGTGCGGAGCACAGAGAGTGGCAGACCGGACGCCGTAACAATGAGGGCCGGCCGTGGCCAGCCAACTCGTCGCGTGTGCCGGTCGTGTGTGGTCCTCGTCTTGCCCTCCCGTCGTCAGGTGTCCTGGCTCGTTCCGTTCTCGGTATGACCGGGTCGCGCTGCAACTCTCGGTCGAAGTAGGTGAATGCCAGATGGCGGCTGGCGATGAGGTGGAAGCGCCGAGCCGGAAACTCCTCGCGAACGTCACGACGCTCCAGCTCGACGGCCCGGCGGTACTCGCGCTTGAGGCAGTAGTGCGCGTCACGGGGCTCGAAGGCGGCGTCTTTCAGCGGCGCGGGAAGGTCCTTGAGGGCGCTGGCCGGGTAGCAGGCCTGCTCGGCGCGAGCGAGCTGGTGCGCCTCGATATCCGAGGCCAGGATCGTCAGGCCGAGCCCGGGGAAGCGCGGCTGGAGGCGCTCACGCCAGAGGATGGAGAAGGTGTAGGGCTCCTCCCCGGCGCCGCATCCCAGGCTCCACAGCGCCAGGGCAGCGATGCCCTCTTCCCGGGCCCGCTGGGCCAACTCGGGGAGGAAGCGATGCTCAAGCAGCTCGAAGACCCGCCTGTCGCGCCAGAAGCGCGAGATGGTGATGGGCAGGCAGCCGTCGAGCACCTGCCACTCCTGCGGGTGCGCGTCCAGGTAGTGCCGGTACTGGCCGATGTCTTCGATGGCGAGCGCGTCCATGCGCTGCTGCACCTTCCGGCACACCTGGCGACGGACCTTGCGAAACCCCCGCCAGCGCATGTGGAGGCGGGGCAGGGCCCACTGCAGCAAGTCGACGCAGTCCTGATCTTTCATTCTTGACCGCAGCAGGCCTTGAACTTGCGCCCACTGCCGCAGGGACAGGGCGTGTTGCGGCCGGGCTTGAGCCGGTGGACGTCGGGATTGCCATCGAGATAGAACCAGCGCCCGGCCTCGCGCACGAAGCGCGACGACTCCTCCAGCACCGACCAGCGCCTCCCCTCGCGGAAGGTGGCACGGAAATGCACCCATCCCCGCTCGCCCTCCTCGCCGCTCTCGAGCACCTCGAGACGCTTCCAGGTAGTCGCGGCGTCCGGTTCCAGGCTCGATGGACGGGAACTCGGGTGCCAGGTCGCCAGCAGGTAGTCGGCGAGGTCGAGAACGAAGGCGCTGTAGCGCGAGCGCATCAGCGCCTCGGGGGTCGGCGCCAGCGCGCCGGCGTGATAGCGCCCGCAGCAGCCGGCGAACGGCCGGTCGCTGCCGCAGGGGCAGGCTGTGCGGTCGGGCTGTTTCATGCAAACCTCGTGTGGTGGCTCCTACTCGTATAGAGCATCCGTTGCCGGAATAGCAAGCCGGTTCACCGATCAGCCCCTGATGATCAGGCCGTCGCCGCGAAGGCCGGATGATATAGGCCACCTCGCGGAACGCTGCCACGGTGACGGCCTCGATGTGAGGCGTGAGGATACTGGTGCATGTTCCAGATACTTCGTGGGCCTCGACAGTCTGTCTTCGCGTGCGCTAACCCTGGACGTGATCGGTCAACGGCAGGTGGCGGATCCGTTGCCGCGTGACGGCGAAAAGCGCGTTGGCTTGGCTGGTCTTGTGGTACCAGTCGGCCTTGTGCAGTTCCTCGATGAAGATGGCACTGGCTTCGCGCGGGATATCGGCTTCACTTCACCGAGGATGCGCACGCCCAAGGTGTGGATAGTCGCTAACAAAGCGATTAGTGGTATTGGTTAGTTCTTGTGCGAATAGTAAGGCTGCACATATGAGTGCTAACCTACCTCATCACTATGGATAAGGAACATCCTATGGATCTTGCCAAGGTAGGCGATAAAGTTGTTTGTAGTTGTAAAGGAGGGCCACACAGCATTATCTCCGGCGCCTCCACCGCTACGGTCGATGGCATACCGATTGCCAGGGTCGGCGACAAGAGTTCATGCGGCGCCACCATTACGGCGGGCGTGGCGTGGTATGCCGTGGAGGGCTCGCCAGCAGCCATAAATGGCAGCGCTACGTCCTGCGGCGGTCAGGTCATTACCGGCTGCAGCACCGAGGTCGGCTCACCTCGTGCTACGGCTGCCAGCCTGCTCACCGAGCTACCCAAGCGCTACAACGAGCGCTTCCGTCTCGTGAACGCCTCCGGCGAGCCCGTAGCAAGCATGGAGTACCTCATCGTGCGGCCCAATGGCGAGCAGATCCGCGGCATAAGCGACGCCCAAGGGCTGACGCGCCTTGTACCCGACCATGACACGCCCGAGCAACTTCAGGTCTTCATAAAAGGGAGCCAACCGGCATGAGCGAAATACCTACCCGCCCCAATGAAGATGGCTACCTCCTGCTTGGCGATTTTCTTTCGACACTGACCAGCGACACCGCACCGAAGGACATAGAGGTACCCTCACTCCGGTACCGGGAATTCTCCGAGCCCTTCTACAAAGCCAGGCCCGACTATATGCTGGCGGAGGGCGTGGGTGTGCACGCCTCCTATAACCTTCGGGGGCATGTAACGCTGCGAGGCAATACGCTCAGCGTAAGCGCCATGGGTCGAACCGCCGCCAGCCGGCTCGGCTCAGTCGACTGGTTCGCTTCGGCCGCACTGCAAGACGGTGTGCTCAAGATCGCCAAGCAGAATCTCGTCATGGAAGGCGTGTCAGCCTGGCCGGATGATGACTTCGAGCCCATCGGCCACGCCACCTTCACACTGCCCATGCCAGCCCGCCGCCTGACGCTTCAGCTCACCGGCGGCTATTTCTTCTCCTCCGGCTCGGGCCACTTGGCCTCTGGCACGACGGAAATCAACTTCGAGATCGAGGTAGAAGCACTGTGAAGAGAACCCTCCCCATCTCGATGGTCGCCCTGCTTATCACTCTGCTACTCACTGCCTGCTCAACAGCCAGCGGCGAGCCTCCCGAGCACTACCAGGAACGCGCCAGCACCGCATTGATGGAGGCACGAGGCGATGCGGAGCAGCTCGAGGAAGCGCTCGCCATTTACGCTGAAGGTCTGGAAGAACACCCCGACAACCCCGAGCTGCGCAACGGTCGCGCACAGCTCCTCGTCAACCTCGGCCGGTACGAGGCAGCCAAGCAGGATTTGGATGTGCTCTACGAAGGGGAGTTACACAAGGAGGGAATGCTGCTGCGCTGCATGCTGAATGAGCGCTTGGAGGGAGCCACGGACGATGCCCTGGCATGCTATGAGGAAGTGGAGAATGCCTACGCCGGCGAGGCCAGCGACCCGCCGGACGCCAACCATATTCTGGCGGCCCGCCTGTCCGGCTCGCCCCAGGCCGAGGCGCTGTTGCAGGAGTGGCAAGCCAGCGAGAAAGCTGACCCGATGTTGGGGGAAACGCTGAAGATGGAGCGGGAGGGTCTGATTCAGCAGTTCTTGCCATGAGTTGCACTCCCCCACGATCACGATATGAGGCGCCGCCGGGGCGTTAACGCCACGTGGTTGATGCATCTAGGCTCACCCCGGCAGAACGGCAAGTCCGCTCATGACAAAGGGCTCGGCGCAAAGGGGAAAGGGGAAAACTCCAAGGTGGCACGAACGGACCGATTGCGGGCGATTTACGCTCTTCAGCGAGTAGGGGCTCACAGCGATGATGAGCGGGCGCTGCCCCCTTGACACAACAACACAGGAACCGCACCTGATGAGCGCCCCCGCAATCGCTCAAAGCAAGCTGGAGGCCGCCGTCGCCCAGGCCGTTGGCGACCTCTCCCCCACCTACGGCGACGAGACGGTGAGCATGGGCCACAAGCTCGGTCTGTACAAAGCCCTGGCCGGCGCCGGCCCGGTCAGCCCCAGGGAACTTGCCAACCGCACCGACTACCCTGAGCGCTACGTCTCGGAATGGCTGAGTGCCCAGGCCGCCGGCGGCTACGTGGGCTATCACGCCCTCAGCGACACCTATGAACTCTCGCCCGAACAGGCCCTGGTACTCGTCGGCGAAGTGAATCCGGCATTCCGATCCATGACAGGCAGATACTATTCTTCATCGTATTGGCATCTGTGCCTTTACCTCTAACCTGGTCCACGGCTGGTGCCGTTCTGCGTACTGATGAGCACGACATTCTATGCAGTGCTGTTGCGCCGCTTCATGTTTCGCATCGCTGGTGAGGATCGCCGGCAGCATCAAGTGCATACTCAGATCTTGTGCTGAGGATTCTCGCCAGGACACATCCATATGGCGATAGATGGAGGTGGGGAACCGCTCAGGACCAGCTTCGGTGCTCCCTGGATCGCCTCGGGGCAATTCAGGCTTCGCGGAATTGCTCCCTGTGGCAGGCTGAACCTATTGGAGAGTAAATGATTGCCAAGCGAGAACGCGGCAAGATGGAGCGACGACTGACCGCTTCGCTAACCCAGGCCTGTGAACAGGCCAAGCCCCTACTGCCCGGCTTTTGCTGGCTGACACACGAGGTCGATTATCAGCGCTTTCCCGAGAGCCTGATGGTCACCTGGGTGTTCGATACCCACCCCAATCTAGCGAATGCACTCAAGGGCGATGCCCGACGCTGCATCGCTGACCTGACCGCCGAGGCATTGGCCGAGGCCGGCCTCGATGTCGGCGACGTCTCGCGGCATCTCGATTTCGACAGCGAAGAAGCGTGTCAGCGGGAGCACGGCGGCGACTGGCAGCGTCGGCTACACACCAAGCCAACGAGGCATTGAATGGCGAAGAAGATCGAAAGCCCCTGTGTCTCGATATGCCAACTGTCAGGAGGCCTATGCACCGGCTGCGGCCGCACGGTGGAAGAGATACGCCAGTGGAAAGCCATGAAGCGGCCCGAAAAAATGAAAACCGTGAAACGCGCCGATGAGCGCTTGAAAAAGATCCCGCGTGATTGATGTGCACTTGGCGAAAGCGCGCCCGCCTGGGCGAACCGCTCTAGGCCGAGGGATATCTGGCATCATGATGGAAAGGTGAAGCTGAGGGAGTTACCTGAATGGACGACATAGCTGAACGGGCTGCGCTGTTCAGCAGGGCCGCACATCAAGCCGTTGGGCAGCGACGTAAGTACAGCGGCGAGCCCTACTGGCACCACCCGGTGGCCGTCGCGAAGACCGTGTCAGCCGTCGAGACGGCGACACCGGAGATGATCGCCGCCGCCCTCCTGCATGACGTGCTCGAGGATACCGGCGTTACGGCGATGGACATCCAGGAGTGCTTCGGCGAGCGGGTAGCCATCCTGGTCCACGAGCTCACGGATCAATTCATCGACCCGGAAATCGGCAACCGTGCTCACCGCAAAGCGCTGGAGCGTGACAGGCTGGCTGAGGTTTCCCCGGAAGCGCAGACCATCAAGTACGCCGACCTGATCGACAACACCATCAGCATCGTCGCGCGGGATCTTGGATTCGCCCGGGTCTACCTGGCCGAGAAGCGCCGACTCCTGGAAGTGATGATAGGGGGAGACGAGGCGCTGAGGCGCCAGGCATGGAGCGTATTGACGGAAGGCGAGGCGAAGATTCGGGGCGTTGTGAGATAACCAGCGATAGCCGCCCGAGCCCCATCGTTACCGTGCAAGAGTGGCTTTGCAAAAGTTACCGATCGGTAATTTCTTCTGCAAATTGAGCCGTGATCACCGGGATAATTACCGAGCGATAATTTTCCCGTTGCGAGATGCCGGAATCAGCACCCGCCCCCACCGTCCTTGATCAGACCATAGCCAGACCATGGCGGCCCTCAGTGCAGCACCTACACTATCCGGTAATGGCGCGAGCAGGCCCGAGATCCCGCTGCAAACAAAAATTCTATTCATCCCCATAGCCGCGGGCAAATATTCTGCTTGCCGGTTAAAATATAGCGTCTTCATCTTAATTAACATCACACAGCAGATTTTATGAGAAGTGCTGATAAACTCCGCGCATGACAGGCTCTGCCCCGCGGCGGAGCTTTCTTTATCCATCGGCAGGGAGACCTTCATGGCCCGCAATATCATCGTTCTTGGTGCCGGCATGGTCGGCGTTTCAGTGGCCTGGCATCTGGTGCGTCGCGGTCATGACGTCACGCTGGTGGACCGCCGCGAGCCGGGGCTCGAGACCTCCTTCGGCAATGCCGGCATCATCCAGCGCGAGGCGGTGCGCCCCTACGCCTTCCCCCGGGATATCGGCACCCTGCTGCGGGTGCTGCCCAACCGCAAGGTGGATATCCGCTACCGCCCCACCGGCATGATGAACGCGGCGGGCCCGCTGCTGAACTACTGGCTGAACTCGAGCGGTAAGCGCTACGAGCGCATCGTAAACGAGTGGGCGTCGCTGATCATGCGCTGCCAGGATGCCCACGCGCCGATGATAGAGGCCGCCGGCGCCGAAGCGCTGGTACGCAAGGGCGGCTGGCTGGAGCTTTACCGCACCCGCAAGGAGTTCGAGGAGCGCCAGGAAACGGCCCGGGAGAACCACGAGCGCTTCGGGGTCGAGTATGAGGTGCTTGATGCCGAGGCGCTCTACGCCAAGGAGCCGCATCTGGGCAAAGGGCTGATCGGAGCGATCTACTGGACGCAGCCTTGGATGGTCTCGGACCCGGGCGGCCTGGTGCAGGCCTACGCCCGCAGCTTTGCCGAGCAGGGCGGCCGTGTGATGCAGGCCAGCGTCGAGGATGTGCTCCAGATAGAAGGCGGCTGGCGGGTCAATACCAGCGAAGGCCCCCTGGAGGCAGATGAGGTTGTGGTGGCCCTGGGCCCCTGGGCCGGAGAACTGCTGGGAAGGCTGGGCATGAAAGTGCCGCTGTTCGTGAAGCGCGGCTACCACATGCACTACTCCGCCGAAGGGGAAGCCAAGCTCAACCACTGGGTGATGGACGCCGAGAAGGGCTTCCTGCTCGAGCCGATGCGCGCCGGCATTCGCCTGACCACCGGCGCCGAGCTTGCCGACCTGGAATCGCCGCCCCAGTACAAGCAGCTGGCCGCCGCCGAGAAAGTGGCACGCAAGCTGTTCCCGCTGGGCAAGCGTCGCGACAGCCAGCCCTGGAAAGGCGCCCGCCCCTGCCTGCCCGACATGAAGCCGGTGATCGGCCCGGCCCCCAACATGGAGGGGCTATGGCTCGCCTTCGGCCACGGCCATCAGGGCTTTACCCTGGGTCCGGCCACCGGCGAACTGCTCGCGCAGATGATGGATGGCGAAGAGCCCGCGGTGGATATGGCCCCGTTCCGCGTCGACCGCTTCTGAAGGCTAAGTCATAACGAAAGCGGGCGCCCTTGAGGCGCCCGCTTTATGTAGATTCATGCACTGATTGGATCCGAGTAAAGGGATACTCAAACCCCTTGCTCACTTGACCGCAACCATTCACCACAGTGACAGCTCGGCAAGCGGCCATGTCAGCTACGCAACATTATAATAGATTAAATAACTTTTTAATTGCACACAAATACTCGTAAAGCCAAAAAATCAAATAAAGGAGCAGCGATGCCCTGCGTTCCAAATAGATAATGAGCACACTAGCAGGAAATCATTCCAGCCCCTTTAGCTAAGGCCTTATTGATTCGTAATGATCGATACACTGCACGATCCGTTTTAAAATTGGTTTAAATCCTGAAAAACTAATACTGTCTTTTTTAGCCAAGACCACCCTCTTGGCGAACACTTCCTTCCCATATTCTTTAGCATTGTCTCTTGTTTTGTCGCATGGGTTGAATGTCTTTCCGCTTACTTTCTCGCCCAGCACTTTTTTGCTGAAGAGGTCTTCGATTGCGGTTTCTTTTCCCGCTGCTCCGAGAGGAGTTAGCACAACGTACAAATTTTGTCCAACATGAATGAATTCCGAGTTCCTGAAGTTATTCTTTTTCAGTGTACTGGGATAAGGAGTAGCATTCATCTTTTTTAGCAAATTAAATGTATCGTTAAACCCCGAATCGTTATCCATTACTATTATCACAGGCTTCTCGGGATTTGGAGCACTGTAAAAGCCTTGCTTTTCATTAAACGACTTTATAAACAAATCTATGTATGGTGTTCCGCCATGTAGATTCAGGAAAAAGCGAGTTCTTGCCGTGTATTTAAAGAAGGAGACAAGCAGCTCATACTTTTGGGTAGTCGTCTCAGGTTTAACCAGCTTTGGATAACGAGTAGCCAGCCTACTTATTGCCGCCTTTAAATACACGTTATCAGTTTTTCCTTCGCACAAAATAGTCGCTTTTTTATTTCCATAGAACCATCGGTAATATAAAAATCTGCTAAATGTTCTTTCTCTTCCGCTTAGCAACTCGTCCTGTTTATATCCATGGTTCCTTATAACGTAAATAGGGTCAGGTTTTTTTCGTGACCTTAGCCTGTTAAAGTGGTCAATTTGGTCGATAAAATTTAATTTTCCTTCTAATTCGTTAATACTGCCTGCTAGCATTACGCCGTTGACTTCTTTAGTGAAAGTTCCATTTTGAAAAAGAGCGTGACACTGGGCCTTAGCAGTTCTCCAATATTCGGATTTTACGCTAGGCTTTTGGTTGGCGACAAGTCCTGTAACTTCCTGCCGAGAGTCTTTGTATAAAATTCTTGTTTTACCGTGATTTATTTCAAATCCGGCTCGTCGGATTTCGCTTATAAACCGTTTCCCGGGGAGATACACTCCACCCTCATGTCGCATGATTTGGGGAGGAAATATTTTTTTCCGTGTCGAGAAAGTAATGTCGTCAGCATACCTTGAGTAACTACAAGAATGCTTTTTAGCCAGAGTTGCCAACCTAACATCTAGTGCATGCGTTATAAGATTAGTAATTACAGGAGAACAAGGACTCCCTTGGGGAAGCTTGTCGTCATGACAAGAAATTTGCGCGATAACAGTTGCGATGCTTGGTTCAAGATGGAAATTTTTGTTTTTTATAAAGAAGCCTCTCACTCGACCAAAGTTGAAGCTATCAAAAAAATCCTTCAGATCTACATTTAAAACATTCTTCTTGTTCAGATGCTGCATAGCGTTTGTAATAATGGAATGACCTCTAACGAAACCATGGGAAAGTGTAGATGTGGAGTCATCACCCTCCTCCGCTCTCACTCCCTCAATTTCTTCAATGCAATCTTGTAGAAGAATTGAAAGCTCGGCCTGAAGGCTTTTTAATTTCTCAGAAGGCGCCCAGATTGTTCGCACCCCACCGCTTTTCTTGGGAATTTCGAATTTCTCATATTGCGTAGACGGTTTTAACACATAGAGAACGTATGTTAAAAACGATGTCTTTACACCTAGCAGGTGTGCAAGGTCAGCCTTCGTTCTTGCACTTATCAAAGCTTCAATTTTCGACATAGTATCGCTTTACACAGTAGGAAAATGGCTTATGGGCACTCCTACGCATTTTCAAGGAGGGACTATCGAACAGCGGAAAGTCTTCTTAAGGGCGATCCACTCGGACCATGTTGTCACTGATCGCGATACGCGATCCAAAATCTGCCCATAAGCCAATCCTGATTCTACCAACATTCGACAGTTACTGCAAGTGATGCTAGGGATGTCAGGCAATCGATACCGACATCATGAGGCACGGGTTAGAGGTAGTACTGAGCAGCAATCAACACGCCTCTGCTCAAGCATGAAATATCAAGCAGGTTATGACGCTTATTCGATTGAAAATCAACATTGCCAATCTATTGCCATCACCGCATGATCGAGTTGGGGATTTATCGTCGTTGATGCAGGGGCTAGCATGTAATCAAAAAAGCAAGAATAATTGATTAGTGACGAGCAAATGGTCCTCAAGCGATATGGAATTGGCTGATCTTCGCATTTTCCCATTAGCTGTCAGCACTTTAAGCACTTTTGTTTGTTGCAACCGAAAAAGAGCATGCTTATATTGGTCGAGAGTAGCCGGAGACCTATTGCACGTCTTGAAAACCAATTCTTGTACTGTAAAAATCTCGGATGCAGCTAAAAATTCAGGTATATCCTCAACCAATGCATTCAATACCCTATGGTCCGCATCATCATCGAAATAAAAGTCAAAAGTCTGCTGATCCGCAATAGCCTCAAACGTAGGATCATACCCCAGCATCATGTTGAGCCCATTAGTACCATGATGCTCAAACGCATTCTGATTCTTCCAATGCGTCAACAACATTTCATTGCGTGCTGTCGGATGTGATGACAAATGAATCAGCCAATACGCTCGATTGCTCTTACGCGACACAATGAAAAAAGGTGTATAGAAAGAAGCACCACATTGACTCTGAATTTCTTCATATAACAACTGCTCTATGAGTAATCGACTTTGTTTTATCTCTATAGAATCCTGCAGATCCGGATGCTTAAGAAGCCCTTCCAAATTGAGCTTTTCCAAAGTTCTGACAAAATTCGGCTTGGTGGAAATATAATTTATAAGGCTATCGGTTGAGAATGTTAGAATCACCTCAGTTCCACTTGGAAAAAGCCAGAACAAATTCCTAAGCACACAGGGTGGAACATCTTTATACCCATATTGATCTAAAATAAAAATATTCCTGGGCTTTCTGCTTCTACTCTTAATGTCTATACAAATTTTTGGCAAAACCGCGAGGAAATTATCATGAAAGACATGAACATTCTTTTCGCTGGATAGACCAAACTCAGCTAAAGAAAACCTTAATTGCTCTACTGCCCCTCTATCAATTTCAACAAAGTAGTAGTTAGCATCTAAAGTAAAAGGCTTGATCCTGCCACATGCATTTATTTCAGCTTCTGCAGTTTTCATTGCCCGCATTAAACGCACCGGAGAGCCAGGAAGTATCTCCGAGCCTACGGGTGAACGATAGCGTCCACCTCCCGCAAAGCCGTCTATAATATTAATTCGAACTCTATCTACATTTGGGTTTTTGGTGAAAACTGCTATATATCTCCTAAGATAGTCACACATTATTTCATGCTTCACTGAGCTGTGACTATCCAACACAGGTGGACTGGAAATATCCGACCAATCATATCCATTTTTCTTTGGCATACAGCCGCCTTTTATGATTTTTAGTATGAAAACGGATATAACTACAGAGTTTTTATCGAAATACGTGGCATCTCATCCCAGACTCGGCCTTGGAATTCACGCCCATTTGCCTTCTTGTTTCTCTTCTTTCCATCAGCACCCCATGTCCCCCATTGCTTAAAGAAAAAGGCAACGTCTTGAGTCTCACATTGACGTCGAATATTGTCGACCCATTCCTCCTTCAGAGGTCTGGCATTACGACCTGACTCTCCACCAACGATAACCCAATGAATATCAGCAAGCTCAACGACACCTATGTCCTCGAGCAATGGCTCCACAGAAAGAAACCTGACCGTTGCATCAACAGCTCTCAAATGCTCGATTCGTGGTACACCATATTTTTTATCTTCTACAGAAACACCCAGCCAGGCATTTTCAGGAACTTTATGCCTCCAAAAGTAGTCGGCCATACGATCAGCGCGCTTAGTCAAGATTTGATATGTGTGCTGCGGAGTACGATCGATAACATCAAAAACTTTATCGAGGAATTGATCCGGAACAGCCTCATGAAAAAGATCACTCATCGAATTAACAAAATACTTGGTGGGCTTTTTCCTGCGTAGAGGCTGGTCAAGACGCTCAATTAAAAGCGAGAGCTCAAAACCATTCTCGTATCCTGGAGTTCCCATCGCCTTTAGACGTTTGGCCATCTCCTCTGCATAGCAGTGCTTGCAACCAGGGGACACCTTCGTACATCCTGTCATAGGGTTCCACGTGTGCTCAGTCCACTCAATCGTGCTCTTGTTGCTCATGATCGCCTCCATCAGTGAAGACCACTGTATATAATATTACATGGCAGAGATGCTAGTTATACTAGCACATACAGAATTAATGGAAATGAAAATAGTTTGATAACGCGATAGCATTAGTCAGTGCCCCCGAGCCATCCGAGGCACATAATCATTTCATCCTTCGGCTACGTATTCTGGCCTTCCTCTATGATTCTAAGCCGAATATCGTCCCTATAAGTAAATCGCCGAGTTCGTTTATCTGCATCATCAGGATGAATGATCAGCCTCCCGCTTTTTTCCAGTGGCTTTAAAGCATTTTTCTTAAATTGAGACGAATGATAGATCGTTCGGTCAGATCCAACAAACTGGGCTATCTGTTTCGGTGTAACCCAGCGATTCGCGAACTCTTCCGAAATGGCATTTATCAAGGGATTAAAATCTGGCGATGCAATATCAAACTCATCGTTCGCTGACCCTCGAAACACGAAGTCACCAGAAGGAGCAATGCTCCAGATGGCCGCCTTCATTTTATCGGCGCCAACCCATGATTGTGTTGCAAAGAATATACTGTAGACATGTCTATATCCTTTATACAACTCAAAGTGAACAGCATTAGTAGCCCTTGACTCTTTTAATTTTTCCTTATATAACCCATAAAGAAACTCTTTCCTCTCTGATCTGTCAGATATTGACTGAACTCTGCACCAATCATTACTGCCGAACAAATTATCCAGATGAGGTCTAAATTCCCTTGACCCAAGAAACCGGTTAATGAACTCATACATGACTGAAATATAAATTTCAGCTTTTGGATTCTTCAGAATTCTGTGAATTAGAGACATAGGGGTATCAGATACACCAAAGGGATCTATCATAGCGAAACATGGTGCTAACTGCCTATTTTGCTCTTCAACATAGCCAAGTAATTCGCTCATAGCACCATCGAACGTGGCACTTGCATATCGAACTATAAAATTTTTCGGCAATGATGGATACTTCTCGTCAACAAGAGCCTTTAGATGCTCCATCCGTTTCTTGTTTGACTCCACAAAATAGAAGACTATTTCTTGGTCACGAACCGCTTGATGCCGATGCTGCAATGCGGCATCAAGCGCAATAATTGGCGAACCAACATGGCCGTTATTATACTCTCCGGGTCCTGCAAAGCCATCTATTATCAGAAGTCTCCCATGCCATCTTGAAAGTATAGGCAGCCATGCGTTTAAATAGCTTTTTAGCACCAGATGCTTACCCAAAGAGTGCTCTTCAAGCTCCCATAATGTTGTATTTTTTCTCGACACTAAAAAGCCCCATTTTAAAAAATCTGTATTTATTAGAAACAATAGCTCGAAAGATGAAGCTTATCAATATACTAGGGCCACCTTCATTAATTTAAATACCAGCTTCTTCGAGCAAAAATCACAATATAATATCATATTGAACGAAGACAAAGCTTTTTCAATGCACCACTCATGCAATTTGGTTTAAATTTTAAGTCGGTTTAGTAAGCATTATCTCCGGGGATTGAGATATGAAAGACAAGTATTGATAAATTATTAAAGGAGCAACATGCTACCGCCCGGGGATGACATCCTTTCCCTGCGACAGCCCTGTCTGCGTTGTACTACCTGTTCTATCGGCGGTCGTCTCGGCGACCTTAACCTGAGTTAACTAAACTCTGTAACGAATTGCAAAGAAAAAGGGCCTACCCTTTGGTAGACCCTTGATCTCGCTCAGCTTAGCCGTGTCAGGCGTTCAGCCTAGGCGCGACTCACTCCCACTCGATCGTCGCGGGCGGCTTGCTGCTCACGTCGTAGGTCACGCGGGAAACGCCTTCCAGCTCGTTGATGATGCGGTTGGAGACTTTCTCCAGCAGCTCATACGGCAGGTGGGCCCATCTTGCGGTCATGAAGTCGATGGTTTCCACGGCGCGCAGGGCGATGACCCATTCGTAGCGGCGGCCGTCGCCGACCACGCCGACGGATTTGACCGGCAGGAACACGGCGAAGGCCTGGCTGGTCTTGTGGTACCAGTCAGCGTTGTGCAGTTCCTCGATGAAGATGGCGTCGGCTTCGCGCAGGATGTCGGCGTATTCCTTCTTCACTTCGCCGAGGATGCGCACGCCCAGGCCCGGCCCCGGGAAGGGGTGGCGGTAGACCATGTCGTAGGGCAGGCCGAGTTCGAGGCCGAGGCGGCGCACTTCGTCCTTGAACAGTTCGCGAAGCGGTTCGACCAGCTTGAGCTTCATGGTCTCGGGCAGGCCGCCGACGTTGTGGTGCGACTTGATCACGTGGGCCTTGCCGGTCTTGGAGGCGGCGGATTCGATCACGTCGGGGTAGATGGTGCCCTGGGCCAGGAACTCGACGCCTTCGATCTTGCTGGCCTCGTCATCGAACACGTCGATGAAGGTGTTGCCGATGATCTTGCGCTTGGCCTCGGGGTCGTTCACGCCTTCGAGCTTGGACAGGAACAGCTCCTCGGCATCGACACGAATCACCTTGACGCCCATGTGGCGGGCGAAGGTTTCCATCACCTGCTCGCCTTCGTCCTTGCGCAGCAGGCCGTTGTCGACGAACACGCAGGTCAGCTGGTCGCCGATCGCCTTGTGCAGCAGCGCCGCGACCACCGAGGAATCGACGCCGCCGGAGAGGCCGAGCAGCACGTGGCGGTCGCCGACCTGGTCGCGTACGCGGGCGATCTGGTCTTCGATGATCTGTGCCGGGGTCCACAGCCGCTCGGCCTGGCAGATGCCCAGCACGAAGTGCTCGAGGATGCGCTGGCCCTGCAGGGTATGGGTGACCTCGGGGTGGAACTGCACGCCGTAGAACCGCTTCTCTTCCCAGGCCATGGCGGCGATCGGGCAGCTCGGGGTGGAGGCGGTCACGATGAAGGTGTCGGGCACCTGGGCGACCTTGTCGCCGTGGCTCATCCACACGTCGAGCAGCGCCTTGTCGGTGACGTGGTCGACGTGATCCTTGATGTCCTTGAACAGCGCGGTCTCGGCGTCGATGCGCACCTGGGCGTAGCCGAACTCGCGCTTCTTGGAACCCTCCACGGCGCCGCCGAGCTGCTCGGCCATGGTCTGCATGCCGTAGCAGATGCCCAGCACCGGCAGGCCCATCTCGAACACGCACTGCGGCGCACGCGGCGAATCCAGCTCGGTGACCGACTCCGGCCCACCGGCAAGGATGATGCCGTTGGGGTTGTACTCGCGGATCTCGGCCTCGGTGATATCGAAGGCGCGGACCTCGGAGTAGACACCGATCTCGCGCACCCGGCGCGCGATGAGCTGGGTGTACTGGGAGCCGAAATCGAGGATCAGGATCTTATGGGCGTGAATATCGGTCATGGAAATCTCTCGGCAGCAGGCCTAGTCCAAAAGCGGTGTAAACGGTCCAGCATCGCTGGTTGAGCGTCAGGCTAGGCGAAAACGGCCGAGACAGCGCAGTTGACGTGGGGTGTCAATGAGCATGTCGAGGCCGTTTTCAACAACGCATGGCGCCAACTCAGCGGCGCTGGTTAGCCCGCACGATAGTTGGGGGCTTCTTTCGTAATCTGCACGTCGTGAACATGCGACTCGGCGAAGCCGGCGCCGGTGATCTGCACGAACTCGGGCTTGGTGCGCATCTCCAGGATGCTGCGGCAGCCGGTGTAGCCCATCGAGGCGCGCAGGCCGCCCATCAACTGGTGGACGATGGCACTCATCACGCCCTTGTAGGGCACGCGGCCTTCGATGCCTTCCGGTACCAGCTTCTCGGCGCCTTCGCTCTTGTCCTGGAAATAGCGGTCGGCGGAGCCCTGGCTCTGCGCCATGGCGCCCATCGAGCCCATGCCGCGGTAGGCCTTGTAGGTACGGCCCTGGTAGAGCTCGACCTCGCCCGGGGCTTCCTCGGTGCCGGCCAGCAGGCCGCCGATCATCACGCAGCTGGCGCCGGCGGCGATGGCCTTGGCCAGGTCGCCGGAGTAGCGCACGCCGCCATCGGCGATCAGCGGAATGTCGTACTCCTTGAGCGCCTCGGCGACGTTGGAGACCGCGGTAATCTGCGGCACGCCGACGCCGGCCACCACGCGGGTGGTGCAGATGGAACCCGGGCCGATGCCGACCTTGACGCCGTCGGCGCCGGCCTCGGCCAGCGCCCGGGCGGCTTCGGCGGTGGCGATGTTGCCGCCGATCACCTGCACGTCGGGGAAGTGTTCCTTGACCCAGGCCACACGGTCGATCACGCCCTTGGAGTGGCCGTGGGCGGTATCGACCACGATGGCGTCGACCCCGGCTTCGACCAGCGCCGCGACGCGCTCGGGCGTCTCGGGGCCGGTGCCCACCGCAGCGCCGACCAGCAGGCGGCCGTCGCTGTCCTTGGCGGCGTTGGGGTAGGTCCGGGCCTTCTCGATGTCGCGCACCGTGACCAGGCCCTGCAGGCGGAAGCTGTCGTCGACGATCAGGATCTTCTCGATGCGGTTTTCCTGCAGCTTGGCCTTGATCACGTCGAGCGGGGTGCCGACCGGCACGGTGACCAGCTTCTCGCGCGGCGTCATGATCGCTTCGACGCTGTCGCTGTGGTCGGGCTGGAAGCGCATGTCACGACCGGTGACGATGCCGACCAGGGTCTCGCCCTCGACCACCGGGAAGCCGGAGTAGCCGTATTCGTCGGCCATCGCCAGCAGGTCCTGCAGCTTGGCCTTGGGCCCCACGGTGACCGGGTCCTTGACGATCACGCTCTCGTGCTTCTTGACCTTGCGCACCTCGGCGGCCTGGCCGGCGATGGTCATGTTCTTGTGGATGATGCCAATGCCGCCTTCCTGGGCCATGGCGATCGCCAGGCGCGCTTCGGTGACGGTATCCATGGCCGACGAGACGAGCGGGATGTTGAGTTCGAGATTGCGGCTCAGGCGGGACTTGAGGCTGACATCCTTGGGCAGAACGTCGGAATAGCCGGGAACGAGTAATACGTCATCGAACGTAAGAGCTTCTTGCGCCATACGTAACATATCGGCAACACCCATTGAACTGATGGAGGACGGGGCGTGAGGAAGTTAATCAACCATTATAACGTGCCGGAGGCGGGAGCGGCAATGTGGTGATGCGCGGCAGGCTAGCCCTACTCGACGCTTTTCGCTCTATCGAATTCACGCGCCCAGCGCGCCATGAACGCATCGCGGCGCTGCGGATCGACGAACGCCAGCAGCGACGCATTGAGCGGAATGGGATAGAGGCGCTCGCCGACCTGGTCGCGCAGGCGCTGCGCCGTGTAGGGGCCGATCACGTCGGGGCGCACGCTGAACAGCGGCGTTTCCCCGGCGATCACCCGCTGGCCGTCGCGGCTGAGCAGGAAGTCGAGGAACGCCCGCGCCGCGCCGGGGTGCGGCGCGTCACGATGGATGAAGGCCATGCGCATCATCACCAGCGAGTAGTCCTGGGGCACCTGGACGATCACCTCGGGATGCTGCTGGGCCCACACCATGGCGTAGGAACCCAGCAGGTTATAGCCGAGCCAGTAGCGTCCTTCGCTGATGCCCTCGAGCATGGCGCGGGTGTTGGCTTCCAGCACGGCATCGGCATTGCCCATGGCGGCGACCAGGTCCCAGAAGCGCGTGGTATAGCGGGCATCCTGCTGGAACAAGGTGTAACCCACGCCGCTGCGCAAGGGGGAATAGGTCGTCACCCGGCCGCGCAGCAGGTCCAACTGTTCGGTCAGCAGGGTATGCAGGTCGGCATGGGTGGCTGGTGGCATCATGTGACGCGACAGGTCGAGGCGGTAGGCCATGACGATCGGCTCGAAGGTAAAGCCGAACACCTCGTCGCGCCACTTGGCCCACTCCGGCCAGCCACGCGCTTCGGCCGAATCCAGGCGCCGCGCATAGCCTTCGTTGACGCGTGCCATCTGCCACGGCATGGCCGAGCTGATGACCACGTCCGGCGCCGGGTCGGCCTCGGCGACGAGCTCGTCGACTTGCAGGGTGGAGCGATCGCGGAAGTCGAGGGCGATATCGGGATGCGCCTGCTCGAAGGCGTCCAGCAGCGGCGCGACCACGTCCTTGTCGAGCGCCGCCTCGACCACCAGCGGCGTCGTGGCCCAGCCCGACGCTGGCGCCAGCAACAGAGCGGCAAGCGCGAATGCGTGGAAGCGCCGAAACATCATGGCGTGTTCTCCAGGGGAAAATACAGACTGACCCTCAGCCCGCACGGCGTGTGCGGTGCCACGTTCAGGCGGGCATCGTGACGCCGGGCGATGGAGTCGACGATCGCCAGTCCCAGGCCGGAGCCGTGGGTGTCCTGGCGTCCGCCGCGCTCGAAGGGATGGTGCAGGCGCGCTAGCACTTCGGGGGCGACGCCGGGGCCGTCGTCTTCGATGAACAGTTCCACCTCGTCGCCGTGTCGCACCAGGCCCAGGGTGATCATGCTACCTGGCGGCGTGTAGCGCAGGGCGTTGTCGATCAGGTTGCCGAGCAGTTCGCGCAGCGCCCAGGGCTCGCCATGGATGAACAGCGGCGTGTCGGGTAGTTCGGCCAGCCCCAGGTCGTGGTCCTGGGCGACATCGCGCCCGGCCCAGTCGAACAGCGTCTCGCGCAACAGCGCGCCCAGGTCGAGCCGGCTCATCTCGCGGCCATCGACGACGTGGCGCAGCCGCGCCAGGCTCAACAGCTGGTTCGCCAGGCGGCTGGTGCGCTCGGCCCCGTCATGGACCGCCACCAATGCCCGGCGCCATTCGTCGGGCTGATGGCTCTTCAGCGCCAGTTCGCTGGTGCTCTGCAGCCCAGCCAGCGGGGTCTTGAGCTGGTGGCTGGCATCGGCGGTGAAGCGCAACAGCGCATCGCGGCTCTCGCGCTGGCGGGCGAACAGGGTGTCGAGGGTCTCGGCCAGTTCGCGCAGTTCCTCCGGCACCCGCGCATCGAACGGGCGCATGTCGTCGGCCTCGCGCTGACGCAGCAGTTGGCGCAGGCGGCGCATGGGTTTCAGCGCCACACGCATCGCCAACAGCATCAACAGCCCGGCCACCAGCACCATGACCAGGAAGCGGGTCACCGCCCGTTCAAACAGTTCATCGGTCAATGCCTGGCGCCCGGCCAGGGTGTGGCCGACCCAGATCTGCACCGGGTCCTGGCTTTCCCATCCGGCCGAGTCGAACTCCCGCCCGTGCAGGCGCCAGCCGGCGCCGAGGTTGTCGGCATCCGTCCACATCGGCTGCTCGTCGACTTGCTGGCGCCAGTCGGCCGGAATGGGGAAATCCAGGTTGGCCGAGACCCGCTGCCCGTCGGCATCGAGCACGGCGTAGAAGACCCGTTCCTGATGGCGGGTGGCGAGGATCTGCAGCGCCGCGGCGGGAATTTCCACCACCGGCTGCCCTTCCTGCCACTGCACGGCCTCGGCGATGGTCAACGCCGCCGATTCGAGCTGGCTGTCGTAGGCACGCTCGGCGGCGCGTTGCGAGCTGGAATAGGCCTCGATCAACAGCAGCGCGCCCAGTGCGCTCACGGTGACCAGCAGCCACACCGCCAAGCGCGATTTGAGGGTGCCGTCGACCTCGATCACTACCGCTCTTCCTCGAGCCGGTAGCCCAGGCCACGGAAGGTACGGATGCGCAACCCGCTGCCCTGCAGCCGCTTGCGCAGGCGGCTGACATAGACCTCCAGGGCGTTGGAACCGACGTCGCCGAAGCCGAACAGCCGGTTCTCGAGCATCTCGCGCGGGGTGATGCTGCCGGCATGCAGCAACAACCCTTCCAGCAGGCGCAGTTCGCGACGCGGCAGGTCGAGCGCCTCGCCGTTCAGCGTGGCAACGCCCGAGGCCGGGTCGAAGCACAGCGCACCGAGGCTCAGGCGGTTGTCGGTGCGCTGCTGGCTGCGCCGCAACAGGGCGCGTACCCGCGCTTCGAGTTCGGCGAGCGAGAACGGCTTGGCGAGGTAGTCGTCGGCGCCCAGGTCGAGCCCGCGCACCCGGTCGTCGATGCCATCGCGGGCGGTGAGGATCAGGACCGGCGTGGTGTCGCCGCGCTCGCGCAGTTCGCCGAGTAGCGTCAGCCCGTCGCCGTCGGGCAACCCCAGGTCGAGCAGGATCAAGTCGAAGCGGTCGTGACGCAACGCCGCGCTGGCCTCGGCATAGCGCGTGAACGCTTCCACCGTATTGCCCAGCGGGGTCAGGGCCTGGTTCAGCGAGCGGGCAATCAGCGGATCATCTTCGACGACGAGCAGACGCATACGACCAAAGTCTCATGGAGTGGTGACGAGATGACAGGTTGGTGAAAGGTTGCGCGCCTAGCATGCGGTTGTGTCATCCACCGCGATGGCAGGCGGGGAAATCCCTCTCCGCGACACCAGAACAAGAGAACAGGAGTTCGCCATGAAGATCAACAAGGCTTTCCGTCACTGCTCCGGGCTGGCCCTGCTGGGCAGCTTGCTGCTCGCCGGCGGTGCCCAGGCCCAATCCGATGCCACCGAGTGTATCGCCCCGGCCAAGCCCGGTGGTGGCTACGACCTGACCTGTCGCCTGGCGGCCAATGGCCTGCAGGAAACCGGGCTGATCGACAAGCCGATGGCCGTCAGCTACATGCCGGGCGGCATCGGCGCCGTGGCCTACAACCATGTCAACGGCGTACGCACCGACGACCCCAACCTGATCGTGGCGGCCAGCACCGGCGCGGCGGTCAACCTGGCACTGGGCAAGTTCGGCCAGTACGACGCCACGGAAGTGCGCTGGCTGGGTGCGCTGGGGGTCGACTATGGCGCCATCGTGGTCAACGCCGACGCGCCCTGGCAGAACCTCGACGAGTTGATGGCCGACCTGCGCGACAACCCGGGCGAGATCGCCTTCGGCGCCGGCGGCACGATCGGCAGCCAGGACTGGATGAAGGCGGCGCTGACCGCCAAGGCCGCCGACATCTCACCGAAGAGCCTGCGTTATGTCGCCTTCGAGGGTGGCGGTGAAGCGCTGGCGGCACTGCTCGGCGACCATATCCAGGTCTTCACCGGCGACCTTTCCGAGCTCAAGTCGCAGCTCGAAAGCGGCAAGATCCGCGTGCTGGCGGCACTCTCCGAAGAGCGCATGAACGGGCCCTACGCCGAGATTCCCACCGCCGCCGAGCAGGGTTACGACGTGCAGTGGCCGATCTGGCGCGGCTATTACATGGGCCCCGAGGTTGACGACGAGGCCTATTACTCTTGGGTCGAACGCTTCACCGCGCTGTCCGAGGATCCCAAGTTCGCCGAACTGCGCGAGGCCCGTGGGCTGTTCCCGATGTCGCGCTTCGGGCCCGACTTCGACGGCTACGTCCAGGAGCAGGTCGGTGAATTCAAGTCGCTGGCCGAAGAAGTGGGTCTGAGCCAATGAAGCTTGCCGCCGACCGATGGCTGGGCGTCTTCCTGATCGGTCTGGCGGCGTTCGTCGCCGTCCAGGCCCTCAGGCTGGAGGTGCCCTTCAGCTACGATCCCGTGGGGCCCAAGGCCTTTCCGCTGATCCTGGCCATCCTGCTCGCCGCCCTGTCGCTGGTACTGGTATTCAAGCCCGGCGCCAACGGCCACTGGCCCGACCGCGCCCTGGCCGTGAAGCTGCTGGCGGTGCTCGGCGTGCTGCTGGTCTATGCGCTGCTGTTCACACGGCTCGGTTTCGCTGCCACTTCGCTGCTGGCGATCGTCGCCCTGGCGCGAATCTTTGCCGCTTCCTGGGGCAAGGCGCTGCTGACTGGCGTGTTGATGGCCATGGGCAGCTACTTCCTGTTCACCCATGGGTTGGGGATTTCCCTCCCTAGTGGCCATTGGCTGAGCTCCTTGGTCTAGAGGTACGCCATCATGTTCGATTTCCTGATCCAAGGCTTTGGCGTCGCGCTGAGCCCGCTGAATCTTGGGCTGGCCTTTCTCGGCGCCCTGCTCGGCACGCTGTTCGGCGCCCTGCCGGGCATCGGCCCGATCAACGGTATCGCCATTCTCATGCCGCTGGCCTACACCCTGGGCCTGCCAGCCGAATCGGCATTGATCCTGCTTGCCGGCATCTATACCGGCGCCGAATACGGCGGGCGCATGTCGAGTATCCTGCTCAACGTGCCCGGCGACGCCGGCGCGGTCATGACCACTCTCGACGGTCATCCGCTGGCCAAGAAGGGACTCGCCGGCCCGGCATTGGGCCTGTCGGCGGTCAGCTCCTTCGTCGGTGCGACCATCGCCATTCTCGGCCTGACGCTGTTCGCGCCGCTGCTGGCCGAGGTCGCGGTGATGTTCGGCCCTGCCGAATTCTTCGCCCTGATGGTGTTCGCCTTCGCCTCGATGTCGGTGATGATGGGCAAGGATCCGACCAAGACCGCCATCGGCGCGGTGCTCGGGGTACTGATCGGCACCGTTGGCATCGATTCCGGCACCGGGGTGTTGCGCTATACCTTCGGCATGCCCGAACTCTACGATGGCATCGACTTCGTGGTGATGATCATCGGGCTGTTCGCGATCAGCGAGATCCTGCTGATGCTCGAGCACGCCAACCGCAAGGATGCCGACGGCGACATTCCGCCACTGGGGCGGGTGTTCATCAGCCTCAAGGAAGTGCTGTACTGCAAGGGCGCCATGCTGCGTTCGGGGCTGATCGGCTTCATCATCGGCGTGCTGCCCGGGACCGGGGCCTCGGTGGCCGGTGCGGTGTCCTACACCACCGAAAAGCGCCTCTCCGACAAGGAAGGCACCTTCGGTACCGGCGACATGCGTGGCCTGGCGGCGCCGGAAGCGGCCAATAACGCCGCGGCGGCGGGCTCGTTCGTGCCGATGCTGACGCTGGGCATTCCCGGCTCCGGCACCACCGCCGTGCTGCTCGGCGCACTGATGCTCTACAACATCACCCCGGGGCCGATGATGTTCAGCGAGCGCCCCGAAGTGGCCGGCGGCCTGATCGCTTCACTGTACATCGGCAACCTGGTGCTGCTGGCGCTGAACCTGCCGCTCGCCGGGGTGTTCGCCCGGGTGCTGACCATCCCGCGCTGGGTGCTGGTGCCGGGTATCGCCATCCTGGCCTTCGTGGGGGTCTATCAGCTTCACTCCGACCTGACCGCCATCTACCTGATGCTGATTATCGGCGTGTTCGGCTACC
Organism: Litchfieldella rifensis; assembly: GCF_042646605.1. Taxonomy (NCBI): domain Bacteria; kingdom Pseudomonadati; phylum Pseudomonadota; class Gammaproteobacteria; order Oceanospirillales; family Halomonadaceae; genus Litchfieldella; species Litchfieldella rifensis. The sequence continues at coordinate 995 of NZ_JBHRUG010000027.1, read as the reverse complement.
TGCTGCGCAAGCTGGGCTTCTCGCTGGCCCCGGTGATCCTCGGCTACGTGCTCGGCGGGTTGATGGAGCAGAACCTGCGTCGTGCCCTGTCGATCAGTGGCGGCGACGTGGAGATCCTGTGGCGCTCGGGCATCTCGCTCGGCTTGTGGATCGCCGCCGCGGCACTGCTGATACTGCCCTGGCTGCTGCCCAAGCTGTTGTCGAAGCTGCAACCCAGCGGCAAGCCCCTGGAGCAGGTCGAGGACGACTGATAGCGTTCATTCCTCGCGAGCCCGCTGTGGCCTCACAGCGGGCACTCATGTTTCACCGGGGATATGACATCTTGAGCAGCACCGTCGGGAAGCGGATGATCGCAAAGGGCAGGTTCCTGCCGACGCTGGCACTGGGCATCGGCGGTGGCGGCCTCGCCTATTGGCTGCACATGCCTGTGTTGTTGAACGGCTTCAAGCGGTTGAGTGCTTAGAGCGTAGAAGCTAGCCATGTTCTTGTAGGAGCCGCCGTGGCGGCGATCCGGCCGGCAGGCCGGCTTGGGTGGCCCATCCATCGCGCCCACGGGCGCTTCCAGGATGACGATGCCCCATCTTCTGGTAGGAGCCACCGTGGTGGCGATCCGGCCGGCAGGCCGGCTTGGGTGGCCCATCCATCGCGCCCACGGGCGCTTCTACAGGATGACGATGCCCCATCTTCTGGTAGGAGCCGCCGTGGCGGCGATCCGGCCGGCAGGCCGGCTTGGGTGGCCCATCCATCGCGCCCACGGGCGCTTCTACAGGATGACGATGCCCCATCTTCTTGTAGGAGCCACCGTGGCGGCGATCCGGCCGCAGGCCGGCTTGGGTGGCTCACCCATCGCACCCACGGGCGCTTCTACAGGATGACGATGCCCCATCTTCTGGATAGGGGTCGGGAAGGCATAGCCTCCCCGCCCTCCGAACCGTGCATGCGGTTCTCCCGCACACGGCTCTCCAGTCGATGGTTTCAACATCGTGATTGGCTCG